>JAWOMO010000003.1:0-6334 GCA_033852435.1 Nitrospira sp.
TGGAGCCGGCGACCCGGATTGAACGGGCGACCTGCGGTTTACGAAACCGCTGCTCTACCAACTGAGCTACGCCGGCGCCGAACGAGAACCCATAACCTACACGGGTTTTTTCTCAGCCTCAAGGGGTTTTTGCATGGGATGTGGGAAGCCTTTTTTCTCCTGATTACCTATTTCAGTTTCGCGAGGGGCTGCAAACGGACCATGGCCCCTTGGCCTGGCCCTGGGACACAGAGAGGCTCCTGGTCGTCGCCAAACTGTTCGCGGGCCATTTTCGCGGCCCGTCCCCTGCTGTAGGCGCAGAGTTCCCCGGCAAAGATCGTCCCATCCTTATCGATGTCTGCTTCCCCACCCAATCCGCGTAGCAAGTGGTACGTGTACAGACTGTGCTGTCCGAGATCGTAGGCGTGGGCTTCCTGAACCGCCCTGTTTCCCACCATCCACATGATCTTGTCTTTGTCCTGGCCCTCCAGTTCCCAGAGCGGGGCGGCATGAGTTGCCCCCTCTGGGAGCTGACCATATTCAAGCGACAGATCGAGCATGATGATGGCTCGATAAATCGACAGCTTGACCAGAGATTCCTGTAAACGCCTCAGCGAATAGACGCGAGCGCCAGACGAGGCCATGCCATCGAATGGGATCACGGACACAGCTCCGGTCGTCGGCTCCACGATCCCGCGGCCGGAGACATAGACATAGACGACCGTCGTCGGATCGACGTGCTTGGGAAGCCATTCTTCAAAGGCCTCAGCCACATCGGTTTTGAGCGCATGGCTATCGATGAGTCGACGTATTCGGTCAGGCGGGATACCGCCGATGGCGCTCCAGTACTTCGCCATGACCTCGGCATCTTGAGCCGCAAACTTGACCCTGGGCAGGCCAGTCTCGCGATATTGTCCGATCCCAATGGCAATACCGACCGCCTTGGGCTGCTTGAGCTTTCCCGAATTTTTGGGAACCTCATCGACGTCGATCGGTACCATCGCGGCCTCTGGTGCATCGGCTGGTTTTATGGCCACCAAAAACTTTTTGGCCGCCGGTATATGGGCACTTCCAGACTGACTCCGCAGCGCAAGAACCAGCTCTGCCTGGCCCGCCTCAGTAACGGTCCCGACTTTCCCATCCAGGGACACGCGTTTCACATCACCAGCGGGCAGATCTCCAACGGGCAGTACGCTGGGAATATGCTCGACCAGCGCCGGCGTGCCGCCGACCAGCACTTCCACCCCCGACGCCGATCCTGGTCCCTCATTCTTGACCTCGATCTCGACCCCAAGGGCTTCACCAGAATGGAGCAGCTGATTCCGGTTCTCGTCACGGATGATGGCTCGAAACACCAACGTCGATGCCTCCTCGGCCGCCGGCGGCGGCACAGGAGCCGTGAGTTTCGGTTGAGCCTTCACAGCTTCGTATGCGCCTCCCGCTGCGATCGGCGAAGGCGGAACAGGCCCGCCGGTTCGAGGCGCACCAGTTTTGGGAGCCTCCGCCGCCGTGAGAATCTTACTCGAAGTGCCCAGCTGTTTGGCCATCCCGTCGGTGACATTGCTGATGGCCTCTTGCGCAAGCTTGTCGAGTCCTTTGACTTCACAGGAAGACTCGGTCACGTCGACCTCGCCACGCCCGACACTTTGAAGTTTCTTGGTGAAGAGTACGGTCCCGTCCGCCGCCGTATAGGCAAAGTCCAATCCGATCGCGAGTGTCGCCGGATAGCTTCGGTTGGCCTTCTGCGAAATCACAAGGTCCAGTCTGGTCATCCCCAAGGAGACATCCTCATAGCCATCGACGGCAATTGCACCGGAGGCGTCGGTCACCACCTTTTCAAACACCCGGCCGGTCTTGCGTTTGACCGCCTCTTCAAGCATGGCACCGATCGGTATGGTTTTCGGATAGCCGCACGCATCCTGATACTGCACCTGTGCGGCAGCGATGCTCGAGGCGGGACGCAACTGCACCGTGAGCGGTAAATAGTAGCCGATCCCTACCCCATCGCGACTGGAGAAGAGCCCGCAACCAGCGAGTGCCAGCGAAACGATCCCGACACACAGTGAAGCAGCCGGCCGTCGGGAGATAATGGGCAAGCAAACATGAGGCGTTCGCACAATGATCTTTATACCGAAATTCATCCGTTGATCACAACTCAAGGACCGTTCGATGCAATTGACAGTGCACGGAGCCTCGGCTACGTTGGCTCCATGATTGCGCCGTCGGCCCCGCTTCACGACGTCCCATCTCAATCGAATCTCTCCTGGTCCGCCGTCAGCCGACTGATACGGCTGCGGAATCAGACCGGAACATGGCTTCTGCTTCTCCCGACACTGTGGTCGCTCATCCTCGCTGCGCGAGGCATTCCACCCTGGTCGCTCATCGTGATTTTTTCTCTCGGCTCTTTTCTGATGCGAAGCGCAGGAGTGGTCCTGAACGATCTCGCGGACCGCCGATTTGATCGGCATGTGACGAGAACCCAACATCGCCCCTTGGCTTCCGGAGAGCTGCGTCCATGGCACGCGGTGGTCGTAGTCGGCATCCTCCTCGCCGGAGCCGCCCTCCTCGTGCTGTCGTTGAACTCGTTCACGATCATGCTGAGCCCTATTGCGCTACTCCTGGCCGGGCTCTACCCCTTTGCCAAGCGAGTGGTCCAGATCCCACAGGCGATGCTGGGCATTGCATTCGGTTGGGGGACCATCATGGCCTGGGCCGCTTCACACGGCACGATCGAGGATCCGGCTTGGCTGGTTTTTGTCGCTACGGCCTGCTGGGCTGTCGGGTACGATACGATTTATGCGCTGCAGGACCGGGAAGACGACGAACGCATTGGCGTGAAGTCGTCGGCCCTCTTCTTCAGAACTTCTGCCTGGCTGGCGGTCGGGGTCAGCTTCACCGTGATGGTCGCACTATTGGGACTGGCAGGATGGCTGACGCAAATCGGGTGGTTCTTTTATGCGGTGCTTGCAGGAGTGAGCCTGTATTGTGCCACGCAGGCCCTGAAGCTCAGAAACCCCGTTGCGCCACTGCCGGCCTTCGACATGTTTCGTCGACATGTCTGGGTTGGCACAGCGCTGTTGGCTGGCCTCTTGGGAGGATTTCTGATCTGAGTCTAGCTCGCTTGTTTGTCGGCAGGCGGTTCCGATTTCGGCGCGCGCAACGTGCTCAGATACATGGACACGGCCTTCGCATCCGCATCGCTGAGGCCCAATGCCGGCATCCTGGTTTCCGGTTTCATGGCCTGGGGGTTCTTGACCCAGCGGTACACCCACGTGGAATTCAAACGGAACCCCGCGCGATCCAAGGCCGGACCGACTTTTCCACCTTCTTCACCGAGGCTATGGCAACCGTTGCAGCCGTACTTATTCGAGTAGAGCCGTTTCCCGACTTCGGCCAATTGCGTGGCCTGATCGGGTTTCATCGTCAGATCCGGCCTGGCCACGTTCACGCCTTTCCCTGGCCTCGTCGAGAAATTGTTCAACGCGGCCTGAGCCATATCAAGCTCCTTTTTCGCCTGCGTCATGGCCGCCTGTTCTTTGGCATAGGAGGATTCGTCGACTTCGACATCCTTCTTCAGCGCTTCGCTCTTCTTTTCTGCTTCCTCGCTCGCCTTCTTTTCCGCCGCCTCGTAGGCCTGCTTGGCTTGGTCGAACTTCTCCTGCGCGGCCTTCAATGCATCAGCCAGTTCTTTCTTGCGCTCTTCGACTTTGAACTCCAGCTTCATCCCGTGCAGGGTCCGCACATAGCCGACAATCGCCCAAATTTCATCTTCCGAAAGCGTGTACTTGAAGGTCGGCATCGTCGGCACAGCAAATTCATCATCGCCGATCTTGTCGCCGCCCGGGCTCGTATCCTTCATGTCGCGTGAAATCGTATTGAAAATATCTTCGTCCTTAAAGGTCCCCATCTCGGACTTGTTGGAGAGATCTTTCGGTTTGGGATCCGGCATAGATGACCAGTTGAAACCTTCGTTCTGCCGACCGTTCTCACCATGACAATGCATACAGTAGTGGGCGTAGAGCTCATGCCCCTTCTTCTGCTGCTCGCTCGCACAGCCCCCGGCAACCAGAGCCCAGATTCCCACCAGACCAGCCACCGCTCCTATGACTTGCAGTCTTGCCGCCTTCATGCTGACTGCCCTTTCTTCAATTTGCGGATCAACACGAACTGAAAGGCCAACGCCAGGCCCATGGCCAGCGCAGCGTACAGATAGCTAGAATAGTCCGGAGGTGCTTCGGCCCGGAAATACCACCAAGAGGACACCGCTTTTTGCGACCCCTTCTCCACCAGATCTCCTGCCGCATCTTTTCTGCCATCCCAGACGGCAAAGGCGACGTTGATGAACTGACCCGGTGTCACTTGCATGTCTTCATCGGGATGTCCGGTTGAAAGGTTTCGCGAAAACACGACCTTCCAGGTTCCATTGGCGTAGACCCCCTTCGCTGCCACATCCTGATGCTCTTGAGCTTTGAGGGTGCCAAATCCCTGGGCGTTCATATCGACGGCTTTACCGTCTTTGTTCCGCCAGAACCAGATGTTGACCGGCCCGCCTTCAACTTGTGCCATGGGCTGGCCGTGAGCAAAGTGCGCCTTCTTGTCCCCGACCATGAATTCCAGCGCGGCGGCATCGGCCGGATCCTCGGTGGGATCGGCATACTCCAACAAGACCGCAACCTGCTTCCCGTCGTTCAAGGCACGCACTTTCAGATCCTTGACAGTCACTTCCTGAATCCGGTTCTGCCAATGAACTTGCGGTGACATGGGGAACTGGGCCTGCGGCGCGCTGTTCCAGGCAGCGGCGGTGGGATCATCGACCGGTAAGGCCCCCTTGACCATCACCGCGCGAACCGCGACACTCTCCTGGGCGAATCCGGCCGTTGCTCCGGCAACGAACATCGCCAGCCCCATTGCCGCGACCGCGCTGCCCCATTGTATGCGTTCTCTGTTTCCCCGTGTCATACGAGCCTCGTTGCTTGTTCAACCGACGCGATCGGCTATTCCCAGGTTCTTGGGGATTGATGGGCCCCGTCGTATTCACCCATGATGATCTTCCAGATCCACTCGTCCGGCAGCTCCACTTCCCAGCGTGGCATGGCGGACTTCCAGGGCATGCCTTCGATCGGCAATCCGACACCACCTTTCTTGATGCGCCAGAAGAGATAACTCTCTTGAAGCATGGCGATGGTCGTGGGGTCGGAGAAGTTCGCCGGTGGAGGATTGAAGCCGCGAGCCGCAGGCCCTTTACCGTCGAAGTTTCCGCCGTGGCAGGGGGAACAGAACGCGGCGTAGAAGCCTTTCCCCTGCATGATGTTATCCGGCGTCTTTGCGACAGGGTTCGACAGACCCGTGTATTCACCGGGAGGCGCCGGGTGAATCGTACGATTCTCAGCCGGCGGTTGATCGCTGACCGCGGTACTGCTGTAGGTCTGCCACCCGACCAGCAAGGGAAAAATAATCAACACTGCATACCGTGCCGATTGCAACCCGCCGATGTTCTCTCCGGTAAGGAAACGCTGGATCGGGCCCCAGAAGGCATCCTTGGACTCACCGCTCATGGTCCCGAGAATCACGATCCCGGTCAACGTCAGCATGATGTAGAGAAAGATCAAGCTGGATGGCAGCGGCGCCGATCCGGGAATGTTCGGGACAACGAACTTCAACAGCAGGTAAACGACAACCAATAAGATCGTTGGTCTTGTTAACGCGCCCATTGGTGCCTCCTCAGTGCATTTGTGCCACGGCGACCGGAGCGGAATCTGCTGCTTTGACCGGCGCAGCAGGCGCTTGTCCCGGCACTTCGAGCTCCGACGTTGTCACTGAAATCGGCTCGCCGCTCATTTGCTGCAGGAATGCGATCACGGAAAGAATTTCATTCTTGGTCAAGCCGATCGGGTTCTTGTTGATATAGGGCATCCTGGCCGGATACTCCTTCGGCAAGCCTTCATGCCGATAGTCGAGATAGATATAGGATTGCGGCTGCGTCAGACTTTCGAAGATGAATTCACGGCTGAGTTTGGCGCCGATGCCCTTCAAATCCGGGCAACGCGCCGATTCGCTCGGGCCGATCGAATGGCAGAGGGCGCATTGCCCTTTGCTGAAGAAAATCTTTTGACCGATGGCCGCCATGTCCGTCGGTGTCTTCACGGTGGCAATGTCGAACTTCTCTTCGGCCGGAGGGAGCGAGGCCATCTGAGGCACGGCCAGCGCGACGAGCGCGAAGAGTCCGAGAACGATCGAAACGAACCCGATCACCCGGGCGAACTGCGCCCGGATAAACAGGAGGATCACAATCCCGGTTCCAACCACCGAGAGTCCAATCAGCTGTAGCATGACGACTTCACTCATAAGACTCCTC
>JAWOMO010000162.1:0-4574 GCA_033852435.1 Nitrospira sp.
GAAGGTCGTCGGGGGGAAGATCGATCAGCTCGACATCATCGGCCTGTTCGAGCACCGAGTCTGGCACCGTCTCACTCACCCGCACTCCGGTGATCTGAGCCACCACATCGTTCAGGCACTCCAGGTGCTGCACGTTCACGGTCGTATAGACGTTGATGCCCGCCTTCAAGAGTTCCTTCACATCCTGCCATCGTTTCGGATGCCGAGATCCAGGGGCATTGGTGTGGGCCAGTTCGTCCATGAGAATGAGCTGAGGACGACGTGCGAGCGCCGCATCGAGATCGAATTCCCGTAATGTCGTTCCGCGATGTTCCACGACGCGTGGCGGCAGAATCGCCAGCCCTTGGAGCAGGGCTTCCGTCTCCGCCCGACCGTGCGTTTCGACCCATCCGACGATGACGTCCACGTCGTCATTTTGCTGCTCATGCGCCGCTCCGAGCATGGCATACGTCTTCCCCACACCGGCCGTGGCGCCGAAGAAGACCTTGAGCTTGCCGCGCGCCTGCTCGGCCTCTTCAGCCTGCACGCGCCTCAACAAGGCATCGGGGTCTGGCCGGTGATTGTCCATAACATTCCTCTGACGCAGTTGGTGATGGCGCAAGCCGAACAACCGCGTGCCCTACGATAAACCCACTGGATTCTAGAAGACGCGTGATAAGGCGTCAA
The DNA here is from genome assembly GCA_033852435.1 of Nitrospira sp. Taxonomy (GTDB): domain Bacteria; phylum Nitrospirota; class Nitrospiria; order Nitrospirales; family Nitrospiraceae; genus Nitrospira_C. Next base: position 667 of record JAWOMO010000162.1, read on the forward strand.
CGATCCCGCCGGCCTCTCGGGCCGGGTCGATTACCGAGTGGTCATGATCACGTGCTCTACAATAGGCCCCAGGGCGAGCGCAGGAAGAAACGTGAGCACTCCGACCAAGATCACGACCCCGATCAGCAGCAAGACAAACGTCGGGGTATGAGTAGGCAAACTACCCGCCCCCGGCGGTCTCAGCTGTTTTCTCGCAAGGGAACCAGCCAGTGCCAAGATGGGAATGGCCAGCCAGAAGCGGCCGATGAGCATCGCAACGCCGCCGGTCAGATTGTAAAACGGCGTATTGGCATTCAGCCCGCCAAATATACTGCCATTGTTGTTTCCCATAGATGTATAGGCGTACAGCACCTCGCTGAAGCCATGCGGGCCGGGATTGAAGATCGAGCTCTTGCCCACGTCCGTGCCAACTGCCAATGCAGTGAATCCTAACACGACCACCGGCATGATCAAGATGACGAGCGCGGCCATCTTCATGTCGTACGGTTCGATTTTCTTGCCAAGATATTCGGGCGTGCGCCCGATCATCAGACCCGCGATGAAGACCGCGATGATCACAAACACCAGCATCCCCGAGAGTCCGGTCCCCAAGCCGCCCAAGATCACTTCGCCATATTGCATCATCATCAGCGTGACCAAGCCGCCGAGTGGGGTCAAGGAATCGTGCATCCCGTTGGCAGCTCCGGTCGAACTGCCAGTCGTCACGGTGGCAACCAACGCTGTACGGGCGATCCCGAAGCGCACTTCCTTGCCTTCCATGTTCCCCCCTGGCTGTTGCTCACCGGAAACCTGATTGACCCCGAGCGTCGAGAAGCGCGGATTGCCGGTCGCTTCGGCATGATACGCAACCTCGACGAACAGCAGGAGGACGAGCAGCATGGCAGCCAGCACCGCCCAACCCTGACGGGTATCACCCACCATCTTGCCGAAGGTATAGGTAAAAGCGGCCGCCAGCATGGTCTGCACGACAAGCAGGAGAAAATCACTGAGGGGTGTCGGGCTTTCCAACGGATGCGCCGAGTTGGCGTTGAAGAACCCCCCTCCAGACGTACCGAGATCACGGCTAATGACCTGAGTGGCAGCCGGGCCGACGGCAAGAATCTGCTGAGTGACCGTCACCTTCTCAGTCTTCGGTTTGCCCTCCCCATCTAAGACCGGTCTGCCACCGATATCCGTCATCGGCCGATCGTAGACGACCGGCTGGAGCAGCTGCATCGTCTTGTAGCCATCGAGCGTTTGCACCGCACCCTGCGACACCAGGACGAGGGAAGAGACGAGGGCAAGCGGCAAGAGAATGTAGAGCGTGCTGCGCACGAGATCGACCCAGAAGTTGCCGATGGTTCCGTTACTTCGGCGCGCGAGTCCTCGGATGAGCGCGACCAGGCTAGCCATCCCCGTGGCGGCCGCGACGAAGTTCTGCACGGTCATCCCCAACATATTGGTCAAATAGCTCATGGTGGCTTCGCCGGCATAGGCCTGCCAGTTGGTGTTCGTGACATAACTGGCAGCGGTGTTGAAGGCCAAATCCGCTGGGACCGTGCCGAAGCCCTGGGGATTGAGCGGAAGGAACCCTTGGAATCGTTGAAGGACATAGAGAGCGAACATACCGGCCGCGCTGAACAGCAGCATCGCGACCCCGTAGGTCTTCCAGTCCATTTCCTCGGTCGCTCGTACCGCGCCGAGCCGGTAGATCGTCCGCTCTATCGGACCAAGGACAGGATCGAGTGGAGTCCGCGTCCCTTCGTAGACGCGTGCCATATACCAACCGAGGGGCTTCACCAGTGCGAGGAGGACGAGGAAGAACAGCGCGATTTGGAGGAACCCGTTCAAGGTCATGTCGTCCTGTAGCAGTTGCTCACGGCCTATGGAAGGGGCCTTGCGTGGGGCGACGCACCTCGTTACCCGGCGGTCGCCATCTCCATAACGACCAGATCAAGAAGGCGATAGCCCAGAGAGTGATCAAAAAACCGATGAGTAACGGCCACACGGTATCCCCACGTGCTTCAGCGAGGTGGCGGTGGTGGCACTGGCGACAAGTGCCGTTCGGGCGATCCTGAAGCGGGTTTCTTTGCCTTCCATGTTGCCGCCAGGTTGCCGGTCCGTGCTTGAAAGATCCATGCCCAGCGCCGCGATCTCAGCATTTCAAGTCCTAGGAATGGACCTGCTGGATGGCGGAAAGCAGCCATTTGCCATGCTGAAATCGCACGAACGTCCAGGCTTTGTGCATCGCCGTCGGTGTCGACCGATCGCTCTCGATGAGAACGCTCGACTCATCCAGCTGTTTCGTAACAGACACCGTATTATCGCGCGCCCTGCAATGGAGCAACACGGTGCCACAGATCCTGGCATCCTCGGCCCGGAATTCACATGCCTCCACATTCATCACCATGACATTTTCAATCAGATCTTCCACCTCTTGGCTCCTCTTATCGGCCAACGCGTTGTTGAAGTAAAGCAACTTCTCCGGCGTCGTCACTTTCCGTAAGGTATCGAGATCCTGTCGACTCCAAGCCGTCTATACTTGGACGCACAGGTCTCGGATCTGTTGTTCATCTGCAGCAGTCACTTCCGTCGTGACTTCAGAAAATGGTTCCCTACCGCCGTGGCCGGCACAATCACATTCCCGTCCCCCTCGCCTCTGGCCTGTTGGCGTTGTCGTTCGTACTGGGCATTCGCGGCATGATTGTGTTCGCAGCGGCATCCCCCGAGATAGCGCAGTCGGTCGCCGTGCGAACACATGGCCACCAGGTCGAGACACGGTCGGAATCTTCTGCGGCGCAGTGCATACATCCTATTGCGGGCATGCGGTATGGGTGATTTGTGTGAAGGAGACTTGTTGAGATGCCGTGAGAGCTTGCGCCCAACATGTCGTCTCCTTATGCAGCTGTGGGTTGTCGATGCAGAAGGACGCGTCGAGGTTGTTGACGCGAGCGTCGCAAGAGCGATCGGACTAGCGGGGTCGGATCGATGCCGGGTGCCGTCACAATGTGGACGCGGCGGACGGTGGTGCGGCGTAAGGCGTGTTCTCGGATGAGGTCTCGAGCCAAGGTCCGGTCTCGAGGGCGGAGTGTGGACATGCCGACCACCGGGTGTTCGCTGATGGCGCGCAGGAGCTGCGTTTTGCGTGTATCCCGGTTGCGTGCTCCGACAATGCGATTGCCATGGGTGGGCAGCGGGATCTGATGAGTGGTTCGAAATTGGGTAATGCCGCCCCAGTAGCGACGAATCCGAATGGAGAGGGTGCGGATTTCGTGGTCCATTATCGTCGTACTAGGATGGAATCCCAAACGGTCCACAAGGGCGCGATACTCCTGAAATGTGTGCTGTTTGTGTTGGTGCCGGAGGCGTGCGTGAAAGATATCCTGCAGACGCTGGCGTTGCCGAGGCATCAAACTCTTGAGCAATCGCTGGACTGGCATGTTGACCGCGCGTGCGAGGTCTCGGAAGGTGGTAAGGGTCGGGTGGCGGCTGGCAATCGACGAGGCGGATTGGCGCCGCAACATGTGCGTATGTTGTCGATAGCGCAGATGTTGCGGTGTGTAGTCGATCAAGCCGTGTGCGCGACCTTTCAGCAATAACTGACGGATAGCCTCTCGGGTGCAGGGTCGCGGTTGATGAGGGCCGATATAGTGCGCCGTTTGGGTCAGGGACTGTGTGCGGGCGTAGATCCTGGCGATCTCCAAGATGTGCGCCACAGTGCTGGGTCGTATGGGGTGATGTTCTCGAAGCATATTTCACTCCTGGGTGTATTCACGGTCCGAAGGCCGAGGCTTGTCGCGCAAGGGTCAAGAAAAGTCCGGCCAAGATCCACACGAATAGCCCTACCCTCGACATGCTGGTCTCCTAGCCAGGTCAGTTCGGGAAACGGACTCGTGACGCCTTATCTACCCCATGGCCTGTAGGAGGTA
>JAWOMO010000159.1:0-4724 GCA_033852435.1 Nitrospira sp.
TGCTTCGGGTTTTCGACCCACGAGCCATCGGCGGCAATGTCTACCAGCCCGTTCAAACGGATTTTGCCAGGGCATACCGCCATGCAGCGTGTTTCCATCGGCACGCCATCGCTCAGCGGATCATTTCCCTCAACGCGCGGGTAGCAGCCAACACACTTCTCAGAGGTGCGCGTTGTGCCACGGTACATGGGCTTTTTGTAGGGACACTGCTCCATGCACTTACGGTAACCCCGGCACCGGGACTGATCGATCAGGACGATACCATCTTCGGGGCGCTTATAGATCGCCTTGCGAGGGCACGCCGCCGCGCAGGCCGGATAGGTGCAGTGGTTGCAGATCCGCTGGAGATAGAAGAAGAACGTTTCATGCTCCGGCAGACTGCTACCGGTCAACCGCCAGGGCTCATCTCTCGAAAATCCGGATCGGTCGATGCCCTCGACCAACGACCGCATCGAGGTCGCCGTGTCTTCATAGATGTTTACGAACCGCCACTCTTGGTCCGTCGGAATGTAGCCGATCGCCGCCTGGCCCACCTTGGCGCCCGCGTCGAAAATGGTCATCCCTTCGAACACCCCGTACGGCGCATGGTGCTTGCGGCCGACCCGCACATTCCACACCTGGCCCCCCGGGTTCACCTGCTCGATGAGCTGGGTGATCTTCACGTCGTAGAACTGGGGATACCCGCCGTAGGGCTTGGTTTCCACGTTGTTCCACCACATGTATTCCTGCCCCTTCGAGAAGAGCCAGGTCGACTTGTCAGCCATGGAACAGGTCTGACACGCCAAGCATCGATTGATGTTGAACACAAAGGCAAACTGCCACTTCGGATGCCGTTCCTCATAGGGATACAGCATCTTCCGTCCCAGTTGCCAGTTATACACTTCGGGCATGGTGAATCCTCCTTCTTGTCATGATCAGTTGGTTAGTGACTCGCATTCGTTTGCACATCTTCTTCAAGCTGCTCGACTCGTGGCCTTACACCTTGATCTTGATGTGTTCGCCCTTGAGCCACTTGATCATGAACTCGTTCTCCTGACCCGGCGTGAAGCCGGTCCGGACCGGTTCCCACGGACCCCGGGCCCCGATACCGCCGTCTTCCGCCTTGGTGATGCGGATCAGACATTCCTTCGGGGTGGTATTTACTGCATGGTGGTCAATGGCATACCCCCACTTGAACTTCCAGGCAATCGCGTGCTTGCCCGGGAGTGAGTCGGTTTGGTGCATCGGCATCAACCAGCTTCTCGTAAAGGACTGCTGCGCCCCGTACCGGAAGTTGGATTGATAGCCGGTGTCCACCGCGATGGCGCGTCCGTCGGGCCGCGTCTCGTGGCCTTTCACGGACTTCGGCGTGGACACGTACGGGGCGTGCTTCGCCATCGTCACGTGGTACGGATAGGCCGGGTTGTATTTACAACGGATCATCAAGCGGGCGACCTTGTAGAACGGATCCGAGGGTTTCCAGCCGCGGTACGGCCGGTCCACCGGGTTGCCGTCGACATAGCAATAGTCACCGTCGTTGATGCCACGGTCTTTGGCCGCCTGCGGATTGATGTGCAACTGGTGCTCGCCGACCCCCGGTGTCCGTTTGTCCATGCGGTACGGATCGCCGAAGTTCGACTCATAAATCTGCACCCAGTCGTTCACCGACCACTGGCTGTGCACCCGATGCCGGGTCTTCGGGGTCACGCAGTAGAACTGGTATCCCTTCTCCCACAACGGGTTACTGTGCTGCTTAATGTCCTGCCACGGCAACTTGATGTTGCGCACCGTCTTGTCATCATGATGATTCGCCGTGATGGGAATGCCGTAGTCATCCGGCCGGACATACGGATTGGTCGACATGATGGCATTCGGCAGATACGGCGTCGCTTCAGGCCCTTCGCGGTGTGAGATGAAGTTTTCACCGTATTCGATCGCCTCCGGCTCGATCCGGTACGTTTCCAGCCTCCCCGATCTGGTCCATTGCGGCTTGCTCTCGTTGACTTCTTCCCAGAGCGGATGCCGCGGATAGGTCCGCACCATAACCATCCAGCCCTTTTCCGACTTCAGCATGACGTCGGCACTGTAGCCATACAAGGTGCTGGAGGCATCAAACACACGCTGCGCGTACACATCGACTCGATTCTGATACACAAATTGGAACAGGTCCTTCATCCGCTTGTCCCCGGTCATTTCCGCCAACCTGGCCGCGACGCCGGCAAACGTGTCAAGATCGTTGCGGGTGTCGTAGAGCGGCCGGATGCCACCTTTCCAGACTTGAATCCACGGATTCGAGACGGTGGCGGTCATCTCCGGATAGGTAAACTCCATCCAACTATTCGCGGCGAAGGCGATGTCAGCATGGTTGACATCCGAGGTCATCTCGACGTCCTGGACCACGAGGCACTCGATGTTCGGATCGACGTTCCTCACCATGTCGTAGTGGTGTTTCGAGTTATTGAGAATATTGACGTTCACCACCCACCGGAGCTTGCTGGGGGTCGGCATGTGGGTCTTGCCGGTGAACACCTTGCGTCCGTACTTGGGCGTATTGACGATCAAGGCGGTATCGCCGTGGTTCCAGTAGCCCGGCTCCTCGCCGTAGTAGTACGTGCGATACTTGATTTCTTTCCCGTGCGCGTTCGGGTCGAGATTGATCTGCCATGGATCCTCTGCCAAATACACGCCGGCACCGGATCCCGACCAGGGGGAGGCATTCCAGATGCCCACCTTATAATTGCCCGACCAGGTGTGGCAGCCGGTGCCGAATTTTCCGATGTTTCCCGTCAACATGAGGACCAGCGCCGCCGCCCGGCCCATCGAGGTCATATGGAAGTAGTGGCAGACGCCCTCACCATTATGAATGGCGGCGGGCTTGATCGTGCCCGAATCCCTGGCCCAGCGAACGATGAGATCCTTCGGAGCTCGATTGATCTGGTGCACCGTATCCAAATCATAGTCCTGCAGGTGGATCAGATAGAGCTGGTAGATCGGCATCACGTCTACTTCGCGGCCGTTGAGCAACTTCACACGGTACGTTCCCGTCAAGGCGGGATCGATGCCGGACTGCACGAAATGGTAACCGACCTGTTCCCGGTGTATCGGCATGGCCTGTTGCTTGCTCACGTCCCAGACCATCATGCCGCCGAGGCGTTCGATATATTCGGGCTTCAACGCCTGGATGCGCCCGCTGTAGGACTTGCTGAAATCGGGCAGTTTGTAGTCCTTGAGCACTTCTCTTGGATCGAGGTACTGCAGCGTATCCGTCCGGACCAGCAGCGGCATGTCGGTGTACTGCTTCAGAAAGTCGACGTCGTGCATGTTCTCGTCGAGAATGATCCGGGAGGCACCAAGGAACAGCGCCCCGTCGGTTTCTGGCCGTACGGGAATCCAGTAGTCTGCTCGCTGCGCGGTTGGATTGTATTCCGGTGTGATGACCACCAAGCGGCAGCCCCGCTCGATGCTTTCCAACTTCCAATGCGCTTCGGGCATTTTGTTCTCGACGAAGTTCTTGCCCCAGCTGGTGTTCAGCTTGCTGAACCGCATATCGCTGAGATCGATGTCGCAATTCTGCGTACCGTTCCACCAGGGCTGTGAGGGATCTTGATCCCCGTGCCAGGTGTAGTTGTTCCAATACCGTCCGCCTTGTGCTTGATCGGGGCCGACCTTCCTGATCCAGCTGTCCAGGATCGGCAGGACACCGTTGTTGAATCGCGTATTCCCGTGTTTGCCGAGCAACCCGAGAATCGGCATGCCCGCGCGATGCTTGAAGCACCGGACACCCGCGCCCTTCATCATCTCGATCATTTCCGGCGCGTACCCTTGCTCACGGAGCCGCCGGGCGCCGGCTTCGCCGCTGTACCGCGTGGCGATGACGACCATCGCTTTGGCCAAGTACGTCGACGCCACATCCCAGGACACACGAAGCATGTCGTCCAGGAAGCGGCTGTCAAATTTGTACTTCCGTTTGACGTCCGGCGTGAGTTCCGGGGAGCCATCATCCATCCACTGCTTCCAGCTCTTCCGCATCAAGGGTCCCTTCAAGCGATAGGGGCCGTACACGCGGCGATGGAAGGTATAGCCCTTCAAGCACATGCGCGGGTTATGCGCGAACGTCCCGCGGTTGCCGTAGAGGTCTTCATAGGTTTGGTGGTCGTAGTTCTGTTCGACCCGCATCACGACACCGTTCCGGACAAACGCCCGGATGCGGCAGGCGTGCGTATCATTCGGCGAACAGCACCATGTAAACGAGGAATCGTACCGGTACTGGTCGTGATAGACGCGTTCCCAGGACCGATCCGGGTAGTCACCCAGCGGGTTCCCGACCTCGATGACCGGCTGCAGCGCGGTCAACGCCAGGACGTTGTCGGCCACCGCCACAGCGGCGACCGTCCCCGCGGAGACTTTCATAAACTGTCTGCGTGACAACAACATGAGGGTATGCCTCCTTGCCAGAATGTATGAATTCGATAAAATCGTGGCTCTGCGTGCCGAGTGAAACTCTGTCTCACCTCCTTCGATTTCACCGATGCCGGGGAATTGACGGAACGGCACAGCGACTCAGCGCCACACGAGTTGGCAACTCTCGTACCCCGCAACAGAATATCGCCCAAGAGGTCGCGTTCATGGATCTCCGCGAAAAATCTCAACTGATCGAACTGAGTAAATTCGCGCATTTAAGATTAAGCGCGAGATATCGCTGATCACGTCGCGATTGTCGCGATATGGCGCGGTCTCGATTGTCG
>JAWOMO010000165.1:0-4072 GCA_033852435.1 Nitrospira sp.
AAATGAGTGTACTCGTTCTGGTGTGCGGCAATGTGTTTGACGGTCTATCCGACGCTTTGATAGGTCCGGCCGAGATCCTCGTCGAGGGCAATCGGATTATGAAGATCGAGCGGTCGGTGGGGCGACCGCCCGGATCACAGGTAATCGATCTCTCCGAGCGGACCGCAAGCCCTGGCTTCATCGACACCCATGTCCACCTCACGATGGATGCCGCGAATCTCGCGCCGCAAACGCTCCAATCTTCCGCGGCTAAAGTTCTCACAGGACTCAGCCTCGCCCGCGAATACATGAACTACGGCTTTACGACCTTACGCGATCTCGGTAGCGTCGATCCGGAATGGCCGACAGTCGATCTGCGCAATGCGCTCAATTCCGGTCTCGTAGAAGGACCGCGGCTTTTCGTTGCCGCGCATATCATTAGCGCGAGCGCCGGCCACGGTGATCTCCGTGCCTTCTATGCCTCACGCTGGACGTTGCCAGTCTCAGCGATTGCCGACGATCTTGGGAGCATCAGAGCGCTGGTGCGGCGCGAGCATACTTTCGGCAGCGACTGGATCAAGACGGCGAACACCGGCGGCTATTTCAGTGTCGGCGACGATCCGGCGCGGGTGACCTGGTTCGACGACGAGATGGAAGCGCTGACAACGACGGCCCATCAGCTCGGCATGCATGTCGCGGTTCACACGGGGGCCGCAGACGGATGCAAACAGGCCATTCGCTGTGGTGCCCGCAGTCTCGAACACGCCTATTTGATTGATGCCGAAGGGATCGAGATGGCGGAGGATGCAGGAGCCTTTATCGTCCCGACGATGCAGATGACCCAGGAGGACCTATACAAACTACAAACCAACACCTTGCCATGCCAGGCGGTGTGGAAGTTTCGGCGCGATAATCAGGGAATCCTCGCAGCCCAGCGGTTGCTGGCCGGAAGCCGTGTAAAGGTCGCCTATGGCACAGATTGCGGCATGTTCCCGTTCAGCCACGGCATCCTGGAATTCCAGGCAATGGTCAAGGCGGGGCTCAGTTCCGTGCGCGCCTTGAAGGCGGGCACGAGTGTTGCCGCCGAGCTACTGGGTCGTAGCGATCTTGGCGTTCTAACCCCGGGCAAACTTGCCGACATCGTCGCCATGCCCGGCGATCCCATCGGCGATATCGGCGCCACGGCCAAGGTAGACTTTGTGATGAAAGACGGCGTCGTCTTTCGTACCCCGAGCCCTGGAGGTCAGCCCAACTGAAGATCACATGGGGGGAATTAAATGACGACTCACGTTAGCTATCCTTCCACCGGCCCAACCAATGCCCCAACGGGATCCAAGGGAAACGAGAGATTGCTTTTTGGCATAATTATGGGCGTCCTAACGTTCTGGCTATTTGCGCAAACGACGCTAAACGTCGCGCCAGACATGCAGAAGGATCTCAGATTAACCACCAATGTGATGAATATTGCGGTCGCCATCACTGCGCTGTTCTCCGGCGTCTTCATCGTGTTCATTGGTGGCTTGGCCGACCGGATCGGGCGCGTCAGAATTGTGACTGTTGGTTTCGTGCTGAGCATTATTGGATCGCTGTTGATCGGCTTCGCGCCTCAGTCGCTCGCGGTATACTTCCTGTTGCCCGGCCGTGCTCTGCAGGGCGTGTCGGGCGCCTGCATCATGCCGGCGAGCCTTGCGTTGATTAAGACCTTCTGGGACGGCGAAGCGCGCCAGCGCGCCGTCAGCATGTGGTCGATCGGCTCTTGGGGCGGTTCCGGCTTCTGCTCGCTCTTTGGCGGCTTCGTCGCGCAGAATTTCGGCTGGCGCTGGATTTTCTTCGCTTCCGTTGCGGTCGCGCTGCTCGGCATGGTGCTGATGAAAGGCACGCCCGAGAGCAAGGCCGAAGACCAGACCTCGATCAAGTTAGACCTTGCCGGGGTTCTGACTTTCATGGTAGCCATGATCGCGCTCCAGATCGTTGTCATTCAGGGTAACAATCTCGGCTGGACCAGTCCGTTGATCCTGTCGCTCTCGGCCGTCACCCTCGTCTTCGGGTGGCTGTTTATTAGGATTGAGGCAAGAATCTCAAACCCCTTCGTCGATTTTACGCTTTTCCACAACCAGACCTATACCGGCGCAACGATTTCGAACTTCCTACTCAACGGCGCCGCCGGCACTTTGCTCGTCTCGCTGCAACTTGTCCAGCTCGGCGGCAATATGACGGCGCAGCAGGCCGGCATGCTGACACTAGGCTACGCCATCGCTATCGTCGCGTTCATTCGGATAGGCGAGAAGCTCCTGCGGCGATTCGGCGCGCGTAAGCCGATGATCAAGGGCTGCCTGATCACAGGCATCTCGATCATCTTCTTGATGCCCACGAACCTCATGCTCGCGAACTACGAGCTCTTCGCGATCGTCGGCTACACGGTGTACGGTGTCGGTCTGGCTTTCTATGCCACGCCCTCGACGGACGCGGCGCTTTCGAGCCTGCCCGCCGCCCAGGTTGGCTCCGGTGCTGGCATCTACAAGATGGCCTCGTCTCTCGGCGCCGCGTTCGGTGTGGCGATTTCCGCTGCTATTTTTGCTGCCCTCCGCGCCAATCCGACGGCGGTCAACTGGCTGGAAGGCGTTATCACTTTTCAGGGTCGTCAAGATAATCTGGCTATCCGCCAAGCGGCCATCATCGCACTCGCTTTCAACGTGTTCATGGTGTTGATCGCCATCATGTCGATCACGTTGACTGTGCCGAAGGGCAAGCAAACTGCCTGACTAAAAGAACGGAGGTGATCTGTGAGTCATAAGATCGCAATGATCGGAAAGGGAAATGTGGGCCAGGCCCTTGCTGAGGGCTTGCGCAAAGCCGGCCATGAAATGCGGTTTGCGTCAACGGACCCAAGGGAGCCGTCCGTTGCCGCTGCTGAATGGGGAGATATAGTGATCCTGGCTGTGCCGTGGGCCACGCATAGGAGCATCGCTGAAGCAGTCGGTAACCGCGTCGACAAACGAGGCGGTTGTGGACGTGAGCAACATCATGACACCGTCCTATGACCTAGCCATCGGCTTCTCGACATCCGGAGCTGAGGAGCTGCAGAAGCTTCTACCCAGCGCCCGCGTCGTGAAGTCCTTAAATACGGTCTTCGCCCACACGATGATAACGGGCAAGCTGAACGGCGAACGATTGACCGTATTCGTAGCGGGTAACGAGCCAAAATTTAAGGACATCGTGCGAAAACTGGCCGAGGATATAGACTTTGATTCCGTCGATGCCGGGCCGCTGAAATCACGGCGCTACCTGGAGCCCCTCAGCATGATGAATATCAGGCTCGGCTATGGGCTCAAAATGGGTACGGGAATCGGGGTGAGGCTGGTGAAGAAGGCCGCCTGACAGGCCACTCAAACCCTTTGAAACGCGAAAACCGCAGTGGACACGCATTTGTAGCGAGTAATTTATACGAGGCGAAACTAAATTTAAAAATGCCATGAAATAAAGTACCTTAACGGCAGAGAGAGGTAGTCCATTATGAAGACAGAAACTCAGAAAGACCCCGGGAATATACTTGCAAACCTCAACGGGCTGCTGCCCGATCTGGAGTCCGTCTACAAAGACCTCCATTCTCATCCCGAACTGTCGATGCATGAGGAGCGGACGGCGCGCATAGCGGCGGACCGCCTTCACGCCGCAGGCTATGAAGTGACCACCGGAGTCGGGAAGACGGGCGTTGTAGGCTTGCTGCGGAATGGCGACGGGCCAACCATCATGCTGCGCGCTGACATGGATGCGTTGCCAGTCAAGGAGGCGACCGGGTTGCCCTATGCCAGCAGCGTCACTGGGACCGATTCCGACGGGAAGACCGTGCCCGTGATGCACGCCTGCGGTCATGATATGCACGTGACCTGGCTTATAGGTGCAGCCACCTTGTTCGCACAGACTCGAGGCGCATGGCGGGGGACGCTGATGCCTGTGTTTCAACCTGCAGAGGAGACGGCGCAGGGCGCTCAGGCGATGATTGACGACGGCCTTTTCAAGCGTTTTCCCAAACCCGAAGTCGTGCTCGGGCAACACGTCATGGTCGGGCCCTCTGGCGTACTTAGCTCGCGCG
>JAWOMO010000058.1:0-56622 GCA_033852435.1 Nitrospira sp.
AAATGCGCCCCTCATTCACTCCTCCGTCTTCATGGGCAATATAACCCCACGATTCCTTTGAAAAAGTCACAGATGTCACATTTCTGCCACATGGAATCGATTGAGCGCACGACCACTTTTGATTAACTATATCAATATCTTATGTATTTGTTCCGATCTGACGCAAGATGGCATCAGAGTTGCTGTGGTCAGCAGTGCTTCTTCGGAGGATCTGTATGAGACTGCAGCAAACCTTGGCGAATCCGGTCAGTTGCATAGGAATCGGCCTCCATTCTGGAGAGCCTGTCACTATGACGCTCAGGCCGGCTCCTCCAGATACGGGGGTGGTGTTCGTCAATCGGAACGGGCATGCGGGAGCCTCTCTCGCTGCCTCTGTCGATCATCTGGTCCCCACTGAACTCTGCACGGCCATCAGCGGCAACGGTTTTCAAGTCAAGACCATTGAGCACGTTCTGGCGGCACTGGCCGGCCTGAACGTCGATAACGTGTACGTGGACGTCGATGCAGGCGAAGCGCCGGTGATGGACGGTAGCGCCGCGCCTTTTGTTCGGTTAATTCAATCGGCCGGCATTATTTCCCAGAAGAAACTTCAACCGTATCTGAAGATGACCAGGCCTCTTGAAGTGATCGATGGGTCTCGTCGAATCAGAATCGAACCATCATCCACACCGCAAATCACCTACTCGATTCAGTACGATCATCCGCTGATTCACACGCAGACCTATTCCTATGAGCATTCAGCGCGGACCTTCGAATCCGAGATCGCCGACGCACGGACATTCGGCTTCTTGCAGGAAGTGGAGGCCCTCTGGGCACGCGGGTTAGGTCGCGGCGGCAATCTCGATAATACGGTCGTCCTCTCCCAGAAGGGTATCCTCAATGAATCAGGACTCCGCTTTACAAACGAATTCGTCCGTCACAAGGTCTTGGACCTGATCGGCGACTTCGCGCTTCTCGGACTTCCCTTTATCGGACACTTGATTGCCGATCGATCGGGACATGCGTTGCATACACGCTTGGTGAAGCAGATTCTCGAACATCCGGAATGTTGGGTCCTCCTCAATGCCGATCATTCGAACGCCCAATCCGAATCGCTTTCCTCTCACGTCGCACCGAGATCGTCCTCGGCTGTGGCGCTGCAAGCTTCCTAGCTTTTCATCCGATTTCCGCGGAGTGGCGCTTCGTGATCTAATGGGACGGGGTGTCTCTGCCGGGGATTGTCGCTGGCTGTAATAACGTCGGGAGCGAGTGGCCTCGCCCCCGACGCTAGAATCGAGGCGGGACTTACTTCTTTTTCTTCTTCGCTGCTTTCTTCGTCGCCAAGACTCTCACCCCCCTTCGCATCATTCCAATTGTGAGTAGTTCGTGGTTACACCGCGTGAATCAGCATTTCCTCGAGCGCCTCGAACGTGTTCGGGCCGACTTTTCTGAACCGCTTATCGCGTTTCAGTGATGTCGCCACGGACGTGAGCGGCGTCTTCCCCTTGATCTGAAGGCCGCCCTCAACCAGCCGTTGGACGAGTTCTTTCGCATGCATGGGGCGGTTCGCCTCGCGCAGCATCTGATAGGCCGCTTCCGGTACGCTCTTCCCGGCATATTTACTCCGTCCTAAGAGAATTTCCCGTGATTGATCCGTCACGTCGACGGGAAGAGGTCGCGTCCCCTTCTCGTCGCTCAACAGTTGCGTCGAGAGACTTGCCAGTTTGGCCTTGTCGGCCTCCACGCGGTACAGCGTTTCTGCCAATTCCAAGTATTTCTTGATGGTCGCGATTTCGTCGTCCAAGCGGCGACGTTTTTTTTCCAGCTCTTGCAGTCGGTTCTTATAGGCGTTGATCCGCTGTTCAAGACCGACCAAGATATCGGTGAGTTCTTCCAAAGGCGTGCTCCTTAACAAGCATGCTTGCTTTATATCCTTGCTTGTGAAGCAAGTCAATAGAGAATGTGTTTGTGATGCCTTGCGTGATTATCGAACCTGTCACGGGTGATCATGATCACCTATTTGTAGGGGTGATCTTGATCCTTCATCCTATGGATAGAAATTGATGCAAGCAGTCTAGTCTCCTTCCGATCCCATGCTATGATGCCCGCCTATGTCGAAATCTATCGACGCAACATGCTCGCCTGAGGTTCTGTTGTCTGCGGCCGTGGAAGCAGCCCGAGCTGCGGGCGCTATTTTGCTGAACTACGCGAAGTCCGGATTTCACATCACGCACAAAAGTCCTATCAACCTCGTTACCGACGCTGATCATGCCGCCGAACAATGTGTCATTGATTACATTCGCGCCCAGTTTCCTGCGCATCACATCCTGGCTGAGGAGCGAGGCTCTGATGTGCAGTCCGATTCTCGCTATCACTGGGTTATCGACCCTCTCGACGGCACAACCAACTTTGCCCACGGATTCCCTCTCTTTGCGGTGTCTATCGGCGTGGAATTAGACGGCCATGGTCTGATTGGTGTGGTGTATGATCCGACTCGTGACGAACTCTTCACGGCTCAAGCAGGTAGCGGAGCGCGTCTCAACGGACAGCCGATTCTGGTGTCGATCACGGAACAGCTGGATCGTGCGCTCCTGGCGACCGGTTTCGCGTATGACATTCGTGACACACCGAACAATAATCTGGATCACTTTGCGAGATTCGCGCTGAAAGCTCAAGGCCTGCGCCGAACCGGAAGCGCGGCGCTCGACCTCAGTTACGTGGCCGCAGGTCGATTCGACGGATTTTGGGAGGTGAAGCTCAGCCCCTGGGACATGGCGGCCGGTGTCGTCATTCTCAAAGAGGCCGGCGGAACAGTGACTGACTTCGCGGGACACACCCATTCTGTGTATCAACCGGAACTGGTCGCGAGCAACGGTCGGATCCATCAAGCGATGCTCGACGTGCTCTGCGAAGGACGTACTCGCCAGATAACTACCTGAAACTCATTCGGCCAGCCGCCCACAAAGGTTTGCACAAGGATATACAGAGAGAATCGCGATAGGGTATGATCACACATCACCAGCCACAAGGAGTATCAAGGCATGGCCAGCTCAACACCTCCTTCAGGACAATCTAACGGAAAACCATCCCAGCCGGCTGGAGGGGAGTCCACCACCTGGGACGTTGAATTGCTCAAAGTGCTCGTCAGCAGAAAGGGCACGCAAGTCGACGCTCAATGGGCCATCCATCCCCAGCTGAAACAGGATTTGCTGCCGCACGAATGGCAAGAGGTCACTGACTTGATGGGGAAAGTCGCAGGCATTGTCGGAACCCGATTCTCGCAAGTCCTCTCGCAAGCAGATCCCGAGCCACCCAGCAACGCGTAGCAGGCTGAGGCTGAGGGAAACTCAGCGCGGTTTCCTTCCAGCTCTTCAGCCTCAACCCCGGCCTTAACCTTCGAACGAGGAGTCACTATGGACACCTACTACCATCCCCACGACCTTGGTAAGTTCGCAGATATGGGCAAGGGCAGTCCAGCCTTGTGGGAGAAGTTCATGGGATATTACAGCGCGGTTTTTGCCGAGGGCGCCCTGACCGAACGCGAGAAGGCGCTGATCGCGCTGGCCGTTGCCCACACGGTGCAATGTCCTTACTGCATCGATGCCTATACGCAGGCCTCGCTCGAAAAGGGGTCTAATATCGAAGAGATGACTGAAGCGGTGCATGTGGCCTGTGCCATCCGCGGCGGAGCCTCGCTCGTCCATGGCGTGCAGATGCGGAACGTTGCCGAAAAGTTGTCGATGTAGGTGACTTGAGACGCAGATCTACAGATAGGGATTTTCAGGGATCGCCAGCGTGAAATACTTGCCCCGCTCTTCGTAAAGGACTCGTTTGGCCGTGAGGTCGCTCAAGACCGGCGTGAGTGCGGCTGCGCTCGCGTCAACCAGACCGACAACCTCTGCTCGAATCTGCTCCGGGCTTCTAGCCGCCTCATTGCAGATCTCGATCACACGCGCGGCCAATCCGTCATACCGCTGACGCGTAGGCGCTTTCGGGTTACGGCCATCGTAGACAGTCACGTAATCCAGCGCCTTGGAGTAGTACATGAACGGGCGATCCGGAGAGGCATGTAGCCGCTGCCAGCCTTCAATCGCCGCGACCAATTCTTGATAGACATGCGGGTCTACCGGCCAATGGTCGAGTTCATATTCGAAATCGTACGCGATCTTCATTAAGTTCACCTGCCGCGCGTCATAGACGTACTCATACGCCATCCCCGGCCCGGTGATCCGAACGCCATACTCGTGCGGTCGCGTGTAGTAGGGACTGAACCGCTCCAGCCAAAACTTCCCTGTGGCCTCAGGCGGTTGCAAATGCACCAGCGAGGGGATCAAGTCGACCTGGCGTTGGTAGTCCTCGTTGCTCTCCCCTGGAAATCCAAGCAAAATATTCCACGACACCGTCACGCGATAGTAGAAACTCCACTTGAGGCAAATGATGTTCTGCATCGGCGTGACACCCTTGTCCATGGCCTTGAGCTGGTTGAGACTCAAGCTCTCCAATCCTGGCTGCATGCACTTTACACCACCCACCGCCAACGTGCGGATCTGGCTCTTGTGCAAGTTGCTCTTCGTTTCGATAAAGACATCCAGATCGCAGTGATCCGCGGCAAACTTTCCAAAGAGATGCTCGACGTATTTCATGTCGATGATGTTATCGACGAGTCGAAACCGCACGCTATCGTACCGGTGTGAAAGATACGTCATCTCCCGCGCAACCTGGTCGAAGGATTTCGCGCGAAACTTCATGCTCTGAGCATTCAATCCGCAAAAGGTACAATGATGTTTCTCGCCCCACCAACAGCCGCGCGAACCTTCATAGAGCAAGATGCGATCGAGTCCCTGCGCGGCATCTCCAAGTTCAGCAAGGAGATGATAATAATCGTCATAGTCCGGCGGACCGGTGTTGGTGAAATCCGCGAACAGGGACCGGTTCGGCGTGAGACAAATCTTCTCTCCCTGCCGGTACGCCACTCCGTCGGGGAACGCCTCATCGCTCCCGTCCACAATCGTGCGGACAAGAGTGGGGAAGGTCTCTTCTCCCTCACCGACCACGACATGATCGATAAAGGGAAAGGCCCGAAAGTATTCCATGCCCATCTCGCCGTCGTAATTCGCCCCGCCGAAGACGATTTTCACATCCGGATACAGGTCCTTGATTAGCTTCGCCATCGTCAGGCTCGCCACGTTCTGATCGAAAGTCGACGTAAAGCCGACTAGCTTATACTGTCCCCAATCGAAGGCCGTGAGCGCCCACATGAGGAACTGCGGGGCAATCCGCGTGGATAGCTCTTCGAAATAGCCGATCGGCTGGCCGCTCTGTTGCGCAAGCTGCTCGAACACCGGTTTGAATACGCGGGGATATTCCGCCCGTTTGGGATTGTCCCGAAAGAGGAGGTACGAAAAGAGCCATTCGCCGAAGAGCGCGCGCTTCTCGCAAATCGTCTCATAGAGCGGCACACCGATCTTGTGCGCAAATTGGACATTGAGATGATGGCAGTCGACGGCGATGCCTTTGGATTTTAGGAGGGCTGAGAGCGTCCCGAGCTGGATCGAGGGGTACTTTGAATAGCTGAACGGCATGTTGACGAGCGCGACCCTGGCCTTGTCGCTCATCTGGTGCCTCGTAACGTCATCGCGATGATCCGGTTAACTCGCCGCGGCCCGGAACGGTTCGAATTCCCGGTCGGCTTTCGCCGCGAGATAGAAATCGCTTTCGGTCAAGCCATTGATCTTGTGCGTCCAAACCTCGACCTTGCACTTGCCCCAGGCCAGATGCAGATCGGGATGATGACCTTCGGCTTCGGCCACAGCGCTCACCTTGTTCACGTACGCGAGCGCTTGCGCAAAATCCTTGAAGGTGTAGAGCCGCTCGAGATGTCCTTGATCGTTGAGCGACCAGCCGCGGCCTAGTTCCTTCAGCAGAGCCTGTATACGATCGCTCGGAAGAGGCGGCACGCCACCGCGGCATGGAATGCACTTGTTGTCGGCCAGACCCATGGCAGCCTCCTTCGGTGACAGGATCGTGATATTCTAATGGGCCAGTGAGCGGAGAAACAAGGCGGGGAGGCGGCTACTCGGTGTCATCGGAAATGCCGCCGGATTTCGCCAAATCGTCCATTTTGATCTTGTCCGGATTGAATTTGGCTGCCGCCTTGGTCATGCGGTCAAGCGCCTCCTCAAACGAGAGGGGAGGGGCGTCTTTTGGACGGAAGCGGATCGGGTTCACGCGGGCAACCACGAAACTCTTTAGGTAAGGGCTCGTCAGGCCCTTGGCCTTCAAAGCCTCGACCTGCTTCACAATCTCATCATCGAGTGCAAGCACGGTCCTCGCCCGTTCCCTCCGCACCTCGATTGCCGCACGCATGGGCTTCTTGAGAAATTCTTCTACCCGCTTGAGCACGGGATGATAAGCCCCGCCGCTGAACCGTGGCCGTTCCTCATAGCAGAAGCCCAACGTGATGAACGCCGGTTCTTCAAATTCCAAGGCGTAGGTGTCCTCGGTCGCATCATCGAGTTGCGCGAGTTCCTTGTACATTCGGACAACTTCGAGGGCTTTCTCACGAAGGTTGTGGGCTTTCTCCGTGTTCAGCGCAAGGATCTGATAGGCTGCGGCTGCCTCCGGCACCACAATCGCCACAATGCTTTTCGCGCCGAGCGTCTTCATGGCTGACAGACGATGGTTGCCGTTCGGCGTCCAGTACTTCGCGAAATGATCCGGTTTCGAAAGCCGTACCGCAATAATCGGATCGAGGAAACGCCCGATCTTGCCAATCACCGCTTCCAGCTTGCGCACATGAGTATCGGAAAGATTCCGCTGATAGGGCGTCGGTTCAACTAAGTCGATCGGCAGCGCTGCCAGCACCAGCCAGTGGCCGCCATAGGGCTCCCGATATGCGGAGAGAACCTTGCCGCCGTCCTGGTCGATCGCTGTGTGCAACTCCGCCACCACACCGGGCGGTGCAGCGGCTTGCAGCTCCGTTGCCGCAAGGCCGCTGGAGGATCCGGCCGGTTTCCTGCGACGTCGCACGGCGGTCGTACTGCGAACCTTTTTTGCCTTCGCCTCTGCCATGGCACGTATGGTATGCGAGTGCGGCCAGAAAGGGAAGGTGCCGGCTCCTCGCAATTTTCGTCACCAGCAGCATACACTGGCGCACTCATGACCCTCGCATCGGAACCGAGCAAGACTTCAGACAGACCTTACCAGACCATCGGCTGGTTCACCGCCAGCTGTCTCCTCGTCAGTAACATCATCGGCGGCGGGATCTTTACTACCACGGGATTAATGGCTCGAGACCTTGGGGATCCTCTGTTGATTCTTCTCCTGTGGGGCGTCGGCGGATTGTTCGCCATCGGTGGGGCCATGGTCTATGGCGAACTAGGCTCTCGGCTGCCTCATGCGGGGGGCGACTATGTGTATTTGCGAGAAGCGTACGGACCCTCTATCGCGTTTCTGAGTGGATGGACCTCCTTTACGATCGGCTTCGGCGCAGCAGTCGCCGCCTCGGCTATCAGCTTTTCCTCCTATGCCTTGCGTGTCATCCCGATCGAAGACGAAGGGGGCTGGTGGGCGAAAGGCCTATCACTCGGGCTGCTCTGGATCGTCACACTGGTCCATTGTATAGGGCTCGGAGCGGGTGGCCGGCTGCAGCGCCTTATCACGAGCACCAAGGTGCTCGCCATCGGCGGATTGATTCTCGGCGGCTTGTTGGCTGGCGCGGGACACTGGGATGTGCTTTCCGCCAGGCCGGCACAGGCGCAACCACCCATCGGCGCAGTGGCGATCGCCTTGGTGATCGTAACTTATTGCTACCTGGGTTGGAACGTCGCCGGCTTCATCGCCACTGAAATTGCCGATCCGCAACGAACCCTGCCAAGGGTCATGATCGGGGGGACGGCATTTGTGGCCTCGATTTATGTGCTGCTGAATGTCGTGTATCTCTCGGCCCTCTCGATCAGCGCACTCGCCCAAGAACCGATCATCCCTGTGGCCGAAAAGGCAGCGGCCGCCATATGGGGACCCTCAAGCGGCCGCGCTGTCGCGGTGCTCCTCTGTCTCTCGATCGCCGGAGCCGTCAGTGCGATGACCTGGGCAGGCCCTCGCGTGTACTGGGCCATGGCAGAGGATGGAGCCATCAGCCGGTGGCTCGCCAAACGCCATTATCAGACCGGTGTACCGGTCCGCGCGATTCTCTTTCAAACATGCTGGGCCTCGGTGCTGATTCTGAGCGGAACGTTCGAACAGTTGCTCGTCTACAGCGGATTGGTCCTCGCCCTTTTCATGGCTTTGACCATTTCGGCGATTTTCCGATTTCGCAGCGCAAACCTCGACCACACCCATCACTACCGCGCTCCGTTCTATCCCTTCTTGCCCGCGGCTCTTGTCGTCGGAGCCTTTACACTGGTCATCTACAGTGTGATCGAACGTCCTGTGGAGTCACTATATGGGGCTGCGACTGTGGTCAGCGGGATTCCACTCTACCTGTACTGGAAGAGGGTGAAGGACTTGGGTTCGTCACAATAGTTCAAGCAAGGCCACAGCAAGACATGGACAAATTGTGCTCGGGGTTGTGCGTCGAAACCTTGAGTGATGCGAGAACGAAATGGACAACTGATTTCACGGACTCAACACAGCACGGGCGACCTTGCACTGTGGTGGGAGGTCGCCCGTGTTTGGCGCTTAGGACGCCAGAATTGATAATGGATTGTCGCGGCCCGAAAGACCCGCGCCATGCCAGGTTAAGCGAGTTTCCAGTCGGGGGAGACGTCGTCGATCCCAGGCCCTTGTGTTCCTCGTGCTCGCATTAGATTCTCCGGCGGATCAGGCTGATATCCGGTTGGTCTTTGGTGCCGTGACGGCACAGCCAGCGGAGAACCGGCTAGCACGACCGACGAGAAACCCGCCCTCGCATCGGCGGGCCTGACGAACCAGGTGGAGTCGCATCGTCCATATTTCGACCCTCCTCTCTTGGTGAAGTCACCGAGAGACCTGGATGACAGCCGCGCGGTCTGCCCGATCTCTCGAACCGCCTTAAATAAAATGGGCCGCAAGTTCCTCCTACGCCCATTAGAAATTCATGTCAATGGGGAGGGAAATTTTTCTTGCACGTTTCGTCAACGCATAACACATGCCAGCCGACATCTGTTCTTCCAGAAGCAAATACCATCTTCAACCAACCCCGATCGGTCACAGGGCCGATCCAGGAAAGGCCCGATAAATCTTGTGCACCTCGAGGAAGTGGGCGACGTCGAGCGC
The DNA here is from genome assembly GCA_033852435.1 of Nitrospira sp. Lineage (GTDB taxonomy): Bacteria > Nitrospirota > Nitrospiria > Nitrospirales > Nitrospiraceae > Nitrospira_C. The sequence goes on from JAWOMO010000058.1 coordinate 9,235, forward strand.
CTAACCAGCTTAGTCAATCTTGAGTTTGGCAAAGTCGACGCCTTCCGGCGCTGGGGGTGTCTCGAGTTTCATAGATTCGAGCGCGTCGACGATCCGATCGGCCACGACGAGATTCCGATACCATTTCCGATTGGCCGGCACAATATACCAGGGAGCATGCTCGGTACTGGTTGCCGACATCACCTCTTCGAACGCATCCATATAGTCGTCCCACAACTTGCGCTCTTCGAGGTCGCCGGAATTCCATTTCCATCGCTTCTCAGGATCCTGAATCCGTTCCTCCAATCGTGTTTTCTGCTCGTCTTTGGAAATGTGGAGAAAGAACTTGAGAATGGTTGTCCCGTTCTCAGCCAATAATTCTTCAAATTCCGTAATCTGGTTTAATCGTTGTTGCGCGACTTTGTCTGAAATCATCTTGTGGACCCGCGTGATCAGCACATCTTCGTAATGAGACCGGTTGAAGATCCCAATGTGTCCTTTGGCCGGCACTTCGTGATGGACGCGCCAGAGGAAGTCATGGGCGAGTTCGCTATTGGAAGGGGTCTTGAACGTAGCCACCGTGCAGCCCTGCGGATTCACGCCGGACATGACGTGCTTGATCGTGCCATCCTTCCCGCTCGTGTCCATGCCTTGAAGCACGATGAGCATCGATTTGTCCGCGTTGGCGTAGAGGCGTTCTTGAAGTCCGTCAAGTTTCGCGATGAGTTTTGCTGTAGTTGTCTTGGCCTTTTCCTTCTCCTGGTCCGTTTTTTTGTACTCGCCCGTGTCATCGGCGTCAAACGTGTCTAAGTGCAGTTTCGAGTCCGGCTTGACACGATACCGTTTCATGGTCGCTTCCTCTCTTTCTGTTCAGGCTCGTGACAGAGACGATATTCTACTCCTTCCCCCTTATCTTGACAGGTGAGAGCGACTCGCAACAAATGGGGTCCTCTGTACCGAAGGACGGCCTCACTAGCCTATAACGGACCGGCCTTGGGCGCGCAAGCAGGAGAAGCGCGGTTGCGCGAGGTCGTCATGAAGGGAGGTTTTACCCGTTTTGTCGCGCGACCCAGACACCGTTTAATATCGTATTGGAGGCCAGACTCTAGATGACAAGGCATTTGCCGAACCGGAGCCCTTGTGGAATGTTCCGATGATCGACGCCTCACTGACAGGAGTCGCCTACCCAAATTGCGCCCTCATCGTCGCAACGAGAGCCACGACATCTGCCTCCGTAAGGAAGATGGTAGTAATGCGCCGAGGGATCGAGCTATTTCTTTCCGGCGCTGTTGACCCAGTGTGCAGAGAGCCTTATGTTGTGCCTTGTAATGTAGCGGCAATCATCCAGATAATTTCAGAAAGGAAACAGCCTTTTATGATTAAAGAAGTCGCGGGAGATCTTCTGCTCTCAAAGGCCCATGCCATCGCCCACGGTATTGCCTCCAACGATGATTTCAAGCAGGGGTTGGCTCTCTCGCTTCGGGAGCAGTGGCCCGGCATGTATAAGGATTTTCGGCATTACTGCCAAACGTATAATCCGAAGCCCGGTACGCTTTGGAGCTGGAAAGGCCCGGGGTCACCGATCATCATAAATCTCTTCGCGCAAGAGCCGGCAGAGGATCAAGGGGGGGAAACCGGGCAAAGCCACGATCCCGTATCTCAACCATGTCCTCCAAGCATTGAAGAAAGAACTCAAGGTACAACCGGTGACGAGCCTGGCTCTGCCGCGGTTGGCCACAGGCGTCGGCGGTCTCTCATGGGATGAGGTCAAGCCGCTGGTCGGGCAAGCGCTGGGGGATGCAGGCATTCCGGTCTATGTATACTCGACGTTTAAAAAAGGACTCGCGGCGGCCGAGAGCGTGTGAACGACGGTGCGAAACCCGGGACCATGAGAAAACACTCACGGTTGTTTGGGGACATCCTGGGCACAGCGGAAGCCGACGTTTGGATCGTGTTCGGTGGGATCACCTTTGGTGCGGAACGTTGAGCGCAACCGGTACGGAGTGTTGGTGTAAGATCCCCCCCGCTGCACTTTCGCGGTGCCCTCGGCAGGGCCGCGCGGGTTGATGGCCGGATTCTTCATGTAAAACTCTTCGTCATACCAATCGGCCGTCCATTCGTACAAATTCCCCGCCATGTCATGCGCGCCATAGGGGCTCTTGCCTTTGTCTCGATTGCCAATCGATGAGACGGTATCGGCCCCTTCCTTCAAGCCGAACACTGCATGCGCCGGCGTCGGAGGATCATTTCCCCAAGGGTAGATGCGCCCATCGGTTCCGCGAGCAGCTTTCTCCCACTCCGCTTCCGTCGGCAATCGCTTCCCGGCCCAGAGGCAATAGCCCGTTGCGTCCATCCAATTCACCCAGCGGACCGGTTGATCCGGATGGAGCACCGGCGTTTCTTTATCAGCAAACCCCCAGGGCGGCTCGCTCTGAATGGCCTCGACGAATTTCGCAAACCGGCCGTTGGTCACCTCGAACTTGTCGATATAGAAACTATCGAGAAATGCCCGATGGATCGGCTGTTCATCGTCGTCACCCTTGTCGCTGCCCATCGTGAATTCACCGACCGGGACAAGCACCATCGGAACCCCATCTTTCCCGGTGATCTCAGCAGGAAGCTGGACTGTGGCTGGCTTTGACGCGGGGCCTCCATTAGCCGGGTGCTGGGACTTGGCAGGAGGTTTCGGCTCGCCTTCTGGCGTGCGGGGTTTTGGCGGCGGAGGTGCCGCCCCAGGACCAGGCTCCGGCTTCGCTTGCGGCGCCTCCTTTCCCACGGATTCGGCGGGGGACGGAGCCGCAGAAGCCTTTGGCGCGGCCTTGATCTCGCCGTCCTGTGTGCGTGGCTTCGCCGGCGGGGGGACCGGTGTCGGGGTCGATTCCTGTTTGGGGGCAACAGGCTCGTTTGCCTGTACCGATCCGGCGGCGGTCAAACCAGCCGACACAAGTACCGCAAAGACAATCACTCGAGTCAGTCTGATCCTCTTCATGCTGAGAAAAGCAGGTTCCATCGATCGATGACGACGCAGTTACAAATCGCGGCTTCAGCGATTTAGGGTACCGAAAAAGATGAGAACAAATCTAGAGCAGAGACCTGATTTACCTCGACGATCATTCATTTTAATCATTATTCGTAGGCTGGAGCATACAGTCGGCAGGGCCCTTGTCGGAGAAGAGGCGATCTCGTGTGGTGTGTCAGACGGTACTGTTCTCTTTGTAGCCGTAGAGCCAGCGTGAAGTCGCGTTGCCTTTATTCCTTACACTGTGGAGCACACCGGCAGGGATAAGGATTTCTTCGCCAACCTCAGGTCTCATGACTTTGCCGCTGATTTCAAACTCCACGTCACCTTCTAGAATCATCACAAGCTCGTCAACAGCATGGGTGTAGTCCTCCCACACTTGCCCGGGAGGATCGGTCCATATGTCGCAGCTGAAGCCGCGGGAGCGCCAGCGTAATCTTGTCGCATCACAATCGACCACGGTTTTCTTCTCTTCGCGTTCTGTGCCCACGGAAGCCCCGGTCGCGACGCCTGCTCCCTGCCGTTCGCCCAGCTTCTGTCCATTCGAGCCAATCAGGAAACAACGGAAATCGGAATCCCTTTCCTCCCGGATGGATTTGCGGTCACTCTTTTCACCGCACCCGTTTGACGCTATTGGCGTCTGTGTGGTGGAAGATGTCCTTCTGCCCTTTGATTTTCAGTTGTGTGTCTTCCTTGTACCTGAAGCTGTCATGACCATGTACGGTGATCCTCAGTTCATAGCGGACGGTTTTGAACTCCCGATCGAGGAACTTGTTCGAGCAGATACCGTAGGTGTCGGACCCTGCCTCCGCCGAGAGCTCGAACGTCTTCGCATCGGGCTCGGCTGTTCCTCCAGCCAGCACGGTCACGCCCCGAGGCACGATGAAACAACGAAGCACCTGTTTGGCATCGGGATCCCAGAGCCAGTATCCCGTTTCTTCGTGAAGCGGAGCGTCGTCTCCGATTCGCCAGGCGACGGTCGAGTATCTGAGACCGTAGAGAGCCTGTTCGTGATTTTTCGTCGCTCCAAGGGCTCGAACGTCATCCGTTCGCGGAACTTGTTGCGCTCCGTGCCTCTATCGTCTGACGGGGTCACGTCGTCCCCTTTGTCCCCCTCCCCTACACCAGCAAGTGCTGCCAAGGGACCGAGATGTTTGATAAGATCCTCGTTCATGATGCTCCCTTTATTATGTTGTTCCGAATATTCGAAAGTAATCCGACTGGTACGAGGGGAAGGATCGAGAGCACGTTCTAGCAAACTCTCGTGAGAAGAATCAATTTGTGGCGAGGTGCGGGTGAGACGGAGGGAAGAGATGAAGAACAGGCGGCACGCGCAAGTAATATAATGTAAGACCAGGAAGTGGAGGTTTTTATCCGGCGCCGTTTATCATCACAAAAACGATAAAGAGGCGCCGGCACGCACGAAGTGCGGTTTGGTGGAGGCGAGGGGAGTTGAACCCCTGTCCGAAGATCGTCAGTGCACTGTGTCTACATGTGTAGCCGATCGTTTAGATTTCGCAGCCACCCACGCCCATCGGCAGGCTTAGAATAGCCACTAGCCCAGAATATTCTCGTCCTCAGCCGCTGAGCACCAGCCTTGGACCAGCCCGCTGCATCGCGCTCCAACCACCCCCGCGGGCATCAGGTGGAGGAACGTCGCAGTTATTTAAGCTGCGAGTGCCAGTTCTTGATTGGCAGTTGCATTTTCCTAGAGGTTTAACGAGTCCCCAGGAGCTCGACATGCGACAGTGACCTCAGTATCCCCGTCGAAACCGGTCGCCCCCTTTGTTCAAGTTGTTGAAAACGACCGCCAGCTGCGTTCTCGCTTCGCTCAACGCCTCAACGTACTCGGAAGTACGCCTCGGCATCTCGCTCGCTGCGGCCTTGCTGGACGGCCATTTGGAACAACCTGCCGGGATCAGGCAGGCTCTTCCGTTCCAATCCAGCTTCTGGATAGATGGTCATGATACCGCACAGGTCAAGGGGATACCAGGACCTCTTGAAATCGCTGTCATTCCCCACCCTCGGACCGTAATTTCCATGGCTCTGCCTCCCAGAAGGGTCTATGCTGAGAATCAATGATTGCGCAAGGAGCAGGCTATGTGGTCGAAACGACCGACTACCAGATGGGCGCGGTGGGATATCACATTCGGACGCTTCGCGACCGGCAGCAGTTCTCAGACCCGGATGGATGCGCGGAACGTGCCGGTATTTCGTCCGCATCCTGGCCGATCTTCGGGATTGTGTGGCCTGCAGGCCTGGCGCTCGCGAAGGAGATGAGCCAGTTCCCGGTCGAAGGCCAGCGCATCCTCGAAATCGGCTGCGGAATCGGCCTTCCCAGTCTCGTCCTCCAACAACGAGGTGCGGATATCACCGCCTGCGATTACCATCCCTTAACGGAAGAGTTCTTGCGTCATAATACCGACCTGAACGGGCTCGCGCCGATTTGCTACTTCAACGCGCCATGGCAAAGTGCCTCTCTGGAACTCGGGCGCTTTGATCTGATTATCGGCAGTGATTTGTTGTATGAGCGGGATCACCCCTCGCTCCTCGCCGGTTTTCTTGCCGACCATGCCAACCCGACCTGCCAAATTCTTCTGGCTGACCCGGGGCGTGGCCGCTGCGGCCAGATCAGCGCCAAGCTGGCATCACAAGGTTATGCCTGTACAGAATCGCATCTTCATCTCGCCGAGCCGCCTACTTCCGTCCACCGGGGACGCCTCATGAGTTTCATGCGGACCCACGCGTGATCACCAGGCTTGTCGCAACAGCGGATCTGCGTTCCGGCCGAACCGCTACGCGCTCTTGAAGCCGGTGACTTTGGCAAACATGATAGCGATAAAGGGGAGGGCCAAGCCCAGAAGCAGCTGCGCGATGAGGAGTGAGCCAAGCTGACTGTAGTCGGCCGGCGTTTGGATGGCGCCGGTAGAGGCGTCCTCGATTTCCCGTGTAACGATATAGATCTCATTCAAGTATTTGGTCCCCAGCTGACTGAGCGACAACGCCAGATTGGTGAAGGAGGCCATCACGGCAAAGAAGGTGGCTTTCAAGTTGGTCGGTGCGCTGTTCGCAATCCAGGCCAGCATGGGAATCATGGAGATCTGGCCGAGAGGCGATTCCAGCGCTGTATCGATCAGAGCAATGAATCGCGCATCGACAATCCCCCCCGTTAATCTCGCCGTCCATTCATGTAAGCCGTAGAACATGCTCACGATCGGAAGCGCAAGCACCGTCCCGATGACCGTTAGAAATCCCACGACATAGGCAATCGACCGTTCGGCCATGAAGCGTCGAAACACAAACATGCCGGCCAGGGTAAGCGTGCTCCCGATCAAGGACAAGACGGAGAGAAATTGTTGGTCGAACTTGAGCTGGTCGATCATCCACCAGGTCGTCCCCGGCCCGGTTCCCGGGATTGCACGGAAAATGAAAACGACGACCGCGGTCCCGACGAGGGTGAATCGCTTGTCAGGCTTCAGCTCACGGACGAGCCATGCCATCAAGAACAAGACGATCCCCATCGAACCAACAAAGACGATTTCCTCGCTATGGTCAAAGCCGCCAAACCCGACCGTCAGCGTGAACAGTACGAAGGCAAGGCTCCCACCGAGAATCCACCAATTAGGCGTCGTCGGCTCACGAGCCTCGTCACGCGCTTTGACCATGTGCTCGGCCTCTGCTTCTGAAAACCCCTGTTGAAGAAGCTGTCGCCTGTGCCGTCTCCGCAGACCCCACGCTATCCCAACGCCGAGAACCGAGACGAACGGGATGCTCAGCGCCATCAGATAGACCTGTTTGTAGAGACGGACGATTTCCGCTTGCGGAAGTCCTTCGACGCCCGTAAACACGTAGACGTTGATCATCGCCACCAGAATCCCGCCGCCGACAATCGCGACACGACCGAGGGTCTGCATGGTGGTGTGCATGAGCTTGCGTGTCCCTTCATCGAACGGCTGCCCGCGCTCATCGACGCGAGGGACAGCTTCAACCGTCATCGCATCGGCGACGGCATCCTGAATCACATAGCCGATCGGCGCGAGAAGGACGCTCAGGACGTACCAAACTTCCGCGGGCATGATCGCGGTCATGGCCTCGCGATTCCCGATCAGGACGGCCATAATGCTGAGACTCGCGGCGAGCAGCATGGCACCAAGTCCCACGAGCCAGCTTTTCCACCGCCACAAGAGATCGACCGTATGGCCGATGGGCATCTTCAGTGCCCAGGGAATGCCGGCCCAGAATCCGAGCGCGGCGAGGAAGGATGCGGAGAGGCCCAAATATTCTTTGACGAAGAACGTCCCGACGATGCCGGTGAGGCCGGAGATGCCGTAGGCCATATAGACCATGAGCGGCGGCAGGTAGGACAACCGCATGTCTCGGCCTAGCGAGAGGACGTTGCGATCAATCCAGTTGAACAATCGGTTGAGCATGCCCGTGAGACACTCAGCCGGAGATGATCGCATCAGCCTCGATTTCGACCAGCATGTCCGGATCGATCAAGCGTTTGACCTCGACCATGGTTGTGGCGGGCCGGATGTTCCCGAAGATTTCGCCGTGCGCGCGGCCTACGTCCTGCCACTGATCGATGTTGGCCATGTAGATGCGTGTCCGAACGACATCGTTGAGCGACGCGCCTGCCTGCTTCAGCGCGGTTTCGATGGTCTTGAAGGTCTGTATGGTCTGCGCATAGGGATCGCCCTTGCCGACCAGCCCGGAGGGCGTCATTGCCGTCGAGCCCGATACGTATACAGATGAATCGATGCGCACCGCGCGTGAATAGCCGATCTTGGCTTCCCAGGGACCTCCGGTCGAAACATTCTGTCGTGCCATCGTCGCTCCTTTGTCATCTCATCGTTAAGTGAGAGGAATCCGATTCTTATGCTCCTCGAGCCACTGCGCGAAGGTTTGCAGCGCAGGATTAAGGCCGCGCGCCACAGCGGGATTGCGCGGACCGCAGAACACCTCATTGAAGTCGCGTTTGAACTGGAACATGTTGCCGAGATCATCGGCGCCGGGGAATCCAAGGCCCCGATAGACCTCCGGCGACACGTCGTTGTGCCGCACAGGCTGCCCGAACGCCTTGCTCATGGCCGCGGCCATCTCGGCACCAGTCAGATGCTCGCCGGCAATCCCGATCCGTTTTCCGATATACTCACGGCTCTTTTTGAAGATCCCCAGCGCACACTTGCCGATATCCTCAGCGGCTATGCCCGGCAGTTTCTTGTCGCCCATCGGCAGGGTAAACGCCAGCACGCCGTCCGGGCCATTTTTCGGCCCCATCCCGAAGAAAATCATGTTGTCCCAATAGAATGAGGTCAGGAGAAACGTCGTCGGAACGCCCAGCTTGGTAAACTCCTGATCGGCTTCGCCCTTGGCATCAAAATGGGGAACTTTGTACTTCCCCATCAGCGTGGGCATGCGAGTATCCGAGAGCGGAACCCATTGCCTCGTATCCTCCAGCGTGGACCAGATCACATGCTGCACGGAAGCCTGTTTCGCCGCTTCCGCCTGGGCCTTCACCTGGGCATATTCTTTCTCCGGTGAGAAATGCTCCCAATAGTTCGTCAGACAGAACACGCCGTAGGCGCCGGCGAACGCGCGCTTCAGGCTCTCGACATCGTCGAGATTGGCCGCCACCACCTCCGCTCCCAGCTTAGCCAGGGCTTTGGCCTTGTCAGTCCTCACATCTCTGGTCAACGCGCGAGCCATAAGGCCGCTTCCCGGATCGCTCATGATCGCCCGGACGAGCCCGCCCCCTTGCGCCCCTGTTGCACCAACGACAGCAATAATCTTCTTCTCCGCCATCACATCCCTCCTACATGACCATGCCGCCGCCGGCCTGGATATTCTGCCCTGTCAGCCACCGCGCCTCCTCACTCACAAGGAAGGCCACCACGTCGGCAACGTCTTTCGGCGTCCCGAGCCGTTTGAACGGCGACACCTGTAACCCGAATTGCCGATACTGCTCCGTCAACACCCCCGTATCCGTAATCCCCGGTGAGACGGTATTGACCGTAATGCTTCGCGGAGCCAGCTCCAGCGCCAAACCCTTCGTGTACTGTTCCAGCGCGGCCTTGCTGCCGAGATGCGCCGTCGCTCCGTGAAACGTTCTCTGTGTGCCGGAGGTCGAAATATTCACGATCCGGCCGCCGTCCTTCATGACCTTCGCGGCCTCCTGCATGGCAAAGTATGGTCCCTTGGCGTGTAACGCGAATATGTGATCGAATTCCGCTTCGGTCATGTCTGTCAGCAGCTTCGGCAAGAACTTCCCGGCATTGTTCACCAGAATGTCCAACCGTGCGAAGTGCTTCATCGTTTCGGCCACGAGTCGTCGCGCATCGGCCACCTTGCTCATGTCGGCATGGATGGCGATGGCTCTGCCGCCCTTGGCCTGAATACCCATCACCACTTGCTGCGCTTTCTCATGGCTCTTGGAATAATTCACGACGACGATCGCGCCCTGTTCCGCCAGTCGTTCCGCAATTGCCCGGCCGATCCCCCTGGACGAGCCGGTGACGATCGCAACCTTTCCGCTGAGTGAGGCCATCGAACTCCTCCTTCTACCGAGTTTTCTCCAGCAAGTCGATCGTGTCGGTATCGACGGCCGCTTCGATCAATCACAGCCAGCCGAGTTCACGATTTTCTGCATTGCTGTGAAAGATGTATTCGCTCATGTCCGCTCAGGAGAACGTCGCCGTTCAAGAAGCTCTTTGACCTTTGTGCGAAGTTCTTCCTGGACCAAATGCGCGCGGTCGCCGTGCCCAGCTAGAACCCATTCGAACCGGTGGTCGAGAAGTTTCTCGATGGAACGCATGAGCTCGTCATGGTTCCAGACCAGCTCTCTGGGGGCGCCCAGTTGCCGGCGGTCCGGTTCCCACCAGAGATGATCGCCGGAAAATAGGAACCGGCTCTGATGGAGTAGCACGCTGCTGCCGGGCGTGTGGCCCGGGACAGGAATCATGTGGAACTCCGGAGCGAGCAGAACCGTCTCGGTGCCGTCCACGATCCATTCCGCATCCGGCATTGCGTGCGCATCCGCCCGGTGAATGATCCGCCGGGCCCCGAAGCGTTTCGCATACATCGCTGCGTCCGCCACGTCGTCTTCATGGGTCAAGAAGATGTTCCTGAGGCCGCCCCGTCGCTCGAACATCTCTACGAGATGTTTGATATAGCGGGGCGAATCGATGAGCCAGTTGCCCTCCGGATGTTGAACGAAATAACTGTTGGCGCCGAAGGATTTCTCCGAGTTGAAGCCGCAATAGTACACGTTCTCGTCGAGGCGCAGAGGGAAACACGCCATCGCCGCTTGCACTCGTTCGCGATCCCTCTGTTCTGTTCCGATCGAACCGACCGGACAGGCCAGCAAGGCCTGATACGCCTGCTGGATCTGTCTGTCGTCTTGTGGCTGGCTGGTTACGGCCGAATACTCGCCGATCTCTTCAAAGCTGTTCGGCGCAAGTTGCCGGCAGGTGTCGCAGTTAATACAGGTGGAATCGACATAAAAGTTCCCAGTCACATTCGCGTCGAGTCGTTTCTTTCGGTCGGCCATGGGACCAGCCTTTATTTATTTATATGGTGACGCCGGGAGCCGACTTCCCGTTCTTCGAGCGATCAACCGCGCGCCACAGATACCAGGAAGCCACGGTGCGATACGGCTTCCAGCGTTCTCCGTAGTGCAACACTTCCTTCGGCGTCGGCATGCTGGGGCGCTTGCAGGCAATGCGAAACCCGTTCCGGACACCGAAGTCGTCGACCGGCAGGACATCCGGCCGGCCCAATTGAAAGATCAGCAGCATCTCGACCGTCCACCGTCCGACACCTCGTACCTCGATCAGCCGTTTGATAATGGCCTCATCATCGAGCTGCTTGATCACACGAGTTGTGGGAACCGTTCCTTCGAGTGCTTTGGTGGCCAGATCACGCAGCGCCGCCACTTTCGCCCGCGAGAATCCCGCGCGTCTCATGGCGCGGACGTTCGCCACGAGCACTTCGGCGGGATGGGGAAACCCCCGGCCGGGAAACAACGCGACGAACCGGCCCAGAATACTTTCCGCAGCTTTGTCGTGGAGCTGCTGATAGGCGATCGCACGCGCCAGCGATTCGAACGGCGATCGCCGGACTCGCGGCGTCAGCGTGCAAGGGCCGATTTCTTGAATCAGTTCCCGCATGACCGGATCGACCCGAGCAAGATGGGTGGTTGCGGATGCGTGAAGGACCATCCTGTTACCCGATCAGCGGTGATCTGCGACCCCACTGGGCCGAGAACACAAAGTCGTCGGCCGGCTGACGCTCGCGAGGCCTGACTTCCCGCTCGCGCAGATAGTCAGGAAGGACAGCGGGGTCGCCCGGGTATCCGACGGCGATCATCGCGACCGGATCGAAACCCGGCGGGATGAAGCAGTCCGCGCGAGCTTTCTCCACGTCGAAGCCGGCCATCTGGTGTGCAAAGAGTCCCAATGCAGTTGCCTGCAACACGAGATTCTCTACTGCCATCCCTGTGTCGTGAAAGGCGTGCCTGTTCGGTTTTCCATTCTCTTCAAAGTTCAGGCTCGCAACGGAAAGGATCAGTGCCGGAGCACGGTAGGCCCACTTGCGGTTCCCTTCCAACAGACAGGCAAGGAGCCGGCCAAAATCTTCCTCCTGTTCCTTGGTGGCAACAAGAAACCGCCAAGGCTGTTCATTGTTGGAAGAAGGCGCCCATCGAGCTGCTTCAAACAGGTTGCGCAGCTTGGTGGCTTCGACTGGCTGTTCCGAAAACGCGCGAGGACTCCAGCGTCGAGCGATCAGTTCATGAATTGGAGATGCTGTCGTCGCGGGTTTTTCCATGAGTGTGGCTACCCTTTCCCGTTGTCCTTCACTTGATCCTTGTCGGGCAACCAGCCACCTCCAAGCGCCTTGTACAGTTGGACCACGGACACCAGATGGAGACGATAGGTGGCGGCAAGGGCCAATTCCGCATCAAAAAGGCTCCGCTGAGCAATGAGGACGTCCAGGTAGTTCGCCAGGCCACCTTGATATCGTAGATTGGCGAGGCGCAAGGCAGACCGTAGGGCATTGACCTGCCGTTCCTGGGCGGCAGCCTGCTCACGGGCGGTGCTGACTCCTACCAACGCGTCATCAACTTCCCTGAACGCGACGAGGATCGTCTGCTCGTATTGGGCCAAAGCCTGCCTGGCTTGGGCTTCAGCCGCTTTCTGTTGGAAGCCCAAAATCTGTGCATTGAACAATGGTCCGGTCAAGCTTGGGCCTGAAACACCGAAAAAGGTATTGTCGGCCACAAGTCGGGTCAATTGTGGACTGGCTATACCCAGAATACCGGTGATGCTGAGCTTCGGAAACCGGTCTGCCTTAGCCATACCGATCCTGGCGGTCGCTGCCGCTAGGCCTTGCTCGGCCTGGACCACATCGGGCCGGCGCTGGAGCAATTCGGAGGGGAGGCCGGACGGCACCACCGGTGGCATCACCTGCTCGGTGAGCGATCGACCCCTGGAGATTTGGTGGGGATTCCTCCCCAGGAGCACGCTGAGCTCATTTTCTTTCTGAACCATCTGACGTTTCAGCTCCGCGATGCGGGCCGCGGCATTTTCCCGCTCGGCCTCGAATTGGTCGACATCCAGCCGATTGGTGAGCCCCTGTCGGAGCCGCGCCTGGCCGATTCTCACCGATTCTTCCCAGGCCTGCAGTGTGCGCTTGGCGATCTCCATCTGCATGTCGAACTGCCGAAGATCGAAATAGGCCTGGGCCACCCCGCCCACGATTTGCACGATGAGGGCTCGTCGATTCTCTTCCCGAGCCAATAAGTCGCCAAGAGCAGCCTCGTTGGAGCGGCGGATCCGACCCCAGATGTCAAGCTCCCAGGCAAGATTCCCCTGCGCATAGTAATTGAACGGGTTGGGGAACCCGGGGAAGGCAATATTCTTTGTGTTGCCGAAAGTCGGCGCATTGGATGTTGCGTTCATCTGAGGGGCAAAGTCGGTTTTGGCGATAAGCGCTCGCGCGGCGAACTCATCAACTGTCGCGACGCTCCGCTTAAGATCCTTGTTCTCCTCCAGCGCGACACGGATCAACTTTTGCAGCTCCTCGTCGTGATAGAGTTCCCACCAAGGCGCATTGGCGAGCGAGGGTAAGTCCTTGTCTTCCCCGGCCATGCGAAAAGAGTCGGAGGTGGGAATGTCGGGGCGAGAATAGTCCGGCCCCATGGCACAGGAGATGAACAGCACCGAAAGCGCTACCAGGCATAGGCCACGCATATCAATGTTCTCCTTCCGCTGATGACTGGGGCGTTATTGCGCGATCCTCTCCGGGTCCGACCACTGGTGCGTGGCTTGCGCCACCCCTGCTGAACTTCCGCACCAGGACGAAAAAGAGCGGCACGAAGAAAATGGCCAAGAACGTCGCTGCAAGCATCCCGCCGAACACGCCGGTCCCAATGGATTGCCGGCTGGCGGCCCCGGCACCGGTGGCGACGACCAGCGGCAGCACACCAAGGATGAACGCCATCGATGTCATGATGATCGGACGGAAGCGAAGCTTGGCGGCTTCGATGGCCGCCTCCTTCGGCGACATGCCGGCCTCGTGGCGATGCTTGGCGAACTCTACGATCAGGATCGCGTTCTTCGCCGCGAGGCCGATCAGTGTGACCAGCCCAATCTGAAAATAGATGTCGTTGCTCAGGCCGCGAAGCCACACGGCGAGCAAGGCTCCGAAGACGCCGAACGGCACAGCGAGGATCACGGCGAAGGGAACGGTCCAGCTCTCGTACTGAGCGGCCAGCACGAGAAACACCATCAGGAGTCCGAATGCGAACGCATAAACCGATTGTCGCCCCACCAAACGTTCTTGGTATGAGATCCCGCTCCAGTCGGCACCATAGCCCTGGGGGATCAAGACTTCTTTCGCCACCCGATCCAGCGCATCGAGCACTTGGCCGGAGCTGTATCCCGGGGCGGCAGTACCCAGCACCAAGGCGGTGTTAAATCCGTTAAAATGCGTCACCGGGTCCGGTCCGCTCGTGTACTCTGTCGTGACCACCGTGTCGAGCGGAATCATGGATGGTCCCTGTCCACTCAGAGCGCGTACATAAATCTTGGAAATATCCTCGGGTTTGGATCGATACTGGGCCTCTGCTTCCGTTTGTACCCGATAGACACGACCGAATTTCAGGAAGTCATTTACGTAGAGGTTGCCGAAAAAGGCCTGCATGGTGTCGAAGACCTCGGCAATGGGAACCCCCAACGCCTTCGCGCGCTCCCGGTTCACATGCGCATAGAGGCGTGGAGAGCTCACGCGAAAACTCGTGCCGATCGCGCCGATGGCCGGGTCCTTCCTGGCCTTGGCGAGGAAGTCCTGAACCACGGCGGCGAACTTCTTGAAGTCTCCTCCGCTGGGGTCCTGCAGTTGCAAGGAAAAGCCTCCCGTCGCGCCGAGCCCTCTGATGGAAGGAGCGTTGAAGGCCAGGATGAGCGCCTCGGGGATCTTCGCAAATTCTCCGTAGGCTGCACCAATCAGGGCTTTCACATGTTGGTGCGGTTCCTTCCGTTCATTCCAGAGGTGCAACGGCACAAACATGGTGGCGGTATTGGGCCCCCGCGTGTTGAAGATGAAGTTGAGGCCGGACATTGCATCCGTCGAATGGATCGCGGAATTCGCGAGGAAATAGTGCTCCACCTTGCTCACGACGGCATCGGTCCGCTGCTTGGACGCTCCGTCCGGAAGCTGGAACATGGTGATGAAATAGCCCTGATCTTCCTCCGGCAAAAAGCTTGAAGGGATCACTCTGAACAGACCGAACACGAACACGATGAGCACTCCGAACACCGCCAAAACCAGCCATGACCGTTTGAGGGCGCCCGCCACGCCGGCCGTGTAGCGATTCTGCGCCCATGCGAAGATCCTGTTGAAAAGTGCAAAAAAGCCTGTGCGTTGGCCCTTGCCTCCCGGCTTCAAGACGAGGGCGCAGAGCGCCGGGCTGAGCGTGAGGGCGACAAATCCTGAGATCGTCACGGACATCGCAATGGTGATCGCAAATTGCTCGTAGAGCTGGCCGGTGATGCCGCCCAGGAAGCCAACCGGTACGAATACGGCGCAGAGCACGAGGACGATAGCGATCACGGGCCCGGTGACTTCTGTCATGGCCCTCTTGGCGGCTTCCTTGGATGAGCAACGTTCTTCCTCCATGTGGCGCTCGACGTTCTCAACCACAATGATCGCGTCATCGACGACCAGTCCGATCGCCAGAATCATGCCGAAGAGGGTCAAGGTGTTGATGGAAAACCCGAGGGCCTGCATGCCGGCAAAGGTGCCGATCAGTGAGACCGGCACCGCCACGCCGGGAATCAGAGTGGTGCGCCAGCTTTGGAGGAAGAGATACACGACCAAGACAACCAAGATCATCGCTTCGCCCAAGGTCTTGACGACCTCTTCAATAGACACCTCAATGAATCTGGTCGTGTCGTATGGAACGTCCCACGTCACTCCGGGCGGAAAACTCTTGGCTACCTCCTCCATCTCCTTGCGAATCCGCTTTACGCTATCGAGGGCGTTGGCTCCCGGAGACAGGAATGTCAAGAGAAACACATTGGGCTTCCCGTTCCATCGCCCTTCGAGTGTGTACGATTGCGCTCCCAGCTCAACTTTGGCGACGTCCTTCAGACGGATCATCGACCCATTGGGAAGCGCCCGGACAATCATCTCCTCGAAGTCCTTCACGTCCGTGAGACGGCCCAGCGTCATCACCGGAATCGTCAGTTCTGTGCCTTTGGTCGCTGGCTCCCGCCCGATGGTGCCGGCTGGAAAGTCCCGATTCTGCTCGCGGACGACATCGGCAATATCGGTCGGGGTGAGGCTCAGTTGCGCCATTCGAACTGGGTCCAGGATCAACCGCATCGAGTAGTTCTGCTGCCCGAACACATACGCATCTCCCACGCCTTTGAGCCGTTTGAGATTGTCGATCACTCGGAGAATGGCGTAGTTGGAGAGAAAGACTGTGTCGTGTCTGGGGTCGGTTGAACTCAGCGCGATGACTGCTAGAAGATCCGGCGAGACTTTTTTCACGCTGATGCCTTGGCGTATCACCTCGTCCGGGATCTGCGGTTCAGCTAGCTTTTCGCGGTTCTGTGTCTGGACCTGCGCGATGTCCACATCCGTCCCGATCTCGAAGGTGAGCCGGATGGTCATGTGGCCATCATTTGTGCTGGTGGAGTCGTAGTAGAGGAGATTGTCAATGCCCGGGAGCTGCACTTCGATGGTGCGCGCCACCGAGTCAGCGACCACCTCTGCGCTCGCGCCGGGATAGTCGGCCTCGATTTGGACAACCGGCGGCGTAATTTCCGGAAACTGAGCGATCGGGAGGGCATTCAAAGACACAAGCCCTACCACCACAATGATGATGGAGAGGACCGAGGCGAAGATCGGACGGTCGATGAAGAAGTGCGAGATCACTTTGTCGGCTCCGTCTTCCTGGCCGCAGGCTGGTCCACCGGGGTGGCCTCGGCGACGCTAGACGGAACCGGCTTGACCGGAGCTCCTGGCACGATTCGTTGGAATCCATCCACCACCACCAACTCTCCTGCTTGCAGTCCCTCTTCGATGAGCCACTGGTTGCCCTGCCAGCTGGTGGCTTGGACATCGCGGACCTCCACCTTGCCGTCCGCCAAGACCACGAACAGAACGGGTCCCTTCGGTCCCTGCTGCACCGCTCGTTGGGGAACCAAGATGGCCCCGGTTTTTATCGTGCCTTTGAAGCGAACCGTGACGAACTGTCCAGGAACCAGGATCTGGTCGGGATTGGGGAATGTGACCCGTGCCGGCCTGGATCCTGTCTCGGTGCGCATGCCTACATCGAGGAGATCCAGAACTCCTTCATGGGGGTATGTCGTGCTATCCAAAAAGATGATTGTGCCCCGTAGCTGGTACACGCCCGGGTGTTCAATCCTCTTCGCTGCAACGTCCCGTCGCCGTTTCAAGAGAAAGCTTTCAGGAGCGCTGACGGTGACGTACATAGGGTCTATCTGATGAATGATCGTGAGCAGATCGGTCTGGGCCGAGACCAAGCGTCCTTCATAGACTCGAGTCCGTTCAATCATCCCGTTAATCGGAGCGATGATAAAGGTGTTATCAAAGTCGAACTTTGCCTTGACCAGATCGGCCTTCGCCCCGTCCAGCGCCGCCGCTGCCGCCAGCTCTTCGGCGACTCCATCATCAACGTCCTTCTGACTCACCGCTTGCTCTGCCAGAAGGGGCTTCACGCGAGCAAGATTTTGCTTCGCCTGCACCAGTCGCGCTTCGGCCTGGGCCACCTTCGCTTTCGCGCTAAGCAAGGCCGCTTTGAACGGAACTGGGTCGATTTGATAGAGACGATCGCCTTTTTTGACTGCACGGCCCTCTGTAAAGAAGCGTTCCTTGATGATTCCTGTCACCTGAGACCGAATCTCCACCGGTCGTGAAGACTCGGTTTGACCGATGAACTCCGGTTCATCAGGCACATTTTGGACGGTTGCGGCCACCACGGGCACCTCCGGGATAGGGCGGGCCGGCGTGGAGGCTGCCTCTTGTTTGCACCCCCACAAGCTAGCTGCTCCTGCACAGACGAGGAAGATCGCAGCGACTCGATACGTGTGGCTGATTGAAGACATGGCAGCTTTCTCCGTTCGACTGATTTTGCGATCGCCGTTTTCTCTAATCACCCTTGTCGGACGGTCATTGTAGCGGTTTATTCTCCAGCTCAACAAGGTACATGAGCAGTAACACCGCGTTCAGCAACAGGAAGATGAAGGTCATCAACCCAACCAATCAAAGCCATGAGCGCACTCAGCTTCCTTCCCGTCTGCCCTTCGAACTTGAGCAAGATGAACCGGCACGGCCGGCTTTCGCAATCTCCTCCACAATGCATTTGGTTAGACAACCGGCCGCTCGAAGCTCTGCACCCTGTTGCCACATTCGCGTCAAAAGCGCTTTCCCGTCACCGTCCACGAACGTCACACCGGTCAAGTCGACCACGGTGCGCCCTTCTGGACTCGCTGTCACCTGACGCCAGCAGGTATCGAGTTCCTCTACCCAAGGACCTGCGAGCCGTCCCTCAAGTTTGAACGACACTGAGTCCGACCCGGCATCTCGATGTTTGGTGATCTTCAGCATTCCTTTTTCCCCTCATTCCTTCACATCACCACGCCGCCGCCGGCGTGGATATTTTGTCCTGTCAACCAACGCGCCTCTTCACTCACCACGAAGGCCACGACATCGGCAATGTCCTTTGGTGTGCCGAGCCGCTTGAGCGGCGACGCTTGCTCACCGATCTGCCGGAACGCGGGATCAGCGGGGAGCATAGCCGTGATTGTGTACCCAGGAGACACGGTATTCACCGTGACCCCCTTGGGAGCCAGTTCGTGGGCCAACCCTTTCGTGAACTGTTCGAGCGCTCCTTTGCTGCCGAGGTACGCGGTGGCGCCGGCAAATCCGATATGGGTGCCGTCCGTCGAAATGTTTACGATGCGACCGCCTTCCTTGATGACCTTCGCCGCTTCCTGAAGCGCAAAATACGGGCCTTTGGTATTGAGGGCGAACATACGGTCGAACTCTTCCTCAGTCGTCTCGGCCAGGTGCTTGAACATGAACATCCCGGCATTATTGACCAGGATATCCAGCTGGCCGAATGTCTTCACTGTGTCCTTGACCAACCGGCCGACATCGCCCACCTTGCTCATATCGGCTTGGATGGCGAGCGCCTTACCGCCTTTTGCTTCAATGCCGGAGACAACCTGCTTGGCCTTGTCCGCACTCTTACCGTAGTTCACGACCACGGTCGCTCCTTCCTGCGCCAGGCGCTCCGCAATTGCTCTCCCGATGCCGTCCGACGCCCCGGTCACGATCGCCACTTTTTTCGTTAAAGAACTCATAGTTCATATCTCCTTCTTTTTTCCTGGTTGTCTTCCATCCAGCAACGATCACTAGCAATTAGAAGATCCGCTCGACTCGCACTCGACCGGTCAGGCTGTGATTGTGCGCTCTTCGGGAACTGTTATCGCCCCATCGCCCTCGAGGGCGATGGCGTGCCAAGCGTCGATGCCGCCCGCGAGCGGCCAGACACGCGTCAATCCCTTTTCGCGGAGCTTCCATGCCGCCTGGACACTCGCCGCATCCTTCGGGCACGCGCAATACAGGATCACGTCGCGATCCCGCGGGAGATCGTGATGCCCGGCGATCAACTCTTCCAGTGACCGGCTCAGCGAGCCTGGTATTCCCGGAATGTCACGACGATCGCCAACAGGACGCAGGTCGATGATGAGGGGGTCCTCTCCTGCCCCAATTTTCTCCGTCACTTGTTGAGCGGTCATCCGCGGCACATGAAGTTCGATGCGATACCGGTGCAGTGCCTTATAGATGACAAAGCCAATCACACCTCCGAGGAGGACCAGACCGGCTGTAGAACCCACGTGAGCGGTGACGGATAACGCGTGTTCCAGTTCGTCGCTGAACACATAGCCGAGACCAATGCCGGAGCCCACCCAGAGGACCGTCCCCAAGCCATTGAACAAGAGATACTGCGGCACAGAGAGGCCGACAATTCCGGCCAGCGGCGGTGCAATCGTGCTCAGACCCGGGATAAATTTTGCGACTACCAGCGAACGCACTCCGTGACGGACAAAGAACTCCTCGGTCCGACGGACGCAGGAAGTCGGTTCAAGCGAGATGCGGCAGAGCCAGTTCAAGACACGGCGGCCGCGGCGGCGGCCAAGTTCGAACCACACCTGATCACCAACAAGAGCGGCAAGAACTGCTGATCCGACCGCCACGCCTAACGTCATTTGCCCGGTCCCCACCAAGGCACCAGCGGCGATTAAGAATGGAACGGCGGGCAGCGGCAGGCCGATTTGCTCCGCCAAGACAGCCGCGAAGAGCACGACGGTTCCGTGTTGCGCCAGAAAGTGAAGGGTAGCATCCATGACAGCCCTCAAGAACGGGAAGGAGTTTGATGTGAGTGTCTCACCATGCGCTCCGATAATGGCAATGATCGTTCCGCGGAAGCTGTTTCATGCGGAAACACATCTAAGTGTCGAAAAACCGTGAGGAAGTTGATCACCCGATCCGAATGGCTGGAGAGGAACGAGATGGCTATGACGAGGAGGGACTGCCGACATGTCGGCAGGTGCCGAAAAATCGGCGCTATTGCGGGCGGGCGATGCCGAGCTTCTGCATCTTTGATTGCAGGGTAGTTCGCTTCATTCCGAGCTTGGTTGCTGCACCGGTTGGGCCTCCGATGACCCAGTTAGCCGCGTTCAGCGCTCTGAGGATGTGCTCACGCTCCGCAGATTCCAGCGTCGCCACCGAGGCTGTGTGGCTCGCGGCGTGCGAGACTTTCAGTTCGCTGAGGGGGACCACCAGATCGAGCCCGCTGGAAAGAATGACAGCCCTTTCGACCAGATTTTCGAGCTCACGGATGTTCCCGGGCCAGGCATAGGCCGTCAGAACGTCCATCGTGTCGGCTGGGATGCGTTCGACCGAACGATTCAACTGCCTGGAAAATTTTTGCGCGAAGTAACGAACGAGGACGGGGATATCTTCGCGACGCTCCCTCAGCGGCGGCGTCATGAGCGGAAACACATTCAAGCGGTAGTAGAGATCGTTTCGGAACTCCTTCTTCTCCACCATGTCGGAAAGATCCTGGTTGGTCGCCGCCACCACTCGAACGTTCACCTTGAGGGTTCGCGTGCTTCCCAGCCGCTCGAATTCCTGTTCCTGTAGCACGCGCAGGAGCTTCGACTGCAGTTCGAGCGGAATGTCTCCAACTTCATCGAGAAAGAGTGTGCCGCCGTCGGCCAGTTCGAACCGTCCGACTTTGGTGGCGATCGCGCCGGTGAAGGCCCCTCGCTCGTGACCGAACAACTCGCTCTCGAGCAGGCCGGTCGGAATGGCCGCGCAATTCATCTTCACGAAGGTGCGTTCCCGCCGCCCGCTTAGATTATGAATGGCACGCGCCAGCAACTCTTTCCCCGTTCCTGTTTCTCCCAGAATCAGCACGGTCGAATCGGTCGGCGCGACGACCTCTACCTGTTTCAACACTTTCCTCAGTGTCGGACTCTCGCCGATGATCTCCTCAAAGTTGTATGCGGTCCTGATTTCTTCTTCTAAATACAGTTTCTCCTTTGAAAGCTTCTCCTTGAGCTCGGAAATCTCTCCATAGGCCAGTGCATTGTCCACAGCGAGTGCGATCTGCTTGGCGACCTGGTTGAAAAAGTCAACGTCGGCTTCGTCGAAGGCAGAGGGTTTCAGGCTGCCAAACCCGATTGCCCCGAGACGCCGCATCGCGGTCGTCAGCGGAAACATGTAGAGGGACTGGACACCGATTTCCTTCAATGCCGCCACCCCCACCGTAAATCGAGTTTCCATGGCGAGGGACGGGATGTTCAACGGCTGCTGATGGGTCCATACCCAGCCGCTGAAGGATTCATTCATTGGCAGTTCGAGTCCATTCAGCCGGCTTGTGAAGGGTTGGGCCGCGGCTGTTTCCAATACGTGGATCTTCATCACATTCTTCTGGGGGTCATGAAGGACCAAGCCGATGAAGTCGAACGGAGCGACGGCCGGAAGTCGTTTGGCCAGGTCTCGGAACAGGCCTGTGAGATCGCGGTGTGACGCGATCGATTCAGAGACTTCCAGAAGGAGGCGCAATCGATCACGATCGTAGGTCAGGTCATGATTATGGAGGACATTGTCCACGGCGACCGCGACCTGGTTGCCGACTTGCCGAAGGAACTCTAAGTCTGTTTCTTTGTAGGATCCTTTCAGCAGGCTTGAAAATCCCATGGCGCCCAACCGTCGTACCGCCGTCGTCAGGGGGACGACGCAAAACGACTTCGTCCCGTCCTCCATCATACGTGCCGTCACTTTCGGCCACCGATGCTCCTCGGCAAGATCCGGCACGAGGAGGGGCTCCTGCGTTTGCCACACCAATCCCGACGGAGTCTCGTCGACCGGTTCCTCATGGCCACCGATGAGGTCGGCCGGCACATTCGCCTGGATCGTATGTAATCGCATGCTGTTTCGTACAGGATCGTGTAGGGACAGGGCGACGAAATTGACATGCACCACTCGGGGGAGGCGCTGGGCGAGATCTCGAAAGAGTTCGTGTATATCGCGGTGGGCAGAGATCGCCTGGGCAACCTCCAGCAGGGCTTGGTACCGCTCCGCGAGAGTCTCACAGGGAGATGCGGACTGCCCATCCATAGGTGTTCAGTATGGCCTATTGACCTGTGATGGCTCAAGAGGCGCCGCTACTCCTGCGTCAGAACCCGTTGAATACGGCCGGTAACGCCCTCGCTAGCACTTGAATAGTTTCGGCGGGCGTCACGCGTTCGTTTGACCGCACGCGGTGGCGCCGCTGCAGTTACAACTTCTCATCCAAATTGTTCTTGAACCCAGCCTTCTTATGTGCGCCGTCGCAGAACGGCTTGTTCGCAGACTGCCCGCACCGGCAGAGCCAGACTTCGTCCCCCTCAAACGCAATTTCCCGGCCGCCCTCGGTCACGATTTTGAATTTGCCTTTGACGTAATACGGACCATTGTTCTTGGGGGTGACGATGACGTCGCTCATGTTGTCCTCCTTGGTTGGATCCATCAGCGCTATTCCCCCACCGTGAATCGCTGCCGGATATGCTCCGGGGGAAGCTCAGCGATTCTCCTTCCGCTGCTGAGAGAGATACCGGTACATCCCTTCTACATTCTCAGGAAACCAGTCGGCGTAGCGCTGCCACTGCTCGTATTTAGGAAGCTGAACGGCTTTTTTCGCCTCTTCGACACTCGCGCCTTTCGTGACTTGCTCCTGCACGGCAGCTCTGAGATCTTCGAGATACCCGCGAAACCATTGCACGTGCTCTTTCCTGCCGATTTTGCCATGTCCCGGCACCAACGTGTCGAACTCGAGGCTCTCGACCTGCCTCAACGAGTCGATCCAGTCATCTGGATAGCCGTCTGGCAGCGTGCGATAGGCCACCGTCTCGACCGGAATGAAGTCGACGGCAAAGAGCAGCTTGCTCTGCGGAAGCAGAACGACGAGGCTGTTATCCGAATGGTTTCGTCCGGTGTAAATCAGTTCGACGTGTTTGCCTCCGAGGTCGATGAACATCCGATCGGTGAATGTCAGATCGGGCACAGGGGTCTGAGGATCCGCTGCTTGGAGAATTTTCGGCCTCGCCGCCACCTGACTGATGAAGAGAAGAGCTGTGTCGGCGAAAACGCTGCCACCGGTGATGTGATCATTATGGTGATGGCTATAAAGTACGTAACGGACGGGCTGATCGGTCAGCTTTGTGATCTCAGCCTTCAGCCAGGCCGCTGCATCAGAATTGATCGGGTCGGTGACGATCACGCCCTTGGGCGTGGTGATGAAAATCGACTGATGAAAGCGATGCCTGAACAGATACACGTCGTCGGCCAGCTTGGTGATTTCATTGTCGGGCGTGGACGATTGAGCAGACGTCCTAGGAGCCTGCACCAGCAAGCAGCAAACAACGAGCCACAATGGGAACCACTTCGAGAGGCCCATCGGCGCACCTCCTTCGAATCACTCAAAGTCTGAGAGGTTTGATTGGTGACAACACGGCCTGAGGGTTATCTTTCCAGACGGAATCATTCGCATCCACGTACAGTTCTACTTCATTCCCATCCGGATCACGCAAGTACAGGCTTTGGCTCACGGTGTGGTCGCTCATGCCGTCGATGGCAATACCAGCACGTTCGAGTTCTGTTTTTGCAGCCCGAAGCTCGTCCAGGCTGTCACCGACTTTGATGCCAATGTGATAGAGCCCTCGCCGCCTTCCTGTTGCAGGACCCGGCGCATCGCCGACTTGGATGAGCAGCAACTCGTGGTGTGTGCGGCCGGATGTGAGCGCGGCCGCCGCGCCATTGAAGATCCGTCCGACCTCCTTGAAACCCAGCAGATCGCGATAAAACGACAGCGACTGTTGCAGATCTTTCACATAGAACACGACATGGCCGAGATAGTGCGCTTTCATGTTGTCCTCCGACTCCGGACGATAGTTACCGGAGCAACTCCGTCACCACTTCATGCGCTTGCACGACGTTTGGGTCGCGCTGGAGCGCGTCGCCGTAACGACGGCTGAATCCTTCACCTGTTTCAGATGGCGTCAGGAGAATCCGCAGCGCGGCCATCTGCTCGATGATGGCAGTACGGGCAGAGGCCTCTTTCGATTCGGCAAGCTCGTCCAGCGCAGCCATCGCGCCCGAGAGCTCACGCAGCCAGGCGAACCAGGCATGCCCGAGCAAGAGCTGGAGAAACGCTCCGTTCGAAGTGATCGGACCATGCACCTGCTCGTACGCTATCCGTTCGCCGTCCAGCAACGCCTTGTGCAGACGAAGCAGCGCCCGAGAGAGCTGGTGTAGCTGTACCTGTGTGTCATCCATGTGTCATCCTCGTCGGCGCCCTGACTTCGCGAACGTGATACCAGCCTCCTGCACCTCCTGATAGGGGAGGAGCCAGACGAGCGATTCGTCGCTCAGATCCCCGACCTGAATCCGGTTACCCCAGGGATCACGAAAATCACAGCGGAAACCGGGGTGCAGCTTCAGTTTGTATTTCTTGAGCAGCTTCTGTCGAACTTCTTTGATCTGCTGCGCATCGCGCACCATCAAGCCGAAATGTTTCACGCGATCCGGCTGAAGCTTGTCCACCTCGAAGATCGCCATGAACTGGTGCTCGCCGAGTTTGCACCAGGCTGCCCCTTCGCCGCCGCGGAGCATCTTCAAACCAAAAACGTCCGAATAGAACTTGACGGCCTTCTTGGCATCCGTGACCTCTATTACCACATGATTGCAGCCATAGACTTGAACCGCCATTCGTCACCTCCCGACTGACGAGCCTTTGACCGCGACAGAGGCCTGGGCTCGTGCATTCTGCATCGCCGACACAAACACCTCGACCGGCTGGGCTCCCGAGATGCCGTAGGCTTGATTCAGCACGAAGTAGGGAACGCCGCGAATCCCGAGCTTGTGTCCCGCTGATTCTTCGGCCTTCACCTCCGCCACTCCGTCATCGCTCTGGAGAAAGTGTGTTGCGTTCAGTCCCGCACGCTCGGCCAATTGAACAAGCACGGATGTCGTTCCGATATCAGCACCCTCTTCAAAATAACCTTTAAAGAGCGAGTCGACCACAGCATCCTGGCAACCCTGCTGCGCGGCGTACCAAATCAGCCGATGGGCCGGCAACGTATTGGGTGTCCGCGCGATCTTCTCAAACGCGAAGATGATCCGTTCCTCCGCACCAGCCGCTAGCACATGTTCTTCCATTCGCCGAAAGGTCTCGAGACTTCCAAACTTTGCCTCGAGGTACGTCGTCCGATTCATCCCTTCCTTCGGCATCGTCGAATTGAGTTGGAACGGTCGCCAGATTATCTGCGGCCTTACCGCATCCTTCAATTGACTCAAGGCCCGTTCCAACCGTCGCTTCCCGATGTAGCACCAGGGACAGACGACGTCGGAATAGATCTCGATCATGAGAGTCTGATCGCTCATGACAAATGCCCCATCTTCCCTTCCTGATAGTCCTGCACCGCTTGAATCAACTCGGCCTTGGTATTCATGACAAACGGCCCGTAGCGGGCAATTGGCTCGTCGATCGGGTTTCCGGCCATCACCAAGATCCGGCTATCCTTTTCAGTCTCGACCGTGACCTGCGAACCATTCCTCTTACACACGATCAATTCTGCTTCCCCGGCCGCTGGCGACCCATTGACGGAGGCTCGGCCCTGCAAGACAAAGATGGAGGCATTCTGCTCCTCGGGGATCGTCAGCGCGATGCTGTGTCCGCCTTTCAGCTCGAGATCATATAGTTCGACCGGCGTAAACGTGTGGGCCGGGCCCTTGCGTCCTTGAAATGCTCCCGCGATCACGCGCAACCGACCGGCTCCGCCGCTGAGATCAATGGCCGGAATGTCCTCGTTCAGAATCGTCTGATAGGCTGGAGCGGACATTTTTGACGCCTTCGGGAGGTTCACCCACAGTTGAATGGCGTGGAGTGTACCACCCTTCTTTGCGAATGCCTTTTCGTGAAACTCCTCATGGACGATGCCGGACGCCGCGGTCATCCATTGCACGTCGCCCGGACCGATGACACCGGCATTCCCGGCAGAGTCCCTATGCGCCACCACTCCTTCGTAGACGATGGTAACGGTTTCAAACCCGCGGTGCGGATGCTCGCCCACGCCGCGAGGATGATCCGTCGGGGCAAAGTACTGGGGTCCCGCATAGTCGAGCATCAGAAACGGGCTTACCTCACGATCGAGGTCATTGCTTGGGAAAAAATTCCGCACAGGAAATCCGTCGCCGACCATGTGGGTCGACCCTGGCTGATAGACACCCAGGACATCCTTCGCTCTCATCGTCACATCCGTCGCCATGATTGCCCTCCTTCTCTGCGCGATCTCAGCGCGCGACTCTCTCTGCAATCTCGCGGTCGATTGACCACCGCCCAGCTCCCGTCACTAACAACGCGACCGCGATTCCGATCACCAGAAGATGATACTCGTAACCTTCACCCTGTTGCTTGCCGAACCAGTTCATGAAGAACCCGTGGGGAATGTGCGTCGTCACGATGGCACCCACCATAATGACGGCCAAGCTGGCCGCCGTAAACCGAGTAAGAAACCCCAGCAGCAGGGCGACGCTTCCAAATGATTCTCCGATGATGACGAGGAACGCAATAAGCCACGGGAGGTGCATCGTTTCCGTAAAGAAACCCATCGTTCCTGAAAACCCAAACCCGCCGTACCAGCCCAAGAGTTTCTGCGCGCCGTGCGGAAATATCACCAGGCTTAGGGTCAGGCGAAGAATCAGGCCAGTCCAACTCTCGTCCGTTTGGAACAATGCTTTCATACGGCACCTCCGCTTGTCTGATCATCATCCATACAACTGGGTGCAAGATAGTTCTAGTTAGTACTAAAGTCAAGGCCACCTATACGTGGTGCGGCGCGCCATTATCTTTCTCCTTATTAATCAGCTGCTTGGATCAATGGCGTGCGGCCGCGCCACATTGAGGGGACAGGTCCCTGCCGGCGGTGTGGTATCGACGAATCCTCGATCGGATCAGATTCCCAGGATCCGATGTCTTACTTTCTCTGTTTGATCGCCCGTTCGACTTCGCGACCGGCCTCGCGGGCTTTGATGGACTCGCGGCGGTCGTAGAGCTTCTTCCCTTTGGCAAGTCCCAACTCGACTTTGGCATGACCTCGCTCGGAGAAGTAGATGCGGAGGGGAATGAGGGTGAGGCCTTTCTGTTGGGTCTTGCCGAGCAGTTTGTTGATCTCTTTTTTATGCAACAGGAGCTTGCGGACCCGGAGCGGGTCGTGGTTCATGATGTTGCCGTGGCTGTAGGGGCTGATGTGGCAGTGGTGGAGAAAGACCTCGCCGTCCTTCACGCTCGCATAGCTGTCTTGGAGATTCACCCGCCCTTCCCGCAGAGACTTCACCTCAGTCCCTTGCAGCATGATGCCGGCTTCAAACTTCTCTTCGATAAAGTAGTCATGGTAGGCCTTGCGATTGGTCGCAACAGCCTTCTCTGTGACGTCTTTCGTCATCGGCGTCCTTGGCTCATGGACTCTTGACCCTTTGAAAGTCTGGGCCTAAGATCCTCTTTATGCGCGCGCATGGTTCGCTTGACTCATTCGGTACCATTCTCTCGGGATTGGCGAAACGTCTTGGGCTCGAATCGCGCCTGTTTGAACTCCGTCTCCAGCATCAATGGCGTGAGATCGTCGGGGATCCTGTCGCCGCCCATACCTGGCCGGACCAGATCCGCTTTAAGAAACTCCATCTGATCGTCCGGAGCTCGGTGTGGATGCAACAGCTGACATTCCTCAAACCGGCTTTGCTTGCCAAGCTCAATGAGCAAGCAGGGACCGAACTCGTCACCGAGATTGCCTTGCGTGTGGGAGAAATCCCCTCGCTCGACAAGCCGTCTGGGCCAGCGGTTCCGGCGAACACAGCGCCGGTCGTGAGCGAGGCGGCGTTGACCGAAGCCTCTGCGCATGCGGCCGCCGTTCAAGACCTTGAACTCAGAACTCGTTTGACCCAAGTGATGGCCGAGGCCTTCGCTCGGTCTCGCCCCTAAGGCGTCGAAGCGACCGATTCTTTGAACAACTGTCTGGAATACGCCGCGGTCGCTGCAGAGTCCTGCCCCTCGACGAGTGGTCCGATCCGCCCTTCTTCCTGCGATTCCGTCAATTGATAAAAGCCTCGGAGCGCACGCCGGAACCCGTCACGGACGTCATTGTCCTCACCGGTCAGATACTTGTGCAAAATAGGTGCTTCGGCCCAGGCATCATGGGTGAAGATATAGATGGTAATACGCCGATAGCGTCCCTTGGGATCGTCCGGTGTGGTCGGCCTGATCTTCATCGGACCAAAATTTCTGGTCTCGCGACCGACCTTTCGAAAGCGTTCGATGAGTGTTTCGATTTCCGTGTCGCTGGTCCAGGCCGGCACATGCACCGACACAGCGGTGTCTTCCTGCGAACCGATACTGTACGGAGGGATCGATCGATCCGGTCGACTGAGATACATCCCGCCCCAGATCAGGGCGAAGGATCCACAAAACACCATCAGGGCCAGTTTCACGACGGTGTCGAGCGGCTTCTTCTTGGGAGCAGCCGGCGGCTGAGTGTGTGAATCGTTCATGGCGGGAAGGGGAGCGAAGGGTTCCGCGTCCTGACGGGGAGTGGCCCTAGCCGTTGGCGCTTTCGTCGGCGCCCGGATCTTCGCGCTCGACGCTTTCGGCGAGCTTGGCGACGGCCACCACACGATCCTCCTCTCCGTCGAGGTCGAGAATCCTAACGCCCTGCGTATTACGTCCGATCTCGCGGATATCGTCGACTTTGCAGCGAAGGACCTTCCCCTGTGCGGCCATAAGCATGATCTCATCGTCGTCCCGTACTTGGAGAAATCCGACGGCAAGGCCGTTCCGTTCCGTCGTTTTTACGCTGATGATGCCTTTTCCGCCACGCCCCTGAACGCGATACTCCGTGACCGGCGTCCGCTTGCCGTATCCCCCCTCGGTCACGGTGAGAATCGAGGTGGTGGAATCCGGTGTGATCGTCTCCATCCCGATGACTTCGTTGCCCTCTTCGAGGGTAATGCCTTTCACCCCGTAGGCCGTGCGACCCATAGGCCTGACTTCTTCCTCTTTAAATCGAATGGTAATGCCCTGTTTGGTCCCAAGAAGAATCTCACGCTGGCCGTCCGTCACGTGCACGCCAATGAGTTTGTCGCCGTCCTCAAGCCCCAACGCGATGATTCCACCCTGGCGTGGATTGCTGTAGGCCGCGAGCTCGGTCTTTTTGATGATGCCCTTCTTCGTCGCCATGATCACGAACCGGTCTTCGCGATACTCCTTCACCGGCAGCGTCGCCGTGACCTTTTCGTGGCCGGACAAGGCGAGCAGATTCACCAGCGCCTTCCCTTTCGCCGCACGGCTGGCTTCCGGAATCTCGTGGACCTTGAGCCAATACACCTTCCCGGCATCGGTAAAGAACAGGAGCGTGTCGTGCGTCGAGGCGGTGAAGAGCGTCTCGACGAAATCTTCGTCCTTGATGCCCATGCCGATCTTGCCCTTGCCGCCGCGTCGTTGCGCGCGATAGAGCGAGGCGGCGTTGCGCTTGATGTAGCCGGCGTGCGAAATCGTGACGACGACCTCCTCTTCCGCAATCAAGTCCTCGAGGCTGATTTCGGCCTCTTCTTTGACGATCTGGGTTCTGCGCTCGTCCTTGTACGCCTCGTTGATCTGAATCAGTTCGTCTTTGATGATCTTCCGGACCAGCGCCTCGCTGCCCAATACGGATTTCAAATATTCGATCTGTTTCAGGACTTCCGCGTACTCCTCGATCAGCTTCGTCCGCTCCAATTGGGTCAAGCGCTGGAGACGCATGTCCAGGATCGCATTGGCTTGGATCTCACTGAGCGCGAACTGCTGCATGAGGCCGGTTCTGGCGACATCCGGCGATTGCGCGCGCCGGATCAAGGCGATCACGGCATCGAGGTTGTCCAGGGCGATTTTCAGGCCTTCGAGGATATGTGCCCGCTCTTCCGCCTTGCGCAGCTCGAAAGCCGTTCGGCGCACGACGACTTCACGCCGGTGCTCAAGGAAGTGGTGGAGGATCTGCTTCAGATTGAGGACTTCCGGGCGATTGTTGACCAGCGCCAACATAATCACTCCGAACGTCGTCTCGAGCTGCGTGTGTTTATACAGATTGTTCAGCACCACGAGCGGGATCTCGCCTCGCTTCAACTCGATGACGACCCGGACGCCTTCGCGGGCCGAGGATTCATCGCGGAGATCAGAGATGCCCTTGATCCTGTCTTCCTGGATCAGCTCCGCGATCTTCTCGATCAATTTCGCCTTATTCACCTGATAGGGAACTTCGGTGACGATGAGGCGTTCGCGGTCCGTGCGTTCGTCCGTTTCCACTGCCACCTTGGCGCGGAGCTTGAGGAGGCCGCGGCCTGTTTCGTACGCATCTTTGATGCCGGTCATGCCGTAGATAAAACCGGCTGTCGGGAAGTCGGGTCCGGGAATCTTTTTCATCAACTGCGCGATCGTGACCTCTGGATTCTCCAAAAGCAGCAGCAACCCCTCGACCACTTCGCCGAGGTTGTGCGTGGGAATGTTCGTGGCATAACCGACCGCGATTCCTCCCGCTCCGTTGATGAGGAGATTCGGGACTTTGGTCGGCAGCACCAACGGCTCTTGCCGCGACTCGTCGTAGTTAGGACCGAAATCGACCGTTTCCTTGTCGATGTCCGCCAGCAGCTCTTCCGCCAGCTTCGTCATGCGCGCTTCGGTATAGCGCATGGCCGCGGCCGAATCGCCGTCCATCGAACCGTAATTGCCCTGGCCGTCCACCAGCGGATAGCGCATGTTGAATTCCTGCGCCATGCGCACCAGGGTGTCGTAGATCGCGCTATCGCCATGGGGATGGTAGTTGCCCATGATCTCGCCGACGATCTTGGCCGACTTGCGGTAGGCACGATTGTGGACGAGGCCCATTTCGTTCATGCCGAAGAGAATCCGGCGATGGACCGGCTTGAGGCCATCGCGTACGTCCGGAAGGGCTCGTCCCACGATTACGCTCATGGCGTAATCGAGATACGAGGACCGCATCTCGTCTTCGATGGCGATGTGGCCTAACCGTTCATCAGGGGGCATCGACTCTCCTTAAAATCGTGAGCTGATGGCTTATAGCGCAAACCTCCGAGCCATACGCCATAAGCTATTCGCTCTTCGTCACACGTCCAAATTCCGCACTTCGAGCGCATGCGCCTGTATGAAATTCCGGCGCGGTTCGACTTCGTCGCCCATCAGAATCGTAAAAATCTCGTCCACGCCGGTCACGTCTTCCAGCTCCACCTTCAAGAGCGTGCGCATTTCCGGATTCATCGTGGTTTCCCAGAGCTGCTCCGGATTCATCTCTCCCAATCCTTTGTAGCGCTGGATGCCAAGGCCCTGCTTGCCGAGGTCGAGGATCGTTTTAACCACATCTGCGGTCGAGTGGAGCTGCTGCTCTTGTCCCTTCGCCTTCAACCTGTATGGCAGGCGGCCTAGCCCGATCGACGAGGGAGCGAGTTTTTGCAACTCTCTGAATTCAGCGGAGCCGACCAGCTCGTGCGTGACGTCCAATTGATGCGTAACGCCGCCGGCGTGCATACGACAGGAAACTTTGTTCGACTGGTGTTCTTCGTCGGAAAGAATTTCAATGGTCGGCTCGAGTTTCGGAAATACCAGCGCGAGCGCCTTCTTCGCGCTCGCCACCGTTTTCTTGAGCGCGGTCAGATCCTTGAGCATTTCGCGATCCAGCCCCGGCTCATCGACAAAAACCCTGAGCATCGCGGCCTCGTGCGATTTCTTGTTGAGCCTGGCAAGCAGCGTTTCGAACGAAATCATTTTCTTTAAGATCGGGAGGAGTCGGCGCCCCGTCACGTAGCCTTGGGCACCCTCGACGTAGAGCTCCACCTCTTCGACCGCGAGATCAGCGAGATGCTCGTTCAACGCTCCCTCGTCCTTGAGATACCGCTCCGACTTGCCCTTTTTTACTTTGAAGAGGGGCGGCTGGGCGATGTAGATGTAGCCCCGCTCGAGCAATTCCGGCATCTGTCGGAAAAAGAACGTGAGCAGCAACGTGCGGATGTGGCTACCGTCGACGTCGGCGTCGGTCATGAGAATAATCTTGTGGTAGCGGGCCTTCGCGATGTCGAACGTATCCTTGTCGACTTTATCGCCTTCCTCGCGTTTGCGACCGATCCCGGTCCCGAGCGCCATGATGAGCGTCCGGATTTCGTCGCTCGTCAGCATCTTATCGAAGCGGGCCTTTTCGACGTTGAGGATCTTTCCTTTGAGCGGCAGAATGGCCTGGAACTTGCGGTCGCGGCCCTGCTTCGCCGACCCGCCGGCTGAATCGCCCTCGACGATGTAGAGTTCGCTGACGGCGGGATCCTTTTCGGAACAATCAGCCAATTTTCCGGGGAGCGAACCCCCGTCCAAGGCGCTCTTGCGACGAATGAGATCTTTTGCCTTGCGAGCTGCTTCACGTGCGCGCGCCGCATCGATCGCCTTCCCGATGATCTTCCGGGCGACAGGTGGATTCTCCTCGAAATAGGTCCCGAGCGCGTCGTTCACCGCGGCTTCGACGACGCCTTTGACTTCGCTGTTTCCGAGCTTCGCCTTCGTCTGTCCTTCAAACTGCGGATTGCGGACCTTCACACTGATGACCGCCGTGAGCCCTTCTCGGACGTCGTCGCCGGTAAGCGACTCGGTTTCCTTCTTCAACAGGTCGTTCGCGTTCGCGTAGTTGTTGATGGTCCGCGTCAATGCGGCCTTAAATCCCACGAGGTGTGTGCCGCCTTCCTTCGTGTTGATGTTGTTCGCAAAGGAGAAGAGATTTTCCGCATAGCTGTCGTTGTACTGGAGCGCGACCTCGAGAATCATCTCCGGCTTTTCGACGTTCACGTAAATCGGTTTATGCAGCGGCGTTTTCGCTTCGTTCAAATGCTCGACGAAGGAGACGATGCCGCCCTTGTAGAAGAACACCTGCTCTTTGGCTGGTTCTTTTCGTTCGTCCTTTAGAGTGATCGAAAGGCCTTTGTTTAAGAAGGCGAGTTCGCGCAGCCGTTGTGCCAGGACGTCGAAACTGAACTCCAGCGTCTCGAACACTTGCCCGTCCGGCTTGAATCTCACCTTCGTGCCGCGACGCTTCGTCTTCCCGGTGTCCTTCAGCGGCGCGTCCGGCTTGCCTCGCTGGTAGCGCTGCTCGAACACCTGGCCATCCTGCCAGATTTCGAGCTCCAGCCATTCCGAGAGCGCGTTCACCACTGAGATGCCGACACCGTGGAGACCGCCTGACACGGTGTACGCCCCCTGCTCGAACTTCCCGCCCGCGTGCAAGACCGTCAGCGCAACCTCAGCGGCCGATTTCTTTTGCGTCGGATGCATGCCGGTGGGAATGCCGCGGCCGTTATCGACCACCGTCACGCTGCCGTCGATATGGATGGTGACGTCGATCGATTCGCCGAAGCCGGCCATGTGTTCGTCAACACTGTTGTCGACGACTTCGTAAACCAGATGGTGCAGGCCGTCCACGCCGGTGCTGCCGATATACATCGCCGGCCGCTTGCGAACGGCGTCGAGACCCTCGAGGACTTTGATTTGATCCGCGCTGTAGCTGTCGGATTTTCCCTGGGCGGGCTTGTCGGAAATCTCGTCGGACTCTCTCGTCGCCATTCGTCTCCTTGGGTGCAGCTATTGCCGTCCGGCAATCAGCGTCGAGGTGGTGCCGTGGGGCTGACTGCTCGTTTCTGCATCAAATTTTGATCGGCATCACGACGCATTTGAATCCGGGCGTCTCGGCCTCTTGGATCAAACAGGGACTCAAGGCGCTGTCCATTTGCAGCGAGATCTTCTCCCCGTCCATGACCCCGAAGACATCCAGCAGGTATCGAGCGTTAAATCCGGTGTTGAGCGCTTCACCCTCGTACTGCGCCGACATCTCCTCAGTGGCTTCCCCGTAGTCCGGATTGCTGGAGAACAGGGTCATGCGCCCAGGAGCGAACGACAGCTTCACGGCATTTGCCTTGTCCTTCGACAGCACCGAAACCCGCCGTAGCGCGCTTTCCAGGTCGAGGCGATTGATGATGATCTTTTTGTTGCTCTCTTTGGGAATCACCTGTTGGTAATTTGGGTAGTTCCCTTCCATCAGACGAGAGGTCAGGAGCAAGCCGCTCTTGCGGAAGATCATCAGGTTCTTCGTAAATCCGATCAAGGGCTCCCCGTCGCCCCCCTCTTGCAACAGACGCTGCATTTCATGGGCGGCCTTCTTGGGAATAATGGCTTTGATTTCTTGCGGGGCGCCCTTGGCTCCTGCCTTGCCGAGGTCTTGTTCGGCCACGGCCAATCGGTGGCCATCGGTTCCGACCAGGCGCAGCGTGGTCTTCTTCTCGCTCGTGATCAGCGTCACCAATAAGCCGTTGAGGATATAGCGCGCGTCGTTGTCACCCGCCGCAAAGAGGGTCTTTCGGATCAATTCGAGGAGGCCCGCACCGGAGAGAGGCGTCAATCCTTCGCGCTCGATCGCCGGGAGTGCCGGATAATCCGCGCTCGGCAGGCCCACGATCTTGAACTGGCTCTTACCGGCTTGAATCGTTGTCCAGTTGTTGTCGCCGGAATTGATCTCGATCTCGCCACTCGGCAGTTCCTTAATGATTTCGTAGAGCTTGCGGGCCGACACCGTGATGCCGCCCGGCTTCTGCACGGTGGCTTTGTAAAGCCCGCGCATTCCGATCTCGAGATCGGTCGCGACGATCTCCGCTCCTTCCTGTTTCGCCTCGATCAAGATGTTCGAGAGAATGGGCATCGTATTGCGTTTTTCGACGACGCCTTGCACCCGCTGCAGGCCGGTCAACAGCTCATCTCGTCCGATTCGAACCTTCATGATTCCCTCTCCCTCGAACCACCGTTCAGCTTCGAAGGATCTTTTCCTTCAAGCCGTCCAACGTCGCGTGCAATGTGCTGTCGTTTTCCCTGGCTTTGGTAATCTGCCGGCAGGCGTGAATGATCGTCGTATGGTCTTTTCCCCCGAAGAGTCGACCGATTTCCGGGTAGGACGCATCCGTGAGCTCGCGGCAGAGATACATGGCGATCTGCCTCGGGTGCACGAGCGTCTTGCTCCGGCGCCTCGATTTCAGATCCGCGATCTTCACGTGAAACCAGGTGCCGACGATTTCCTGGATGTCTTCCATCGACACGACCTTTTTCTTGTCGCCGATAAGGTCTCGGAGCACGTTCTTGGCCATGTCGAGCGTGATCGTCTGCCCCGTCAGCGAGGCGTAGGCGCCGAGCCGGACCAGCGAGCCCTCGAGCTCTCGGATGTTGCTTTTCATGGTCGTCGCTAAAAACTGGATGACGTCTTCGGGTAACGTGACGCCTTCGTCCTCCGACTTCTTGCGAAGGATCGCGATTCTTGTCTCGACATCCGGAGGCTGAAGATCGGCGATCAGCCCCCATTCGAATCGAGATCTCAGCCGTTCCTCGATATCGGGCATGTCCTTCGGGAAACGGTCGCTTGAAAGGACGATCTGCTTATGCGCTTCGTAGAGAGCATTGAAGGTATGGAAGAATTCTTCCTGTGTCCGCTCCTTGCCTGCCAAGAACTGAATATCGTCGATCATCAGCATGTCGATGTGACGGTAGCGCTTTCTGAGGTCCATCATCTTGTCGTACCGAATCGAGTTGATGACCTCATTGGTAAACTGTTCGGTCGTCAGATAGGCGATCCGGAGGTCGGTCCGTTCCGCCACATGATTGCCAATGGCATTCAACAGGTGTGTCTTGCCCAGACCGACACCGCCGTAGATAAAGAGAGGGTTATAGGCTTTTGCCGGCTGCTCCGCCACGGCCATGCAGGCTGCATGGGCAAACTGGTTCCCTGCCCCGACCACAAAATTCTTGAATGTGTACTTTGGGTTAAGTTGGATGCCCCTTCTCGGCTTCGTCGCCGTAGCGGTCTTCACGGCTTGGACGAGAGCGGCAGGGTCGGTCTGGGTGCCGGGATGCCGGTTAAAGACGACAAAGGAGACAGCGGTTTGTCCCCCGCCTCGAGCGGTCGATACAGCCTCTTCCAATAGGGGCTTGTAGTGCTGTCCTAACCACTCGCCAAAGAACTTATTCGGCACCCCGATTTGGGCCGTTGAGTCTTCAATTCGCTCCAGGCGGACCGGCGTAAACCACGTGTCATACACCTGTTTCGGGACTTTGCCCTGGATATACGCCAAGGCCTCTTGCCAGACAGTTGCGGCCGTCATAATACCCCTATTATTCCTCATACACAGGCTTATTCACACCTGTGGATAACCCTTATCCCGACTGGCCCTCTTTCCTTAATCCGCCATCCCTGACCAAGTGATGAGATCCCTCTGAGATACTCGCTCATACCGCCACCCAGAACTTGTGAACTCTGTACCCTCCGGAAACCCAGAGTCAATCCCCAAGTTCATCCCCATGGTGACGATACAAATTCCGATTTCCGATCGGTCGGTTATCTCCCTTCCCCACTATTCACATGTCTTACTACTACTTCTTCTACGGCGGCTATCTTCTTCATTTACACAACTTCTTCGGAGAAGAGGGATCAATATCAGATCACGATAGCGTGCTCGGCCTGAAACAGCTTCTCAATGAGATCATCGTATGAAATGTGTGGATGCCGACCATTCTTCTCTACAGAAAAAACCTGGCCTTTCGAGTGTGAGAGATCGGACGAAGCAGCTTCTCCAAAGAGAACAACATCACCTTCGGTTTCGGAGGAAAGAAACATTGCTCGATTTACTTGCTCAACCGGTTGCCGAAGCAGATATAAAGTCTTGCTCATGAGAACACCAGCGTTCGATCCACAGACTGAAGAAAAGAGCGAATTTCACCAGGTTTTGAACGGGAAACGGAGAATTCTCCTCGAACAGCAGGGATGGATGAATCGGATTCCAGGACAAAGGGAACTTCAAGTTGGGCAAAAGAGGGCCGATATTTTTCAAGAATCTCAACATCGACGACGTCGTCAATATCATCAGTTAAGAGGAGCGGAGCACGTCCAAGGAGAACCACAGTCGTGTCATGATCGCCGGCACAGAGCCCAAGGGCAATACGCAAAGCCTCGACGGGGCGATGGGTCACGTAAGGATCTTCTGAAATGACAACGGCAATACGCTTAGACATAGAAACCTGATTAAAAGCGCGAGTCTACTGACTACGTGAACGCCAAAAATCGGTCACAGCCATCGATGATTCCGGACAAAACAACAAGGCCGGAGAGTGAGATCCGTGAATCAACATTTGCAGTAGATACTCGATGTTGCTGGCATCCATACGCGCACACGGACATCCTCACACCTCCATCCAACAAAGATGTGATACGAAGATCTTGCATACTCTTCACTCCCTCATCGATGAGGTAGAGATAGACTTCAACCCCCTGCCGAATCGCCGCTTCCGCGAGTTGAACCACGGTGTCGACACTAGAGTGAGAAGGGGCTGTGGATAACAAGAGACCGAGTTTACGAGACGCCATGAAAATACGAGGAGAATGAAAATGAAGTTCTTTTAATAATCAAATAGTTACATTATTCATTCGAAGCGAGCGTACGGGGTTTTTTTGAGGAAGTCAATACGAAAAAAGAGGCCCTATTACTGGGCAATAATGGAGCGCAGATGAGCGGGGATTTCCGCTAGGGGGACTTCTTCTTGAGCCTTCGAATCCATGTTACGAAGAATGACGGACCCTCGTGTCGCTTCATCGTCACCAAGGAGGATGGCATAACGACAATGGGCCCGGTCGGCTTGGCGGAGATGTGCCTTGAGGGTATTGGCCCGGTAATCGGACTGGGCTGTGATCCCGGCAAGACGAAGTTCTTCAAGGAGCAGAACTCCCGCCCGCCCGCCTTCGACACCGAACGCAGCGACGTACACCAATGGAGCCGCCGCAGGGAGGGTCTGTGCCGGCAACATGAGGGAAATTCGCTCGAGCCCGACGGCAAACCCGACAGCCGGCGTTTTTGGCCCACCGAGCGTCTCGACGAGCCCATCGTAACGTCCACCGGCCCCAACGGCATTCTGTGCACCAAGGTGCGTGGAGGTAATTTCAAATGCCGTAAGGCAATAGTAGTCAAGCCCCCGTACGAGCCTCGGATTCAGTTGATAGGGGATGCCAAGCGCTGTCAGGCCGGCCAGGACCTGGTCAAAATGGCTTTTCGCGTCGGGTGACAGATGAGAAGTCAGGCGCGGAGCATCTTCGGTTGCTGCTCGACATTCTGGAATCTTGCAGTCGAGCACTCGAAGCGGATTACTCTCCATTCGGCGCTGACAATTGGCACAGAGACGAGCGCTTCGCTCTTTGAGAAACGCGACGAGAAGGGGCAGGTAGGCTGCCCGATCCTCCGAGCTCCCAAGACTGTTCATTTCGAGCGTCAAACCCGGAAGCGCGAGATCCGATAAGAGACGCCAGAGTAGGGCGATGACTTCCACATCAGCGCGGGCGTCCTGCGTGCCGAAGTACTCGACGCCGAATTGGTGGAACTGCCTGAGACGGCCGGCTTGCGGGCGTTCATGTCGGAACATCGGGCCAAGATAATAATATTTTTGCGGTAGGGGATCGGCGGCACG
Source organism: Nitrospira sp. (assembly GCA_033852435.1). Taxonomy (GTDB): domain Bacteria; phylum Nitrospirota; class Nitrospiria; order Nitrospirales; family Nitrospiraceae; genus Nitrospira_C. The sequence continues at coordinate 47,934 of JAWOMO010000058.1, forward strand.
ATTATGTTCGACGAAGGCTCGAACGGTTCCCGCAGTTCCCTCTGGTCGCAGCGTCAGCGAGGTCCCGTCTCGATCCGGAAAGGAATACATTTCTTTTTCGACGATATCCGTTGAAGCGCCGATACTGCGCGCAAAGAGCGCCGTCACTTCGAAAATGGGAATCCGGACCTCTTGGAAGCCGTACCGATCGGCCCAGCGCCTGGCCCGCTCCTCGATAAACCGCCAGCGGGGCGTTTCCTCCGGGAGGATATCTTTCACGCCTTTGATGCCCTTGATCGTCATCGTCTCATCACCGAAGAGATTCAAAAAGATGCGGGAATATAGCGGCGGGGTTGCGGGCAAGTCAACGCGATCTCTGCCCCGATGCAGATGCTTGCACAGACCGGAGCCAGGAGGCTATAGTTCGCAGCCACCGGTTGTCGTCTTGAATCACGTGGGAGAGATGTTGTGAGTGCCGATCGACCGACCCGACGCGTCATCGCCGTGGCACCGATGCCGCCCGAGAAATCCGCCTACGCGCTCGCCCGCTACAGCCGCTCGCCCGACTCAATCGAGAACAGCATCAAGTGGGTGCACGGCCATTCATCGGAGAAGTTCTGGGACCAATTCTATTTTGATTATGGGCACGCCTCAATCGCCGACCTGGGCCACGTGATCATCTGTTTCGAGGAAATCACCGAACTGGCTGCCATCAGGCTGGAAGACGAGCCGGTGTGGGACGGGCAGGCCAAGTCGAGCCGCTATCAGAATTTTGCCTCCAGCAGCTGGTATGTCCCGGACGCCATTCACGGGAGCGAAACGGAAGGGACCTACCACGGGATTCTCCGCAGCCTCGGTGAAGTCTATCGGCTGCTGCATGAACCGCTGACCAAGTTTCTCTCCGATCGCGATCCAAGGCCGGAAACCATGAAGCCGGCAGACTATCAGCGGACGATCGCTGCCAGGGCGTTCGACGTGACACGCTATCTGCTCCCGCTTGCTTCACGGACGAACGTCGGACAGGTCGTCAGCATTCGCACGCTGGAAAAACAGATTACCCGCCTGCTTTCTTCGCAACTGCCCGAGCTTCGGATGATCGGCGAGGATCTCAAAGATGCCTGCCAGCGGCCTCCGATGAATGTGTGGGGAGAGCTGAGCGGGCAAACAGCCGGGCTCAACGAACCGATGGCCCCGACGCTTGCCAGGCACGCGAAGGCGAATGCATACCAGACGAACGTGTATACCGATCTTGCACGCTATGCCAAGGAGGCCCTGCGCGGAACCGGCCTCGATCAGCCCTCGACCTGGGGAAGCCAAGAACCGGTCGAACTGATCGAGCCGCACGATCCATTGGACGAAACCGTCACCACGCTTCTGTACCGCGTGTCCCAATCGCCGTATCTGAAGATTCTCACCGTTGTGCGCGACTGGTCGGAGAAGCAAAAGCAGGACACGCTTGCGGTCGCGCTCAGCAATCGGGGCCGCTATGACGAGCTCATAAAGGAATTCCGGAGCGGCTACGCGTTCACGTTCGATGTGCTGATGGATATCGGCGGCTGGCGCGATATGCATCGGCACCGGCGCTGCCAGCAAATCCAGCAGAACTTCACGACGATACACGGGTACGATGTGCCGCGGCCGCTCGTGCAGGCCGGACTCGACGGGGAGTATCGGCAGGCGATGGACGCCGTGCGGGCCGACATCGAGCAGTTAAAAAAAGTCAACGCGGAAGCAGCCCTCTATGCGATCCCGTTCGGGTTCAAGGTCCGCTGCCTCTTCAAAATGGACTTTGCCGAAGCAGAATACATCGCGAAACTGCGTTCGGGCGTGAAGGGCCACTGGTCGTACCGCACGATCGCCTGGCTGATGAAAGAGAAACTGGCCGAGCGCTATCCCGCCCTCGGAGCACATATGCAGGCAACCTCGCCGGACATCGAAGACACCCTGACACGGTAGCGGTCAGCGATCACGCACACCCATGAGCGAGCATCAAACACAATGCGAAGCCGCCCTATTGGCCGGTGAGTGGGAACGGGCAGCCCAAGCCGCCCTGGCCTGGGCGCGCCATCCGGCCTCGACCGACCAGCGTGATCCCCGTCCCCATTTCGTCCTGAACGTTGTCCACCTCATTAAGGGGCAGTTTGCCGAAGCCTGGGCCGCTCATGCCAACTGTTTGCACGAGCCGGATGACATTGCGCGGGTGAAAAGCTGGATCGAAGGACTGGTGGCTGGCCATGATGAACAGGCAGCGGGTCACCTCGTGATGGGGCTGTTCCTGGCGCAAGCAGGCCAGTCAGAACAGTCCATACAGTCTTACAAGCAGGCCGCCAAGCTGGCGCCGCAGTCGGCCTACCCGCACTACTTTCTTGCGCAGATTCACGAACGGGCGAACCATGTGGAAATGGCGATCAAAGAGTATCGGGAAGCGGTGCGCCTCGATCCGTCCTATGCACCGGCGCGCACGAATCTCGGCGTGGCCTACCAGGAGCAGGGGCGACTCGAAATGGCGATCCCGCAGTATCGGGAAGTGATCAAGTTACAACCGAACGACGCCGTCGCTCACGCGAATCTCGCCTGTGCGCTTGCCGAACAGGGCAAGATGGAACCGGCCGTACAGGCCTACAAGGAATCGTTGCGATTGAATCCGAATGACGCCGAAGTGCACTTCGCGCTGGGGAGCCTTTACGAAACGCGGAACCGCCTCGATCTCGCCCAGAGGGAGTACGACGAAGCTCTGCGCGCTAATCCGGACTTCGGTCCTGCACACACGGCGCTGGGATGGTTGTCGCTGGGCAAAGGGCAACTGCAGAGCGCCTTCGAAGCCTTCAACCGCGGGCTCAAAGCCAACGCAGAGGACGCGCGCGCCTATCACGGCATTGCCGAGTACTACGCACAAATCAGGAAGCCCGAGAGCGCCCTGGACAATTACACGAAGGCGCTCAAGTACTACCAGGATCCCGACAAGAAAAACATGATCATGAATCAGTTATTTCAGGAAGGACGAGTGCCGGACTGAGGGGCTGAGCGTACCGGATTCTGACGGGAACGAAAACGAACTTGAGATCAGAGCTCTCTGATGGCGCCCTGGAGGACGGTGATTTGCGTCACCGGATCGCCCGAGCTTTTCAGCTCGGTGCGGATTTGCTCCTTGAGGTAGGATGAATAGCCGACGCGGTCGATGAGGAGGTCCAGGAACCGTTCGGCAGGCAGGAGGCTCTGCGCTTTCAATTCTTCCACGGTTTCATCGCTCACGGGAACGTAGGTGCTGCCGAGATGGAACACCACGTTGTAATAACGCCCTTGCCCGATGCGCTCGAATCGTAAGCCCTTCACCTCACCCCTCCATCGTAAAACGGCTCAAGAGGGGCTCATTCTAGACAATCGACCACCCAGAAGACAAGGGAGGCGCTCCGCGATCATGACCCGCCGTGTTTCTTGCCGAAATACTCCTGTCGACTGACCGAAACGTCGCTGACAAACATGACCCCCGAATGGCGATCAAACAGGGGACGCAGCCCCGCCAGAACTGGTTCCACTTTGGTCTCGGGGACCACCGCCATAATCATCACCAGGCTTTCCTGCTCGCTGAACATGAAGTGGGCCTCGCGCACCCCATGGTGCCCCTTTCCCGACAGGTTGCCGATGATCGTGTAGCCGGTGGCATTGACGCGGTCCAGCAAGTCAGTCACGAACGCCCGGTGTTCTCCCGCAACGATCACGCGAATCTCCTTCATCGGATGCAAAATCAAACCGCCCATCGATACGCTCCTTTCACGGCCTGCTATATGTGAATGTGCTCCTCCTGTGGAGGATCGCTCACGGGGCTCCACTCGCCGTTGGACCGGTACCGATACCACACCCGGTCTTCGGGGTCGAGAGCGACGAGATGAACCCACTCGTTGTGATAAAGGTGCTGCAAGACTTCATGCCGCGCGATCAACTTCTCGATGCGCATGCGCGGCGCCTCCACGACGGTCAGCAGTCGCATCGGTTCATGATACGGCACGTCGCCGTTCATCACCGTCTGCCGGGCGAGTCCAAGCCGTAGATCGCTCCAGGGTCCGGACATGATGCCGACCCGCCCGACGACGTTGTGATAGATCTTGCTGCCACTCCCGTACACCTCGTTGTCGACGGCGGAAAAGTAATGCTCCATGTTGATCCACTGCGCCACGACCTGAGGCGCGGTGAGCAGCACTTCGAGCAGACGATTGCTCGGGTCTTCCCGATAGTCGTACGAGTGCAGGAAGACGCGCCCTCCGAGGTCCAATCCTTTGGTCAGCTCCCGCCGTCCGATCAGGAACGAGGCATTACTCGATAGACCCCACTCAGGACGCACCTGGCTCCAGTCAACGCTCCTGCGACGCACGTACGCTTCTGCCTTCTTTCCCTCCAGGGATTGCCGTACCTCGGGGAACCGTCCGCACCGTTCTTGACTCGTGAGCTCGGCTGCTTCCTTCAGATCTTCTTGGAGCCGCGCCAAGTCCGCGCGATGAGTCGGGGGGACGTCTTCCAGGTCGACCAACTGAACCTCGTCGGTCGTTGTGTCCATTTGGCCGGCGAGGAAGTGGGTATCCGAAGGGATCTTGATTCCCGTCTTGGTGAGCCGCTCGCGGACCTTTTGGTTGTTTGCCATCATGGCGAGGACGCGAGCGTTCGGTTTCCCTTCATTGCCGCCGCATGCGCCGCAATCAAGCGCCGATTCGTAGGGGTTATTGTCCGACGTGCTGCCGTGCGCGCAGAACAGGACGAGTCGCGCGAAGTTCTTCGTCAGCCCCATCATGCGGAGTGCGGTGTCGACCGTCAGGGTCTGCTCGTCGAGCGTGAATCCGGTTCTGGTGATCCGTTCCTTGTGCCGGGAAGCGGCCCGCGCGTTGAGGTCGTACTGCCGCCGCAAGGTCTCAACCAACGCGTTGACAATTTCCAACGAGAGTCCCGCCCGGGCAGCTTCTTCGATGAGGGGCGGCTCCGGGTCCCCCTGTCCCGTGAGGGAACGCTGCCGCAATCCCTCGACGAGCGCAGGCGTGATGCGCGAGCCGCGCAGCCCGACCCGTTCATGTAAGGCCTCCCTCACGATGGCCTGTTGCTCCGCATCGAGCATCTCCGCCGTTTCGGCCGGCGCCAGCTTGTCCACCGTGAGCGTCGTAGCCAGTGACGGCACGAACAGATGCCGCAGCCAAGAGGTCCAGCGCTGATAGAGCGACGGCAACAGGGTTTTGCCGAAAATAGGCAGTCCGTAGAACCAGCCCAGTGATTCCACCATGACGTATGGCGTCACCACGTTCTCTTTCAAATCGTGCAGGAGCGTGTGGCCCGCATGGACCCACTTGGCGCGCGCTTCGTGTTTCGACACCTTATGGTCCAGGTAGCTTCGCGGGATTTCCCGCACTTCGTTCTTCGCGCGCATGATCACCGGGAACTGTTCGGTATCGTGATCTTTCCCCCAGGCCCGGTAGCGGATGAAGGCGGCGAAGAATCCCGCGAAGCCGTAGGTCTCGTGCAGACCGACCGATTCGAGGTGCCGGCGGAACGGTTCGGAACGCACGTCGATGCAGTAGATCGATTGAGAATAGGGGCGGGTCGGCGCAGTCTGGTTGGTCTCGCTCGCACGTTCCCGCAACTGCCCCAACAGGCGTTCGCGGTATCCGGCTTCAAACGCCTTGAGCCACACCGGTCCATGGTCCGATTCCGGGAAGGCTTCCATCCAGTCGACCAGCTGCTTCAAATTGGCAGGGGAACACTCGGCGAGCTGTGCCGTATCGATGTCCAGTGATCGGGCAAGTGCGAGCAGTTTTCTGACCGCGCCGCGACGCGCGGCTGCCTCCTGGCGCGGGACCACCTCTGTTCTATAGCGATCGAGCACCATCCCCCAGCCGTTACCCTTCTGGTGGGACAGCCGATCAACTTCCTCGGCATAGAGCGCGGGCAACCGGCCTGCGACTCGTTGTCTCCTCAAATAGTATTCGCCGGAATGGGCTCGCATGTATGCCGTGACCGCGTCATATCGTCCCTCGATGCCGAGCTCATCCCGGCAGGCCTTCTGAACCAGTTCACGCGCATACCAGAGACGAATGGCGAGGAACTTCACGAGCCCGGCAGGGTAGGCCTGTTGCCAGGGGTAGTCGCGTTCTTCTCCGCGCCATTTGATGAAGCCGGCCCAGCCCGGTAATGCGGTCAATTGCAACGACAGATAGTCCTGTCGGAGGTGGGACGGAATCCCGAGCGCGTCCAGACTCTCGAGAAGGGCGTCTTCCGGATACTCGGGAAGCTGCGAGATTTTTCTTCGACTGTCCTCAATGCCGAACAGCGACCATTCCTGCGCGGCGAGCGTCTTCCATGCGCCGTAGAGTCCCTTCTCCCGTTCCGGCATGGCCCAGGCGGCATGGCCCTCGTCCAGGAACGCCTCGCACCATTTGATCAATTGATCGTTGATCTGCCGGACGATCTGAGTACCGAGCGTGTCGTCGCACCAGTGCGAGAGCGTGAGCCATTGTCCTAATGAGGCTTGATCGCCTTCCGCGATCGACCGAATTCGCTCGTGCAAATCCGGAAAGCACAGGACGGACTCGAGACGGGCCGCGATGCGGTCGATCAACTCGTTGGAGGGATCGGGTAGCTGGTCGTCGAGCGGCTCCACGACCGGCGCACAGAGACCATCAGTCAAACAGGCGCGCAAAACCTCGCCATGCGTGGCTTTGCGCGATCCGATGACCACGTGCTTATCATGGATCAGCGGCTTCAAGGCGTCATCGAGATGTCGGGATTGGATCCGGCCGGACTTCAAGTAATCGCGATACAAATGCCCGGAGAGATAGCCGTTGCCGCCCATGAATTGCTTGCCGCGACGGACGGTTTCCTCGAACGGGAGATACTCGAGGCTATGAAGCGGATTGTGGTGAACGAAGGTCCGCATCGGCCAGTACTGGGCGATGATCTCGCCTGCGAGCTTCACGACGCCGCGCAGCTCCATCCGCCTGGTTTCGATGTCGGGCGAAGTGATCACCGGTTCCATACGAATGATCCCGTGACGGAGTGGGTGGCTGAGGCAGTCTGGTCAGGCGCGAAGAGGGTGGCCGGCGCCAAGCCTAAGGTCAGCAGGACCAGGACAATGATCAACAGCGACGCGAGCTCGGTGCGGAGCAGATCGGTGTACCGCAACTCGAGCCGCCGCGCGCCGAAGAGCAGCCGTTGCACCATCTGCATGATGTACCAGGACGCCGCAAGCCAGGCGATCAGATTGATGACCAGGCCCGCCGACGAAGGGAAGGGCGAGGTCAGCAGCAGTCCCATGAAGCCGGCAAAGACGCCGAAGGGCGGCAAACCCATCGCGGCCAGCGCCAGGAGCGAGAGCAGCACCGCATATTGGGGCATGCCCGAGGCCAGCCCGCTGATCGCCTGCGGATCCACGTCGTCGCCGTATCGCGTGCGAATCACCTGCCAGGCAATCAGGAGCCCGCTCGTCGCCAGGCCGATCGCTCCGACCAACAACGCAGCCCGAGGCGTCGCCGTTCGCATCGCCGCGGCAAACCACCACAGCATTGAAAAGAACGAGAGGCTGCCATAGGCGAGCATAAGCCGCACGCGCGATTGGGCCATTGCCTTGACCGCCCCGTAGAGGGCTCCCATCAACGCAAAGAGGCTCACGGTCCAGGAGACGACGTCCGGGACCGTCGGCATGACCGTCGAAAGCCCGTGGAGTCCCACGACGGGAAGCAGCAATACGATGAACGACGGCAGACTCCCGGGCAGCCTCGTCAGTGCCGTGAGGTACCCGTCATGAAATGGCACGAGCGGCAGGAGGATGGCGCAGGTCAGCAGGGTCGCCACAGAAGAAAGCGACGGACCGGCCGCGATAGAGATCCCAACACAGACCACACCGAGGCCGAACAAGCCGATGCCCCACCACGAGATCGGCCAGAGGACAGTGTGATGGTGATAGAGCAACACCACGATGGACACGAAGAGTGCCATCAGGAAGAGCTGGCCGGAGACGTCGCGGCCGGTGAGGGTACCGACCCCGAGCCCCAGACAGACCAAGGTCATGACCCAGGAGAGCCGATGGTCCTCGTGGACCGGCTGCCCCAGCACCGACACTGCAGCGGCCAGCGGAAGCAGGTAGAGCGGCAAGAGGCTCTCGGCTGGAGTCTCAAGCCGGCTGGAGAACCCCACGATCACTCCGAGGGTGATGACGGACCAGATGATGGACGACAGCTTCAGGCGGTCGGGGTTCGACCAGACGGCCAGGCTCGCGAGCGCGCCAAGCAAAGGAACGCCGGCCAGCAGCCATGGAATGAGCGCGCCGTCCCTCATCGCGACCATCCCCGTTCCCGTTTCTCGAATCGATGGATCAGCCGCATCATGATCTGGCCGAGCCGCTGATAGAGTTCGTCCGCATAGAGTCGATTCATGAACAACACATAGAGGCGGATTCTCAGGCCGTCGATCCAGGCCGGCGTCCACACGGTCCGCCCATGGGCGCGCATGTAGAGGTATGACCAGCTGGCGACCGTCAGGACCGTGGCAAGAAGTATGATGAGATCGAAGAGCCAGCTCGGAAGGGCTGCGGCCTGGAAATAGGAGGCCACCTCGGCCGGATCGGGATACAGGAATGCGGTGAACGACTCGACGGCGAACAGATACACGAACACGACGAACAGGAGCGTCAGCAGCATCGCGGCCGACACCTTCCACGAGGCCACGGCGCGCAGGC
>JAWOMO010000134.1:0-5140 GCA_033852435.1 Nitrospira sp.
TGCGTATTTCGGCATTCGTGACCAGGCATTTCGGAGATCGTGACCGAGGTGTTTCTTGAGTTCGTGAACTCGTTTCGGCGGTCGCGACCACCGCAATATCGGGTAGTTCTAGTCCTGTTTGGGGACCTAAAATCAGCTTTTAGCCCATTACCCCAAACCGCCGTTTCTTTTGACGCACGTCCGCCTAAAAGTTACGTTGTGATAGCGTTGTTGGCAGGAGAGGATCAGGAGCCGGTGGACCTAGCCGTGCATGAAGAAGTGATTGGGTCGCGGATCGGATAGATTCACAGAGGGCTTTGGCTGGAGGCATTAAATTGGGGATATTGCTTGGCCTCGTTTTCTCTGCGTCCTTTCTAGGCGCCGGTTCCGCGCTAATCTTTGGCACACAAAACAGATGGCCAATGCTTACTGACCCGCCTGATGATATGTGGATGTGTTATACCCACTCTTTTTTAAAGAAAGTGTTCGGTCAGCAGTTTTTGATCTATTACAATTACTCGTTGGGTGGGATTTTCTTGTTAGTCGGGATCACAGGACTGATTAGTCTTTGTGTTGACTAAGTTGCGGCTCGAGGTTTTGCGGGAGTTGCGAAGCTCGTCCAAGAAGGGGACCTAAACCCCAGCTCTTCATCCCCAGCCCAACTCTCCGTTTGTTTTGACGGATCCACCTTCACCCAGTACTCTGGGCTAGGGTTGGCCTTTCTGACCTCTTTGGGACCAGTCATACTGCGAAGAGTCACTGGATGCGCCGGATGACCAGTAACCTTAAACTACGCTCTCATGACTGGGTCCAGTATGAACGGGTCATCGTGTTTGATGGAGTGTGCAATTGGTGTAACGCGTGGGTGAATTTTACGATCGATCATGATCCGCAGGGAAAGTTTAAGTTCGGCACGCTCCAATCTGAGAATGGGCAACGTATTCTGAAGGACCTGCAACTGTCGACCGATGATTTTGAGACCTTTCTGCTCTTGGAAGGACCACACGTCTTCACGAAATCAACCGCGGCCTTGAGAGTTGTGAGGCACTTATCAGGTGTCTGGCCATTCTACTATCTTGGCATGCTGATTCCGCGCCCTCTCCGTGATTGGCTCTACAACGTGATCGCGCGCCATCGCTATACATTGATGGGCAAATCCGAGGCCTGCCGCGTTCCACCTCCCGAGCAGCGCGGACGGTTTCTGTGAAGAGAGCGGTGTCACCGCGACCAATTGGCGGAATTTAGCGAGATGCGAAGCTCGTCCAAATAGGGGACCCTTTCACCGCTCGCTCTCCCGTCCATAATCCGCGATTCCTTTGACGAAGATTCGTTCAAGAGCTACTGTTCAAAGGATTCCTTAAAAGGGACTATGGACATCCTCACGACAGAGCAGAACAGAGTCTTGCGCTTTCACGGATCCGCTCAGACGCTATTCGGCATCTGGGTTGTAAACGTCTTCCTGACACTCCTGACATTCGGGGTCTATTATTTTTGGGCAAAGGTGCGGATCCGTGAGTACCTTCTGAGCCAAACCAGTTTTGAGGGTGACCGCTTTGCCTATCACGGATCGGGAAAGGAATTGCTCATCGGGTGGCTCAAGGCCATGTTGTGTTTCGGAATTCCCTACGTTGCCCTCACATCCGGCGTGGTTTGGATCGGAGCCGATCGATGGACGGTATGGGCAGCAGGGCTTCTGAGTTGGCTCATTCTTGCAATATTCCCACCACTCGCAGGAGTGTGGGCACTACGCTATCGATTGAGCAGGATGTCATGGCGGGGGGTACGGTTTGCCTTTCGGGGACACGCCGCACCCTATGTGAAGCTCGTATTCAAGGGGACCATCCTTACCTTGCTCACGTTAGGTCTGTACTATCCATTCTATGCCACACAAAAACGCGCGTTTCTTGTGTCGCACACCTATTTTGGCACTGAACACTTTACCTTCGATGGGCGAGGCAAAGAGTTCTTTCAGGTATGTTTCAAGGTCATCTTCCTTGGCATCTTTGTGTTTGGGTTAGGAGTATTTGCCTCAGGGGTATGGATGATTGGCAGAATGTGGTTCATCGCGTTGCTCACCTTAATCAGTCTCCTGGCCCTGCCCTGGTCCTATCTTCAAGCAGAAAAACAGCGCTTCTTTTGGAACTACACGGCCTTTCGGAATGGCCGCTGTCACTCCACGGTCGAATTCGATAGCCTGCTGTGGCTGAAATTGGGGAACCTTCTTCTCCTCGTATGCTCGCTTGGGCTCGCCTGGCCATGGGCGCGTGTTCGGAATATTCAGTACACGTACCAGCGACATTCTCTGAACGGCCCTCTCGACCTCCAGGGAATTCTTCAACACTCCACTGAAGCCTCGGCCACTGGTGATGAAGTCGCGGGGTTTTTTGAGGTGGGTGTCGATTTAGGTTAATTCCCATCTCCTCAGGTGTCCCCTCATGCATCATATCGACACAGCCTTTCCTGCCGCGAATCCAGTGGAATGGACTGGCGCGCTCTTTGATGGTCTCACACCCTCGGCTCAACCTGTCAGGATCTGTGTGCTGTCGGATGGATTACAAGTATGGCCCACGACAGGGGACATGTTGTGGTGGCCCTATGAACAATTCCGACAGACCCAAGGCTTTTACGCAGGGCAACAAATACGTCTGGAGACGATCAGGCCGCCAACCCAGACTCTTACCATCTTAGATGAAGGATTCTTGGATGCCGTGCAGTCCATTGCCGGTTCTCGCGCTCAACATATTCACCGACGTGTCCGGCGGCCGTGGCGAGTTCTGTTCACGACGGTGGCTGCACTGGTGATCATCGGTCTGGGATTGTGGCTCTTTCGTCATGGAGTGCCGAGCCTTGCGAAGTTCATGTCCCAGCGAGTCCCCGTCTCGTGGGAAGAGCGCATGGGGAAAACGGTTGCGGATAAAACCGTCTTACAGAACCATGCCTGTGTGGAATCGAAACGGGTAGCGTTTATAGGGCACCTCCTCGAGAAACTCACACAGGCACTGCCTCCGCAACCCTATGTGTTCCGTGTATGGGTGGTCGACAGCCCGGTGGTGAACGCCTTTGAAGCCCCGGTGGCTATATTGTGGTCTACAAGGGACTCTTGCAATTGACGCAATCCCCGGAAGAGCTCGCTGGCGTCCTTGCGCATGAGATCCAACACGTCACTCATCGCCACGTCACCCGCCTGCTTCTACAGCAAGCCTCGATGGGTGTCCTGTTCGGAGCCATGACGGGGGACCTCAACGGGGCCATGTTATTCGGGATACAAGCCGCTAGCCGCTTGGGGGGACTCTCGTATAGTCGAGACGCTGAGGAAGAAGCCGATCGTGAAGCGCGCACGTTGCTCCTCAGGGCAAGAATAGATCCTCATGGTCTTGTGACATTCTTTGAGCGACTACGAGGACAGAGTTCTCACCGCTCGCAATCCTCTAAGTACTTATCGACACACCCTCTGTTGGATGACCGGATTCATGCGTTAATGGATGTGCCGTCCTCAGCAATACGAGAGGCACCAGTTCCGCTCGTTTCACCTGTAGAATGGCCAGAGATGGCTGACATCTGTTTTGTCCATTCAACTTCATAGCACAAGGCATGAGTTGCGAAGCTCGTCCAGGAAGGGGACCTACAATCCACATCTTTCCGCGTCCCAACCGCCGTTTCTTTTGACGAATGTCCTCGTAACGGCTACGCTTCAAAGGTTACCTTAGAAAAGGTATCCCGCAGCGAACAAGGGTGAGCATAAAAAGAATAAAAGAGTGTTGCCAGGCCATTATCTTCATCATTCCCCTCGTGCTGATGCCGTACGCAACGGGGGAGACGATGGTTGATCATTCTTTCAGCTTTAATACGATAAAAGACAGTCCCGATGCGGAGGTGCTGGACTATCAGTATGGAAGCAGCCGGCAATTTGGTACCCACGCGAACAAGGAGAAGGTTCAGCTGGGGCAGGTGTTTTTACAATGGAATACGACTGGAGTGATGCCGCGAGGCGAGTTCTTATACGTGAAATGGCGGATGAAACAATCGGGAGAAGTCTACGAGGACACAGTTGACCTTCGCGCCCGCCTTCCTGCTGACATGACGGATCATCGCATTCACTTCGTGATCAAAGGATCACAACTATATGTCTATGTGATTTCGCCGGAGAAGCTTCCTGGCTCTTCTCCGCCAGGGCCGTTGAGGACGTACAGGGATCTGAAGCAACTTCAGATCTATCCGGATCCATCGAAGTAGGCATTGATTGCGATCGTACTTCTCGCCTCCACTGAGCCGTTACGTTTTGCGTGTCAGTTACAAGTTGCGACGTTCGTCCTGAAAGGGGAAAGATCTGATCTAACGACTGTGGCGCATCGATGACAAAAACCAGAAACACTGAAGAAGGTGCTGAGGCATTTACTTCGGCTTTTGTTGCGTCCAAGATGCTCCGAGTAGCTAAACGGTTTCTTAAGGCCTGATTGATGAGACTAAGTGCGCATAGCGGATATCGGGTGGCTGTGGCGGTTGCGCTCCTAGTCGCACCGTGGTCTCTGTCAGGGGACGCGGGAGTCTGGGCCCAAACCCGTTTTACCGATGTACTGGTCTCCGTCGTGAAGGATAAGATTATCGCGATCAATGGAACTAGCGAGTCTGAAATGAGTCTCTCGGTCGGTGAGGGGGTCATGAGTACCAAAGCCAACGGACTCACAGCGCTTGCTGTGACATCGACCCGCCTCCTTGGATTCTCTTCTACCCTCCGCCATTGGAGCGAGCAGCCGCTCGATGTGGACGAACATTTCGGCAAATTTCATGTGATGCGGGAGTTGGCGATCGTCACAACGAGTCAGCGCCTTTATGGATTTCATGAACCCCAGGCGCATTGGTCGAGTGAGGCCATAGGTATCAACGAACAGATCCGCGAAGTCCGGGCGGATGGACATGTCGCCTTGGTGGTAACCACCGCACGCTTGATCGGGCTGTCGGCCTTTGTCACTGGGTTCCACGCGGTGGACTTGCAGGGAGATGAGCAGGCCCAAGCGATTGAGCATACCGGGGATGCGTATCTAGTGAGGACCTCGCGTCGCGCCTTGATGTTTCGGTCACGTGTGGCTGGGTGGACAGAGATGAATTAGACCCCACTTCATTCCAGGGTGTCTGAGTTGCGAAGATCGTCCTCGAAAGGGAC
>JAWOMO010000155.1:0-15304 GCA_033852435.1 Nitrospira sp.
GGGAAGCGCGACTCGTGACGGAATTCTCAACACCATGGGAAAGGCTCCTCGTTCCCGATTAGCCTACCACAAACATTTCAATCGATTCAGGACAAAACAGCCAATAATAGCAAATACTTACGAGGTCATCGCCGATGAGATCGCCGAGATCGATCTCACTCTCTGACCTGGCCGTCTCCCTTAGGGAGGAGGCCAAGATTCGATGTTTCTCAACGGCCGCCTGACCTCGCCTCGTGATAGTACGTATGCTATTCTGCCGGTTCGAATGAGGACTTTTTTGATGCACAACCAGGAGGGGAAGATGATGGCGACACGCATTACTCTGCCGGTCGGTCTTGCAGGCGTGAGCCTGGCAGTCGGGCTCTGGCTCGGCGCGAGTATCTCATCGGTAGATGCATCTCCGTCTGGCTATGCACCTCATGGTACGGTCACGATCGACGAGATCACGGTGGCAGACATCGGGCCGTTGCCCACATCGGTTCCGATCCCCTCGACGAACCTGAACTATGCGGCGAAGGTCGAGTTGGGCAAACAACTGTACTTCGATGGTCGATTGTCGAAGAACGGGGCGATTGCCTGCGCCTTTTGCCATAACCCCGGAACTGGCTGGGCCGATCCTCGTCAGACGTCGATCGGAATCGGCGGCGGGCTCGGCGGCCGCCAGGCGCCGACGGTGCTGAACACCGCCTTCAACCATTTGCAATTCTGGGACGGCCGGGCTCGCTCGCTCGAAGAGCAGGCCATCGGCCCCATTCATAATCCGATCGAGATGGGCGAGACCCATGAACATGTCGTGGCTAAGTTGAACAAGATTAAAGGGTATCGAGAGCAATTTCGCGCAGTGTTTGGGACGGACGTCAACCTCCAGGGCATCGCCGAGGCCATCGCGGCCTATGAGCGGACGGTGATTTCCACCAATTCACCCTTCGACAAGTACCTAGGTGGAGACCGGACGGCGATGAACGAGGCGGCGGTTCGAGGCATGGCGCTGTTCAAGGACAAGGCACGCTGCATTCTCTGTCACAGCGGATCAAATTTTACCGACAATCAGTTCCATAACCTCGGAGTTCCGCAAGTGGGTCCCATGAAAGAAGACCTCGGCCGGTTCTACGTGACGAAGGCCGAGAAGGACAAAGGGGCGTTCAAAACTCCAACGTTGCGAAGCATCACCGAGACGGCACCCTACATGCACGACGGGGCATTCAAGACGCTCGAGGAAGTTGTCGACTTCTTGAACAACGGTGGCGGCGCTCATCCCAATCTGAGCGCGATGGTCAAACCGTTGAACCTCACGACGGACGAGAAGACCGACCTCATCGCGTTTCTACAGGCCCTCACTGGAGAGCCGATCAAGGTCATCTTACCGAAGTTGCCGAAGTAGTGCAGGAATCTGGCATCATGTGTCGGCGAAGGATCAATGGCGAGGGGGACAGAAAAAATGTGAATCTTTTCGAAGAGGCCGTCCTCTCAAAGTGTTAGGTCCCTTTCGGGGAAAAGAAATCACGTTGTTTCCGTCATCTAACTTAAACACAGGAGGTCTATCGTGATGAGAAAAGGACTGTTAGCCGTTGTCGCGATTGCTGCCATCGGATGTGCAGGGATTGCTCCCAAGCAGGCTATGAGCGGCGAACCCACCAGCCCCGCCCTCGGATATGATATCCATGTGCAGGCGCCACACATGATGGCGGACGGCACACCTGGCGGCCCCTACCATCATTACTGCAAGGGAATTTCCGATAAGATCCTTCAGTGCCTGCTCTTTGAATCGACTGACCCCAAGGCTCCTCTCGTGGCGATCGAGTATTTTGTTTCGAAAGACCTCTCAAGAAAGCTTCCCGCCATTCAGTGGCACCGGCATTTCCACGACCATAAGGTCGAAATCGCCACGGGCCGCGTCCAGATCCTCGATATGCCTGCTGATCAGGCCGCCAAGGTGGCCGAAGTTGCGGCAGGAACAGACGGTGTGATTTATCACCTGTGGCAGCACGGGCAGGAATTCCCGGACGGCACGGTGAGTTTCCCACAGTCCCTTGGACACAAGTTCCCCGGGCATTCAGACAAGTAAACGTTGGCGAGGGCCAGCCCAGGCTTGTTCGAATCGGGCTGGCCCCTCTCCGCTCCCTCACAAGTCACAAGAAGTTCCTACAAGCGAGGACATGACATGGCGACGTCCAGTCACCATCGG
Source organism: Nitrospira sp. (assembly GCA_033852435.1). Classification (GTDB taxonomy): domain Bacteria; phylum Nitrospirota; class Nitrospiria; order Nitrospirales; family Nitrospiraceae; genus Nitrospira_C. The sequence continues at coordinate 2,186 of JAWOMO010000155.1, forward strand.
GCTTTTCTTGTCGTGCTGATGACGGCGTTCTTTGTTCAATGGGGCGCATCAGCCTTCAGTGCCGATGAAGCAGTCCTGAGGCCCCGTGTGCCGATCGACAAGATCGAAGAAGCCCGAACATGGACGAATCCGTTTCCGGCTACCGAGGACAATATTGAGAAGGGGAAAACCCTCTTTCACGGGAAAGCCTTCTGTGTCACCTGTCACGGAAGAGACGGTAAAGGGTTCGGCGATATTCCCGGCCTTGTCGGAAAGCTCCCGCGCAATTTCACCGACAAGGTCTGGCAGGCGGCAAGAACGGACGGGGAACTGCTCTGGATCCTCAAGAACGGCAGTCCGGGAACGGACATGGCCCCGTTTATCCCGCTGATCCTCACGGAAGACGAAGCGTGGCAGGTCCTGCTCTATGTGCGGTCCTTCGGCCAGCCATAAGTGGGCCTTCATGGCCGATGCGTTTTCCCCATCAGCCCCTTCTTCTCCTTCGACCTCTTCGTCCCGGTTTGTTTTCCGCGCAGCGTCATGGCGGAATGGTCGTGGCGAGAGGTGGCTGTCAGTGGCGTTGTACAGAACCCTGCTGCGAATCTAGGGAATTCAGAAGCGCCCGTGCTTCCTTTTCATGTCGGCTCTGCCAATCCTGAGTAGGGGATGCCTCAAAAATGATGTGCAATTCTCGCCGTGCCGACGAGACATCGTTTCGCTTGAGGTACGCTTTCGCGAGGTCTAGCCGAGCGTGAGTATACGAGGGATTGACCGCGACGGCTCGCTGAAGATAGCCCAGCGCCGCCTGTGAATCCCCTCCCATCACCCAGGGCAGCTCATCAAGCATTCTCCCCATCATATGAAGTGAAGGCGCGTGGTCTTTTTGGAGTTCTAGCGCGCGGTTGACATGGTATTTGAGGTTCTGGATGGTCAGGACAGAAGCCATCATACCTTTCAGCTGGGCTGCACTTCCCAAGTTTGCTGCATATAGGTAGTGGGCCTCCGCATTGGTGTTCTGCAGTTCCAGGGCTCGCTTCGCGGTCCGCGCGCCTGCCTCATACGCCATTCGCCTTTTCTCGACGTCGGTGTCATCGTCATCTCCCAGATTCAGGTATAGACTTGCGAGTTTGACCAGGACCGCAGGGTCCGAAGACTTGTCGGCATTCGTAGCAAAAAGGTGACGGAGTTCGTCCTCCGGTGATTGAGGGGATGAAGGAGCTACGTCTACAAACCCCAGTAGGTACCATATAAACATGAACGCTGGCAGTAGCATTTTCATTAGGGATTGCATATGCGTCTATCTTAGCAGGCTGCGGCCGAGTTCATGGTCAGAATGGTTTCCCACAGCAAAGAAGTGTGGGTGTTGGGTAGAAGCATCGAAGTCTTTTTCAGCGCAGTTCTTACGGCCTGAACAGCGGGTCAGGAATGTGAGCAAGATTTTGTACAAGCGGTTGCAGTTTGGAACGGTTTCATCGGTTATTCGAGAAATATCGAAGATGAGAAACGTTCTATCGATTCTCCTGATTTCAAAATTCCCATCTATCTATACGAACAATGGAAAGCGAAAACGTTCCAACTGCTCCGACAGTTCAAGCCTTGCCAGGTTCACCACCGCAAGTCTCTTTGTTTTCCTCGATCGCCTCACCAGCGCGAGCGTTCGGCGATATCTCGGACTCGTAGTAATCCAGGCCGGAGTGATCCAACACTTCCTCCCCCACGAGAATGCGAAGTGTATTCGTCAGTTTCAGATGCTGAATAAAGAGATCATGCTCGGGTTTCAAGTCGGGGCGGGCCATCGGGGATTTGAAGTAGAAGGACAACCACTCTTGAATGCCGGAGAGTCCCGCGCGTTGTGCCAGGTCCAGGAAGAGAATGAGATCAAGCACGATCGGCGCGGCTAGAATGGAATCGCGGCACAGAAAATTGACCTTGATCTGCATTGGCTGCCCAAGCCAACCGACGATATCGATGTTGTCCCATCCTTCCTTGGCGTCCCCCCGCGGAGGATAAAACTCGATGCGCACTTTGTGGTAGTAGTCCCCGTAGAGTTCCGGATAGAGGTCTGGTTGCAGAATGGCGTTCAGCACACCGCTCTTACTGACCTCTTTTGCGCGGAAGGAGTCAGGATCGTCCAGCACTTCGCCGTCACGGTTACCTAAGATATTCGTGGAAAACCACCCCTGGAGCCCTAACATCCTGGCCTTCAGTCCCGGTGCAATCACCGTCTTCATCAAGGTCTGCCCTGTCTTGAAATCTTTTCCAGCAATCGGCACTCTTCGTTTTGTGGCCAGCTCAACAAGCGCTGGAAAATCCACTGAGAGATTCGGCGCTCCGTTGGCGAAGGGAATACCGAGTGAGAGGGCCGCGTACGCATAGATCATCGAAGGGGAAATCTCCGACGCATTCTCCTTGAGGCCCCGTTCGAATCCGTCCAAGGTCTCGTGGACAGGGCTGGGTTGAGAATAGACTTCGGTCGATCCGCACCACACCATCACCGACCGGCGAATCCCATGGGTGGCAATGAAGTTCTCAATATCCCGCATCACGGCTTCAGCCAAATCCATTTTTGTGGCCGCTGTCTTAACATGTGTTCCTCGCAGGTTTCGGACATACCGTTGCTCAAACGCGCCGGGCCACGGCTTGATCGCTTCGAGGTCGGGCCGCACTGCGTCCAGCAGATCGGTCGGCAGCACATCCGCAGCCTTGGCCGTCTGGTAGGCATCGTTCGGAAAGATGTCCCAGCCGCCGAAAACCAAATCGGAAAGATCGGCCAGCGGCACTACTTCTTTGATCGGAACAAATCGAGGGTTGGTGCGTTTCCCGAGTCGAATCTGCTGCAGTTGAGTCAACGAACCATAGGGTTTTGCCAGGCCCTTGTTGATGAGAGAGGTGCCGGCGATGAGGGTAGTGGCGACTGCCCCAAGACCTGGCAGCAACACGCCGAGGGGGCCCTGTGCCGGAGCGATAGTCCTTGCAAGTTCAGGATAACGCGAACTTTGATCACTCATAATACCTCTCCCTTTTCATGTTGTTCAGTGCGAGCAAGCCAAAGCAAGATGAGGAAATATATCGGAGCGCCGATCGCGCTCAGGGCCAGAAACCACGAAGCCTTCCCGAACGCCGAGAGCACGACGACCAGATAGATAAAATCTCGCCGCGCCAGTGAGTCCATCAGCTTGGACAATGTGGAGGTCGGCGCTGTGACCACAGAGGTAAAGAGGGGGCCGGTCGAAGTCTTGCTCCGCATGGTTCGCCAGTAGACGAATCCGGCCGAACCGATTGTTCCTGCTATCGCCAGGGCACCCAGCCAGAGGGGCCACACCTCGCCCACGCTGAGACTCCATCCAATCCCCATTGCGGCAAACACGGTCACGTGCACGACGTTGTCACCCCAGAAATCCAGAATGCCGCCCCAGCGCGACTCTTGAAAGCGCAATCGCGCCAGCTCACCATCACATCCATCCAAGATGGAATGAGAGAGAAACAGAAGCGCCCCGATGAGCTGGTAGATCCAGTCGGAAGAAAGGAAAAACGGAGCTCCCAGGAGTCCCATTGCAATGCTGACCACGGTCATCGCGTTGGGGGTGATATGGGTTGAAACAAGGCGCCGCGTGATCGCCAGCGAGACTCGTCGCTCGAACTGCCTGGACATAAACCCTTCAGTATCCTTGATCAGCGCCCGCAGAAGGCGACGTTCGGCTTCCCGGAGGCTCTCGACGCTGGTAAGGGGGTACAAGCCTTCGGCATCTCCTTCTTCGAAGGAAGTCGGACACGCGCGGGCAAGCTCAAGAAAGGAGACAGAACCTTGAATGACATCCCGAGGAATGGACCGACTTGCTGGTGGTTCCGAGGGTTCAATGAGCGCAGCCATTTGGCCAAAGAGATAGGCACGGTCGAGCTCGATCGGCTTATCCCGCAACCAACTTAGCGACTGTTTTGTCGGGAGTACATGGGAATTCAAAAGCACGACGCGCCCTCGGGGAAGCTGAGCGCTTATGTCGGAGGGTAGGAAGACGAGGGCGGAGGTGCCATCCAAAATCTGGTTCATGTCGGAAGGGTCTGGGGCCGCGACGAAGATCGCCGAAAATCCCGCCCGCTGGGCCATCAATACGACCCGTCGCAGGAGGGGCAATCCCAGCACAACCGTCCATGGTGAAATCGGCGCTTGATCGTTCTGATCGGACGGCAAAACGACAACGAGCGTCGGACCGGTTTGCTGGGCCGACGGAAGATAGTCTGCAAGTGCACTGTGATCCGAGAGGAGGGTCATCGCGACACTCCCATTTCCGGCTTTTCCGCCATGATCGAACCAGGGATGCGGAGCCAGGCAGTGTTTTGCTGACTGGACAACTGAGCCAGGGCCAGCATATCGACGCACAGCGCTGCTTCGGTGAAATTGCGGCCTCTTATTGCTTCGTCTGCGATCTCTGCAAGAAATCCATTGATGACGCCGCCGAACCATTCCGGATGATGGGAACCCTCGGACAGGCTCGATCCTAACATCCACCGGCGATCACTCTCACATGATCCGACCGAAGTAAGCACGACGGAATCATTCTCGACTCGGATTGTGCCGCGGTCACCAGAGATTTCGACGACATTCCGCCTCTCATCGGCGGCCCATGTCAGAAACAGTTCCGCAGTCGCCCGCGGAAATCTAATATGAACAGTCGCCGTGTCTTCGAGAGGCGAGTCGACGTGTCGTCTGGTCTCCAGCTTAGCACTGATCGCCGTCGGTCTCTGCCGCAGCCAACCGAGAATGACATAGCAGGCATGCCACCCGTGGTCGACGAGGACTCCACCACCGGCGATGCGTGGATCGAGGCGCCAATTGCCCAGTTGGCCGGCGACGGCTACCGCAGGCTTCGTACGGAGGGTTTGCCAGACACAGCGAGAGATCGATCCGATGTCGTGACGTTGGAGAAGATCGCGAATGAATTCGATAATCGGAGCGTGGTGCCAATTGTGGACCGTGTAGAGAACTTTACGAGCGGTCGTGGCCAGCCTGGAGATCTCCGCAAGGTCCTCTTGTCGGCACACTAATGGTTTTTCACACAGCACGTGCAACTCCCGCTGCAAAGCGGCACGAATGAGGTCTGCGTGGCTGGAAGGAGGTGTGCAGACATCTACGAAATCGAGCCGCTCCTTCGCCAGCAAGGCCTCAACTGAGGAGTACCAAAGGGCATGAGGGACAAGACGTTCGGCCTCAGGCCTCCTTGCTTCATTCGTATCCGAGACCGCCACGAGCTCAATATCAGGGCGCGCCAACCATCCCGGCACGTGTCCATGAGCCGCCACGTTTCCGAATCCGATGAGAGCTCCGCGAAGCATCGTCTGCTTCCTCCTCAGAGGTGGTATTCCCGTGTCACCTTTGCCAAGGCCTCATCCAAAATCGCCAGTCCCTCCAAGGCCGTTTCTTCGCTGATGACCAAAGGCGGACAGATTCGTACGACGGGCCCATAACACATGGCGATCAATCCGCGGCGCACACATTCCTGGAAGAGGGCCTGCGTCACGTCTTTCGGAAGCCGTTCTTTTGACTTCCGGTCCCGCACCAACTCCAGGCCGAGCAACAGCCCTCTACCGCGGACATCGCCGATACAGCGGTGGCGTTCCTGCATGGCGCGAAGCTGCGTCAGCATCACGGCGCCGACGCGCTTGGCATTATTGACAAGATCATCTTTCAGGATGATTTCAAGCGCAGCCAGTCCTGCGGCAGCCGCCAGAGGATTTCCTCCGTAGCTCGACGAGCTGCCGCTTGGATTGGCGAAGGGCTTCCGGCTGGTCAGGTCGTCTGTCGAAATAAGAGCCGATAGGGGAAAACCTCCGCCGATGCCCTTGCCGACCGTCATGACGTCCGGCACAACGGCGTCGTGGTCGCACCCCCACATCGACCCCGTCCGCCCGAATCCCGTTTGCATTTCGTCCGCAATCAAGAGGGCGCCGTGTTCCTTGGCGATCGCTTGCACCGCCTGGAGGAATCCGGTAGGAGGCGTCACATTCCCCGCCGTTCCCTGGACCGGCTCCACGATGATCGCGGCGATTTCGCCTTGCGTCTGGTACCGAATGACCTGCCGTAAGTGTTCGGCACAGGCGAGGCCGCAGTCTGGAAACGTCAATTTCCAGGGGCAACGATAACAATCGGCATAAGGCGACGAATAGAGGCCCGGCATGAACGGCCCGAGCTCTTTCTTGAAGTCATCCCCGAGGAGGCCCAAGACCCCGCCGGTCTTTCCATGGAACCCGCCCCAAAAGCCGATGAACTCGAACCGGCTCGTCGCGGATTTGGCCAGGCGAAAGGCCGCCTCCACGGCCTCTGCGCCGCCTGAAAACAGCTGAATCCGGCTGAGTCCCGGTGGCGTCACCGACGCGAGCAGGTTCAGAAACCGGGCACGGACTTCGGTCGTAAAACTGCCGAACGTCAGCTGCTCGACCTGCCGTTTTAATGTCTCCACATAATGGGGATGGCAATGCCCGACGCTGCCGACGCCGATGCCGGCCACAAAATCGATATAGCGGTTCCCGTCTTCGTCGATCAGCGTACAGCCGGTTCCCTGCGCCATCGCCAGCCCGGAATACAAGGCGATGGACTGAAGGCCGGGAGACATGTGTCGCTGCTCTTCTTCCACAATGCGCTTGGAGCGCGGACCTGGAACAGGGCGATTCATGACTGGTGTCCTCCCAAGAATCGTTCGGCCAGATAAGAAGCGATACGCTCGGCAGCCTCTTCCCGGAATAACGCAAAGCTTGGCCATGCATTTAGATCGATCACTGTTGCCGTTCCTCCCTCGCTCACAATCATGTCGCCCCCATAAATTTCCAGACCGAGCGCCGATGCCGCCCGTCGGGCAAGGTCGGCCATCTTCTCCGGATCGAACGGGTGTCCTGCGACCTGTTGGCCTTTGTGATAAAACCACCGAAACCACGGACCGTCTCGTGGCGGAAGTCCCTCCCGCCCAATCCCGTAAAACTTGATCAGATCACCCGGAATATGGTCTTGAACCACAGCGGATCGAACGCCTCGCGCCGCCAACAGGCGCAAGGCCTCCATCGCTTCCTGGGCACCAGCGGCAAACGTCACGTCGCCGTCTTGTGTGCTGTGGACATCCCCACGCTTCACCCACATGGGACCGGCGCACGTGAGGCTTGAGGTGCTCGTCGGAATGATCCGGCTCGCAGGAGTCGCGATGTACGCTTGATCCAGCAGCCATGTCATGCGTTCACGGTACGTATTCAGCACCGATGCAGGGCTATTGACGATGCGGGCTCCACGTTGCTCCCATTGCCGCAGCTGCTCGAGGATCCCGGTCTGCTCACACATCATGAAGACCACCGGAGGAGGCCCGGAAACACTTGCGGGAAGGGCATCGGGCGCTGTGAGACTCACATGAAATCCCCTTGCGTCCAAGTGCTTGCCGGTCAGGCGAAGAATTTCACCGTCGTCGAATTCCCGCCCAGGCGAATGCGCCCGCTCCCGGAAAATGCCCCAGCACGCTCGGCCGTTCATGTGACCTCCTCAGAAGATCGATCCGTCAGGTTTTCCTGAATGCACTGGCCAAGGCCTCAGCCAGCGGCACATCCTCGCCCCGATCCACATCTACCACAGTGTCAATAGGGATTCCGAAGACCGGTTCACCGCTCGAGACCAGCCAGCTCAGGAAATCCCTCAGCCTGGAGAGGTTCTTCGGCAGCGAAAGCCGCCTCACCTGCTCTGGAACGAGATACATCCCCCCTGTCACCATCGTGCCGGTGTTGCCGCCGAGGCTTGTCACACGACCCGACTGGTCCAAAGAGGTCCACAGCGGACGTTCATCGGCCACGAATGGAGTGACGGCCAACACCGTCGCTTCAGGGGGCAGGCGTCGGGCCTCATCCACAAATGTCTTGAAATCATTCGGCGAACACCATGCATCCACCGTTGAAAGGAGGGCTGGTCCCTCCTTGATCCGCTCGGCAACTCTGAGAAAGCTCTCCAGAGACGACGCTGTCGTTTTGATAATCACTTCGATGTCGACATCGGGGAATCGAGACCGGACCCACCGTTGACACTCTTCCCCACCTTCTTCATTGAAAATGATCACCAACGATCTGATGCCGGCTGCAAGAAAATTACCGATCACGCGTTCGAGTAGCGGCGTACCTGCCACCGGCACGAGCGGTTTCGGTACGGTATACCCGGCCTGCCGCAGACGGGACCCTTCGCCCGCAGCGATGATTCCACCTCGAATGCTTCCGACCTGCGTCATGTGAATAAGGCCTTCACTTCTTCTAGGCCGTGAGCAACCGGATCGTTCGGACAGCAGGCGCCTTGCTGCATCGGCTGCGGCGTGAGCCACACGTGGGCCATTCCCACGGCCCTGGCACCCGCCATATCCCGGTGAAGGGAGTCTCCCACGAACACGGCCTGTGCCGGCTCGATCCGGAGCTCCCGTAAGGCCGCGTGAAAGATTTCCGGATCTGGCTTGCAAACCCCCATCACGGTCGAATCAATGACGACCGCGAGGAATGGGCTTAGCCCGACCTCCCGACAGACGGTAGAGAGATTCCCGTAAAAGTTTGAAACGATTCCCAAACGATATCGCCGACTGAGATCGCGCAGCACCAGCGTATTTCCACGAAGGCGCTCCAAGGACTCTTCCTCAAAACGCTTGGCGATCCTCGCCCCGACCACGTCTTCGGAACGGCCCAGCTCCCGGGACAGACCGCGTGCGATTTTGTCCGCCGTGTCGTGAAACGAGAACGTTGCAGGGACGGCTCCAACCAGTGCATCGTCTACGGCGTAAAACACGGGATCGAATTGGGCGGAGGTGATCTCACCGACTTCTTCACACCACAGGCGGCGAAACCGATCCTTCCAGGCCACTCCATCGGCATCCAATGTGCCGCCGAAATCGAATAAGATTGCGGCGGGCGCTTGAGTCGTATTCATGCTAACCAAGCCTGGGGAGTCTTTGCCCCTCGTTGCGTAAACCATCCGAGGTGTCGTTTCCACAGGACGACAAGGCCAGGAAGAATCCAGGCCAATTCGCGAGTGCGACGGATAAGCCCGTAAGCCACACCTTCTGCCGCCGGGAGACCAACCAGGAGGAATGCCGCGGCCCGCACCCCTTCGGCGCCTCCTAGCCGTGCCGGAACGAATGCGAAGACGTTGTTGAATGCCAAGGCCATGGTTTCGATCGCCACAGCCGTCATCCACCCCTCTGTGGGGGAGAGAATCCGGAGGACCAGGTACGTCTCAAGAAGTCCGCCGCACCACCCGATAAGACACCAACTTGTTGCAACGAGAAACCATGGCCATCCGTCTTCGTAGAATGCCCTGATCCTGGTTGCCAGCGCGTCCGCGGCAGGCTGATGGGTTTCCAGATAATACGCCAGCGGTCTCCAACTCGCTATCCGACGGAGGACCGGCGAGATCGTGCCCGACTTCAGAACCCAGGTCATCAAGAGGAGGCTTACTCCGAGTCCACCGACGATTGTGGCGTTCGCAACGGTCACGAGGCTCGGCAGTTGGAAGTACAGTAAACAGATCATCAATCCCAGGGCCAGCAAGAGCCATTGCGCGACCAACTCTGCGTGCTTGTGAATCACAATCGAAGTGAGCGCCCGACCAAAGCCTAGCTCGTCCCGCAAAAGATAGGCCTTCACAGGCTCCCCCCCCAGGTTCCCCGAAGGGACGACATAATTGACGGTATCGCCCGCGAGATAGACACCAAAGAGCTTCAGATAGCCACAGGCCCGCACATCGGAGTCCATCACCACCCACCAGCCGATCATAAATGCGAGTTGGGCGAGCAGGTACAGTGCGATGAAGACAAGCATCCACGTTCCGACCATGGAAAGGTTTGACGCGACCGTTGCGAGCCCCACCGTCCACAGGATCCATCCAGTCACCGCGACACCGGCCAGCAATATCCCAATCTGATAACGTCGTCTCATTGTCTATTACGGCCCCGCTTTGGTCGGTTCTGGCACCTTGAACAAGCCCGCACGGCGATTGGCAAAATTGACCAATGGCCAGTCCTACCTATTGGTCACGCGCCGCAGCGTCTGCCCATAGTGCTTCGACACGGGTGTAACGGGGATGTCGGCTGCTGTGTCCTTTTGCGGCTCACTTCACTTTAAGCAAATGCCGTGTCACAGGCTCGAAGAAAAAAAAGATAAAATAAAATATATAACCCTGTTAAGTCAATGACTTGGGTGATGAGGGGTTCAATGAGAATGATAGGAGTGCAACCGATTGGGGAGTAAGGCTACAGAGGGTAGCTGGCTGGGGAGGTAGAAAGCCCCATACAGAAGGGACAGAAGGGAGCGTCACCGTTCCCTTGTCAACATTCACCACGAGGGAGTGTCGGTGAAGGCCAGCTGATTCGAGGAGAGTTTGACCCGACAGGATTCATCCTATATGAAGAGCGCGCTTGGGATTCAACTATACGAAGTCGCGAGGTCAACGACCGGAGGATTTCTTCTGGAGACGCGGTGCCGATGGCGTGGCTTACCCGAATCATCCGAGAGCGATGGTCAAACCGTTCAATCTCATGGAGAAAGAAAAGACCGACCTCATCGTGTTTCTGAAGGTCCTGACCGGAGAGCCGATTCCGTTACCCTCTCAGCCACGAGAAGGACATAGCGCTTTTTAGAGAGAAAACTTCCTGCAAGGTTTGTCATGGCGTGGACGGGAAAGGGTTGCGCGAGAGCATCGAGTGTGGTTCTTTAAAGAGACCTCGGCCGAGAAACCTCACGGGCAAGCCTTGGCAAATGGCGCGCACGGATGGCGAGTGGTTCTGGATTCTCAAAAATGGGAGCTCCGGCACGGACATCGCCTCGTGTCTCCCACTGGTTCTCACGGAAGACGAAGCGTGGCAGGTCCTGCTCTGTGTGGTCCTTCGGCCAACCATAGATTCATGACTGGCCTGAAGCGGGTCTGTGCCTTTGCTGGAATCTGTGTCGCGGCGACCTGCCTTTGCCTCGCGACTGTCGAACGAGGAGCTGCAGAGTGGTCGGCGATCACGGAGGCAAATGTTCTCTACGCGGACAATGTGTTCGAGTTCTCGGCTGCTCGCCGACTTCGTCTCAGCGAAGATCCGAGTCAGCCTGCACTCGTTGGGCTCGATCGACCGTCCGATGTGATATGGGGGCCGTCTATTGACCTGCGACGGACCTCGTCGTCCAGTTTCGGTCTGACTGAACTCTCCGTCAAGGCGCACGGGTACATTTATACCAATAATCCTATCTTCAATCACGGTGACTAGTGGATTCAGGTGAATCAACAGGTCGCGCCGGACACCTTCGTCTTGCTTCGTTACCGATACACTCTCAATCTCTTTCTGGGGCCTAAAGTCGAACCCCAGACCGGGAATCGACTGACGGAGGAAGAGCGGGTAACCTCCCGCACGTGGCGGACCCAGATCGAACGGAAACTGAACGACCGCTGGACCGCAACCCTGATCGGCCGGTACGGGTTGCGGTTCTACAATGAGGCGTTTTCTGAGCGGGATACTATGTTCTACACGATCGGGCCACGCCTCGAGTTTCGTGCGACATCCTGGGCAACGATCACGCTGGACTATCTCTACGAACGAGGGCTTGCGGACGGGCGAAACGAACTGCAGTTCAATGATGACGTCTCCTATCGGCAGAATTTCGTGTCATGTGGGACAGTGTTCCAACTGACCGCTCCCCTTTCACTTGAGTTGATTTATGTCTACAGGCAGAAACAGTTCACGAGCGACTTTGCAGGAGATCCATTGCGTGGCGCCACAGACAACCTCCACCATGGCACGGCGGAAGTTCACTATGATCTGTCTCCAACCGCCAGAGTCACGCTGGGATATCAACGCACCCAGCGTTCGTCAAACGCGGCCGCGCGTGACTTCTTGAATAATAACACCTCACTCGGCGTGGAGTATCGGTTCTGATGCCATGGAGCGGCAGGCACGAGCCTGGTTCATCAACAGAGAATCCATGGGAGAGGCTGTCCGTCTTTGAATCCCGAACAGAGGATCACTTCGTCCAATAATCTTGTAGCAGTTGCAGAGTGAGTTGTTTCGCGCACTTAAGAGTCAATGAATGGAAGGGGCAATTGTGCACTGGACAGACGATCATTAAGCAATCGACGGCAACTCGGCCTGCGAATGCGGGTTGTCTGCGAAGCCGGTAACGGGCTCGAGGATCTCGATTGAGCGCGAGCATGTCTCCGTCTATGAAGTCGGGGATTCTGTTTAATCCTTAGCTCTCTAATCTGTTGCAGAATTACTTTTTCGTGATCTTTACAAATGCCATGGGATGTCATCGGCGGGTCGTAGAGTCCGGCCTCACCAATGAGCGTCTCCTTCCCTTCTTCTTCACACCATGCACAAATTACTTTCATGGTGATCTCGCGTTGAGCAAGCTTAATGCCGAGTATCCGTCAAGGGAAAACAGACAAATGCGGACAAGAAAGGTTGGCTGACACAGTGACATTTCGGGCGTTGCAGGAAAACAGATGCATCGAAAGAACGGATTCGAGGGATAATCCTGAGTTATCACGCGAAAGCGAACTGAAGTGGAATGCATACAGAGTGGATTTAAATGAACGCCACAGCGTCCTCGTTTCGGCAAATGAACATGGCGCAGAAACAGAGTGATGCTCCGAACTACTGTCGGATGCCCCTATCGACAGGTCAACTTTGGTTGGGACCGTGGTTAAACTGTGATTGTGGATTTAGGCGCGTTGCCGGTGAGGATCTAGGTAAGTGAAGAATTTGGTGGGCCGTGTAGGGGTCGAACCTACGGCCTGCTGATTAAGAGTTGCCCCGTTGACCAAACTGAGCAGACCCAGGAGCATGTATCTGAACAGAAAAACAAGGATTCGGAGTAATCAATAATCGTGCTGGATGCGCCTGAGTTCGGGTGTTCCGGTAGCAGAGTGGTAGCAACTAACTGAGAGGAGGGTTTCTCAATTGCTCATTTAAGTATTGGCTCACGAGATCATCGACTTCCTCCACGGCTCCACTCACGTGCAACCCACTCGAGAGAAGGTCGCAAGACCAAATCCTGCGCGTCCCCTGAAGTTCCTGGAATAGTTTTGGCCTACCGCGAGCACACATTCGGAACATATTCGATGAACTAGTGAATACGGTCTTGTGATTACTAGAGAATTGC
>JAWOMO010000079.1:0-104016 GCA_033852435.1 Nitrospira sp.
TCTCTGTGGGGTACGGGCATAATTCCAATGGCCAAAGCTTGGGACTTAACTTTAATAAAGCCCAGGGGGCTAATCCTGGAATCGATAACGTGTTTGTCGGGGTTGGCGTGCGGTTTTAAGCCAACCCTGACTGGCCTCGGCTTGTCGTGTACCTCAATTTGGTGACGCAAGGCGAGGCTGACTGTGGGAGGGAGTCACGCATCAGGAGAACGTGCGGGGGGGGCGGAACTGGCCCCCTGACTTTAACTAGGTGCGGCCGCATCAGGCGCTCGACTTCCGACCACGGGCCCCCCCTGAAGCGATCATGCCTCAGAGTGCCTAAGTGACATTCAACCTGCGACAAGCCGGGGGGGCGGTCAAGAACGGCGTTGCGGTATACCCGTGGAATTCTGAGGGACAGGAGGTCTGAAAGATGTTTCGCGTCGCCATTGCTGTCTTTGGAACTGTGCTAGTCCTGCTCGCTAATCCCGCCAATGCCTACATCTGGAAATGCCATACGCCACAGGGGGACATCTGGACCAGCCAGCCTCGACCGTCCGACGATTGTGAGGAATATGATGCCCAATTCAACCCGAGTGCGGCACCACCACCAGCCACGCAGAGCCCTCCACCGCAAGTCGCGCCGCAGTCAGTACCACCCCCGCCGCCGTATGTCGGGACGTATTTCCCTGCCCCCTACTACTATAGCCCTGGCTACTATGGACCGGGCGTATACCTCGCTCCCCCAGCGTTCGGGTACCGGTATGGAGGATACTATGGGAAGCGCTACGGGGGGTTCTACGGGTGGCCTCACGGAGGACACCATAGGCGCTAGCTCAAGATCCACATCGTCATTGGGATCGTCCACCTCGGGGACCTAAGCCAGGTGGGAGAGACTGCATCAGTACCGACCGTTCTAGTTGCGCGACTAACAGTGCCGTCGAGGACACAGTTGAATCACCGGCTATCGACCCATCGGCGAGTGCATCAACCTCTCAATCGGAGACAGATCATGAAACACGTTGCATATCCCTTCACTTACGCTGCGTTGGTGCTCCTCGTTACTCTCACGCTCACAGACCCTTCGCGTGGGGATGGGAGTGACCTCCCCCACGCACCCACGGCTGAGTCGCTCCCAGCACCCATCATTGTGGCGCAGGCATCCTCAACAGAAGCGCCGGGTACGACAAAGCAGCGCTCAAGCCCAGAAGCCATGAACCCCGTTGAGGCCCGCATCAACGAGCTTCATGCCGAACTTAAAATCACACCGGCACAGGAAGACCTCTGGAGCAAGGTCACCCAGGTGATGCGGGACAATGAGAAAGTAATGGAAGCACTCCATAAAACCAGGTCCGACAAAGCAACGACCATGACCGCTGTCGAGGATGTCAAGTCCTATGCCGAGATCGCCGGTGCACATGCTGAGGGGCTCAAGAATTTCGTCCCAGTCTTCGAGGCGCTCTATAACAGCATGTCGAACGAGCAGAAGAAGGATGCAGATACTCTGTTCGGTCGTCGCGATCCCATGGCAACAAAGAACACGAAGACCAAGCGCAAATGATCACGAACGCATCGTCGTGAGAGAGAACATCCTCGCCTGACGACGAGGAATCGCTAGACGAACTGCAGGGGAACGATCAGAACTTCGAAGAGAGGGAGATGATCAGGCCTCAACACCGGACACTTGTATGTTGGAGATGCTACGGTATACCGGCATAAGGACCAGCGTAGGGTGGATCGGTTGGATTGCTGGCTTGACGCTGATGGCGGCCTGTAGCACGACAAGCCCGGACGACCCGAAGACTCGCCCACGGGCACAAGTGATAGGGCATGGTACCACGCCGGGCTCCAGCTAGGCGGGCGTGGGTATCACCATTCCATTCCCTGGCAAGAGCACCAATCCCTCATCGCCCTCGTCGGGGCAAGAGGCCAAAGAATCAGTAAAACCCTGAACTCTTTGGGCGGGAGTATGGTTGACTAGATGGCATACCGATGTCATTGAGCGTCCTCGTGGCTTGCCGAATGACCCCTCGCCAATCCGCTGCTGTATATCTCCTCCTTACGGGGATGCTTCTGCTCTTGGGCTCCTTGAGTTGGGCCCAGGGCCGATTCACCGATGTATTGGTCTCCGTCGGGAAGGATAAGATTGTAGCCGTCACCGGTACAGGGCAGTCTGACATCGCATTGTCCGTCGGTGAGAGGGTGGTGAGTGCCAAAGGTCAGGGGTTGACCGCCCTGGCCATCACCACGGTCAGACTGCTTGGATTTTCTTCCACACTGCGTCATTGGAGTGAACAACCGCTTGACGTGGAGGAGCACGTCACGCGGTCCTCTGTCATCCGCGAATTAAGCATTGTGGCCACAGACCAGCATCTCTATGGGTTCCAAGAACCGCAAGCCCATTGGTCCAGTGATGCGTTAGGCGTCAATGAACAAGTACGCGAACTGCGAGCCGAAGGCCATGTGGCGCTGGTGGTCACGACCGCTCGCTTGGTAGGGCTTTCAGCCTTCGTGAATGGCTTCCATGCGCTTGACCTTCAGGGGGATGAACAGCCCCAAGCCATCGAACACACGGGTGACGCGTACCTCATCAGAACAACCCGTCGCACTGTGATGTTTCGTTCACGAGTAGCGGGTTGGACCGAGATGAACTAGCCGCATCAGGTGTCGTCGTTAGAGTGCAAGCAGGGGTTTCCGCTAAAGCTGCGGCGTCGTGCGAATTGTGAATTTCGTCCAGGAAGGGGACCCTAGCAAGACTCGAACTAGAGATAATGCCGGTCGTAAAACGGTCGTATAGTAGTGCTACTTCTGTCATTCCATCTCACTTCTTTTCAGGTCGCAAGCCCCTGAATTTCGGATTCAAACCCTGTGAGGCCCAGCGTGATCATTGAAGGTGCTGAGCTAGCCCAAAATCACATTCCGGCTTCGGCACCCTCCTTTTATTCAGGAACCTCCACCGTCAACCACTCCGGCACCGCCAGTGACCAGCCGGGAGTTTTTGTACCACCTACGATGTTAGTCCTCAGCTCGCAAGCTGGAGGGTTTCGGGAGCGGGTGGCTGGCCCCCGAGACTACTATGCGGACGGACTGTGTTGTAGTGAATTCGCCATCGTTCGATGATGATTTGAGCTTCGTGCAGCGTGTAGAACAGCTCGCCGTTGAGCAGCTGATCGCGCATCTTGTTCGGTGATTCCGAGCTTCCGACAGGCGTCGAGCACGGGCAGGCCTTTGCCCGTCTCCAGTTCCACGGTGCGCAGATGCTGAATGATCTCTTCAGGGGTGTACCGCTTTCTGGGCATGATGCTGACCTCCTGGGTTTTGTGGCCAGACTAACATTCCATCTGGACCAAATCAGCCCGGCTAGGTCAGTCGCAATATGGCCCGTGGGACGTTGACCACCCCGAAAAGTGGAGAGTCCCGGCGTGTCGATATGTCGCGAGAGTTGCACGAAACGTTGCAGGCCTTGCAGCTGGATCGCCAGTTAGAAGCGGTGACTCACCAGCCGGAGCCGCCATCTCGATGGGTGTTTTGTGACGACAAAGGCCAGCAGTGGCATCACAATTTCGTTCGCCTGAAGTTCTTCAGGTTGTTAAAGCGAGGGGGGATCCGCAGGTGCGATTCCATGATTTGAGACACATTTTTGCTTCGATACTCCTGCAAAACGGGGAAAGCCCGGTCTACGTGAAGGACCAGCTTGGGCATAGCTCCATCGCCATCACCGTCGACTTGTACGGGCATTTGATTCCTGGCGGGAACACACAGGCCGTTGATCGCCTCGATACCCCTCCCGTTTCACGACATCTTGCCCCCGATTCTGCAACCTCGGCGCAACCGGTCACCCTGGCCCAGAGCTCAGCCTCGCCTAATCAGACGATCTATCCTGTCAGTTCCAAGAAAACTTGCCAGCAGACCAGACCGCAAATCAATCACTTACGAGCCATCGCTGCAATCGATTTTGGCACTGAATTCTAAGAATTCTTGGCACTGCCTGGATTTTGTCTAAGAATTCTTGGCACTGCCCGCAACGACTCGATCACAGGTAAATCGTCTCGAATCCCTTTGGGAAATGGTGATACTCTTGCAGCCGACAGCCGCTCTATCAAAGGAGCCGACATATCCAGTAGTTATGCAGAGAGGTCATGGGGTGGATGACGGGTTTCGAACCCGCGACCTCCGGATCCACAATCCGGCGCTCTAACCAGCTGAGCTACACCCACCACGCAGGGAACAGGTCGGGAGAGAAGGAACAGGGAGAAAGATATTAGCAAAGTGCGAAGAAGGCTCGCAACTCGCAGGATCCGCCTTAACTTCTGGCATCAAACGCCGATTGCATTTCCATAATAATAACGGCGGCGGCGGCGGCCGGATCGGATGCGGCGCGAATCGGCCGACCGATCACAAGATAGTCGGCCCCTGCGGCAATCGTCTGGGTCGGCGTCGTTGCCCTTGCATGATCATCGACATCCTTGCCCAACGGGCGAACGCCCGGTGTCACGATCACGAATCGCGGCCCCACTTTGGGCCGGAGTACACCGGGCTCTTCACCAGACGCAACCACACCGTCACACCCCATCTCAGAGGCGAGGAGCGCGCGCGCCGTCACCAGTTCCTGAACCGTATACTGAATACCCATCTCTCGCAAATCATGGCTGTCGAAGTTGGTCAGTACCGTGACCGCCAGGAGCTTCAGCGGCGAGCCGCCACGTCCTTTCACTGCCGCAGCCAGCGCTTTCCGATTGGCATGGATAGTCAGGAATTCCACACCCATCGCTGCAACCCGTTCCGTCGCACGCCGGACGGTTTCCTCGATATCGAGAAATTTGAGGTCGAGAAAGACCCGCTTCCCCCGTTGGAGCATACGCTGGACAATCTCGGGTCCGGCCGCCGTATACAGCTCTAACCCGACTTTCACGAAGGAAATCTGGTCTTGCACCTGATCCATCAGCCGCTCCGCCTCGGCCGCGGATGGCACATCGAGGGCAAGAATCAGCCGGTCACGCGCAATGATCTTACTCATCGATCAATCCTTGATTTGGCAGCTCAACTTGACGATCCGGTGAACCATATGATACAAACTCGCTTCTCTTTTACAGGAGTTTGCTATGCCAGTCATCCATAAATCTACGATTCGTCGAGCCAGACAGGCCGTAAAGCGGCAGGCCCGTAACCGTGCCACGTTGAGCGCGGTGAAGAGCCTGGTTAAGAAGGTCCAAGCAGCCGTTGCCGACAAAAAGGTTGACGACGCCAAGACTTCTCTGCGCGAAGCCACGTCGGCTCTCAGCAAGGCCGTGACGAAGGGTGTGCTGAAACGGAACACGGCTTCTCGCCGCATTTCGCGCCTCACGCAACACGTCAATTCCTTGACCGCGTCGCGCTAATCGTCCGGACATTCGACAACGTTCTCGCTCGTGCCGGCCCGCCGGGTGCCGGAGAGGCTGTCTCAGCTTTGCGCGCCTCCGCTTGCGGGCGATCGCAGAGTTGCAAGATCAGCCGGTCGAGGAGCATCGCAGGCCTGCCCCCGCTGCCTCCCTTCAGTTTTCCGTCCGCTTCAAGAAACGCTCGTAACGCATCCTGCAGATGCACTTCGGGAAACTGACCGAGAAATGCGCGAACTTTATGCGGATCCATTCGCAACATCCTGGCCGCTTCGCCTTCTCGCCCTCCCTGTCTCATCAACTCTTTCACTTTCCACAACCGGCGATACTGCCAGGCCAGCGAACCCAAAATTCTGAGCGGGGCCTCACCCGCATCCATGTTACGAGCCACGATGGCCAAGGCCCTTCCTCGGTCCTTCGCTCCAATAGCCGCAGCCAAGTCAAATACCGACGCCCCGGGCTCCGTCCCACGCAATGTCGCGACGTCGCGAGCCGTGACAATCCTGCCGGCCGGCACGTATGAAGCCACTTTTTCGACTTCGCGTCTGACGGAATACAGCGAGCCGCCACAGGCTTCTTTCAGCAAGTGAATCGCTTCCTCGTCGATCCGCACGCCGACACGGTCGGCTTCTTGTTTGAGCCAAGGCACAAGTTGTGACTCTTTCAGCGGAGCGCAATCCACCGCGACCGCGGCCTGTATGAGGGCTTGCGTAAATTTGAGTCTGCCGTCGAGCTTAGAGGCCACGAACACGAGTGTCGACGACTCGTTGGGGACCTTGAGGTAGGGAAGCAATGCCTCACATTGCCTGGCAGGAAGCTTGTCCGCCGCCTTCACAATGACCAGACGGCGCGAGGCAAACACGGCGATTTCGGAAGCACAGGAGACAATCTGCGCCCCTTCGGCCTCATCTCCGTAGAACACATCACAGTTGAAATCGTCGCCGCCCTCGCCCAGCAGTGACTGCTTGAGTTGGGACAACGCGGCATGGCGGAGCAGGTCTTCTTCCCCTATCAGCAGATAGACGGGGGCTACCATACCCTGCGCAAGTTGTGTCGTCAGTTGAGCCACTGATACGGCTTGGGGCATAACCACGTTCGGTCTTAGGGTTTATCCGGTTGAGTTGGTGCGGCGTTCGCCACCGGTTTCGTCAACCGACCGGATTCCAACTGTAAGAGAAAGCGGGATGCAAGATCTTCTGCGACGAATCGGCCGGCTTGTTCCAAGGCTCGGTTCTGGAGGACGCGATTGAACTGCAGGTCCGTCGTCACGTAAAACTCCGAGGCTCCCTTCACCGCTTGAGTCCACACTACCCGCTTCGTCCTCGTCTCTTCCACTTTGATCGAGACAACTACCTCCGCCCGGCTCTCTAACGTGGTTGTCTGGGTAAAGCTGAGAGTCGGGAGGGTGACCGAGAGAATGTCCCCCGAAACTATCAGATCTGCAGCTTCTGTCTGCGGGACAATCTGAGCGCCGCTTCCCGATGAAAACTCATGCCTGAGGTAATTCGTGAACCGCGATTCCAGATTCGGCTCGAAGGTCGAGTTCTTCAGTGTTTGGATGATGACGCGCGGCGGCGGGGCTGAAGACGCTGCTCCCGCCGGCTCTCCAATGGTGGGACCAGCCCCCTCGACGCGAAATTGATAACCGCAGGCGCTGAGCAGGGCCAGCAACACACATAATGTTGAGAGGTAAGTGCTGAAAAGGGTAAGGGGCTGTACCCTCTCGTTTCGAATCAGCCCCTTCTTGATCTCAGCTCTCAGCACTCAGAACTTCCTTCAGACAACAAAGTTAATGAGCTTCTTCTCGACGTAAACCACCTTCTTGGGTTCCTTTCCCTGAAGCCATTCAGCCGCTTCGGTGCGGGCTAGGCTCTCCACCACCTCGCAAGCCGCGTCAGCGCCGACTTCGATCTTGGCGCGAAGCCTGCCGTTGACCTGGATCGGAATCGTCAATCGATCGCTCACAGTCAGGGCCGGATCAAAAACCGGCCAAGGCTGCTGAGAGACGCTCGCCTGATGTCCTAAGAAGGCCCACAGTTCTTCGGCCAGATGGGGCGCAAAGGGCGAAAGCAGCAACACGAATGGTTCAATCAAGGACCGAGACCGCTGCTCGGTCTTCGTCATCTCATTGGTGAAGACCATCATTTGCGAGATGGCAGTATTGAACCGCAAGTGCTCGATGTCCTCCGTCACTTTCTTTATCGTCTGATGCAGCAGACGCTGATGATCCTGGCTAGGCACGGACGAAACGATCGCGCTCGATAACCGGCCTTCTTCGTTAACCATCAAGCGCCAGACACGCTCGAGAAAGCGCGTGATGCCCTCGACCCCCCTCGTGCTCCAGGGTTTCATCGCCTCCAGCGGCCCCATAAACATTTCGTACAGGCGAACTGCGTCAGCACCGAACTGATCCATCATCTCGTCGGGATTAACGACGTTGCCGCGTGACTTGGACATCTTCTGATTGTCTTCTCCGAGGACGATGCCCTGATGGACCAGCTTCTTGAACGGCTCCGGCGTACTCACCACCCCAACATCGTGCAACACTTTGTGCCAGAACCGTGAATAAAGCAGATGCAGCACGGCGTGCTCACTGCCGCCGATGTAGAGGTCCACCGGCATCCAGTATTGTTCTTTGGCGGGATCAACCAGCTGCTTGGAATTCTTCGGATCGATAAACCGCAGATAGTACCAACAGGACCCTGCCCATTGCGGCATCGTGTTGGTTTCTCGTCTGGCCGGTTTGCCGCTCGTGGGATCCGCGGTCACAAGCCAGTCTTCCAGATTGGCGAGCGGACTCTCGCCGCTTCCAGACGGCTTAAAATTGCTCGTCTCCGGAAGGGCCAACGGCAACTGTTCTTCCGGCAACGACCGTGCTTCCCCATCGACCCATATAATAGGGAACGGTTCACCCCAGTAGCGTTGGCGAGCAAAGAGCCAGTCGCGCAATTTGTAATTCACGGCCTCCCGGCCGCTGCCGTTTGACTCCAGCCAAGCCGTAATCTTCGGAATTGCATCGACCGGCGTCAATCCATCGATGGAAAAACTCCCATCAGGCGCCGTGGAGTTCACCACTTTGCCCTTCGCCGTCTCGACAAAGGCTTCTTTGTCGACATCACCGCCGGCAATGACTTCACGAATCGGCAAGGAATAGGTCTTCGCGAAGGCCCAGTCGCGCGCATCATGCGCCGGTACTGCCATGATTGCCCCAGTTCCGTAGCCCATCACCACATAATCGGCGATCCAGATCGGGAGCCGTTCACCGTTGACCGGATTGACAGCATAGCCGCCAGTAAAGACGCCGGTCTTTTCCTTTTCAAGTTCCTGCCGTTGGAGATCGCTCTTGCGCGCAGCTGCCTCCCTGTAAGCTGCTACAGCAGATTGACGATCAGCAGCAGTCACGACCTCAACCAGGGGATGCTCGGGTGCTAAGACCATATAGGTCGCGCCGAAGAGCGTATCGGGTCTGGTCGTAAAGATCCGGATCCGACCGTTGATCCCGGCGATTCCGAATTCGACCTCCGCACCGATCGACCGGCCGATCCAGTTTTTTTGCATTTCGAGCGTGCTGGGCGGCCATTCCACCAGGGAGAGATCATCCAAGAGCCGATCCGCATACGCGGTAATCTTCAGCACCCACTGCCGCATGGGCTTACGGATGACGTCGAACCCGCCAACCTCGCTTTTGCCATCGATAATCTCTTCATTGGCCAGCACCGTTCCCAAGGCCGGGCACCAATTCACCGGAACTTCTGCCACATAGGCCAGGCCCTTCTTGAATAGTTGCAAGAAGATCCATTGCGTCCAGCGATAATAGGCCGGGTCCGTCGTGCTGATTTCGCGATCCCAGTCGTACGACAACCCCACCCGCTTCATTTGCCGTTTGAACGTGGCGATGTTTTGCGACGTCGTGATGGCAGGATGAATGCCCGTCTTGACCGCATACTGTTCGGCCGGCAGTCCAAACGCATCCCAGCCCATCGGATGGAGCACGTTGAACCCCCGCATCCGTTTGTAGCGGGACACGATGTCCGTTGCCGTGTAGCCCTCCAAGTGACCGACGTGGAGACCGGACCCGGAGGGGTAGGGAAACATGTCGAGGCAATAGAATTTCGGCTTGCTTGGATCGTCCATGGCCCGAAACGGACGATGCTCCTCCCAATATGCCTGCCACTTGGCTTCGATGGCGTGATGGTCGTAGGTCTTGCTCATGGTCTCAGGGGGCAGGTTCAGAAGAAGAACTCTAACATAGACCTCTCGGGCTCAACAAGATTTGCCGACGTCGACGGAGAATCTCTTTGCTATACTGCGCACCACAATGGGGCTGTACAGCCATTACATCTTTCCTCTCCTGATGGACTGGGTGATGGGCGGAGAGGAGTTTCAGCGGCTTCGGACCGCCGTTCTTCGGGATGCGCAGGGAGACGTCCTGGAAATCGGCTTCGGTACCGGGCTCAATCTCTCTCACTATCCCAAGAACATCTCGAGTCTCACACTCGTCGACCCGGCCAGGCTCCTTCCGCACAGGGTCATAGAGAGGGCCTCAGCGGTCTCGTTTCCCATCCATACTCGGCACATGACCGCCGAATCACTCCCGTTTCACGACCCTCGGTTCGATACGGTCATAAGCACGTGGACACTCTGTACGATTCCAGATCCCGCAAAGGCTTTGCGAGATGTCCGCCGAGTCCTCAAGCCAGAAGGACGATTTCTTTTCCTCGAGCATGGCAGGAGTAACGACAAGACGGTCGCGAAGTGGCAGGATCGGCTCAATCCTCTTCAAAACGTCATCGGTTGCGGCTGCAACCTGAATCGCCGGATCGACCAACTGATCGAGCAGAGCGGGTTGCACCTCGTGCACTTGGATCGATTCCAGATGCGAAACGTTCCGCGGATTGCTGGCGAAATGTACCAAGGGCTGGCCCGTCCATAAGGAAGGTCCGGATCAAGAATGGGACAGCGGCGTGCCGTTCAAGAGATAGGACAGTTGCTCAATCGACGCAAAGCCGTTTGTCGGAGAGGGAGGGAGCTGTGAACTGGACTTGGCACTGTGGACAATCTTTGCGATGCCGAATCGACTAGCGGCATCTAAACAACTTTCATCGTCGTCCACATACAGCGACCGTTTCGGGTTAAATCCGACCAGACGCTGACAGTCAGGCCAGTATTCCGCACGCATCTTGAGGTAGCCCACCTCGAACGCATCCACAATCCGGTCGACCTGACGATCCAGCCCGGTTTTGGCGGCTTTCACCTCCACGCCGGCGCGGTGAGCGTTCGTGAGAATCGTGATCCGTTTCCCACGCCGCCGGAGTTCACGAAGAAACGCTTCGGCGCCCGGTAGAAAATCGATCATGTGGTCGAGTTCCTTGTGCATGGCGACGACATCGATACCCACCCGTCTCGTCCAGTAGTGGAGATCCGTCCAAGCCAGTTCGCCTTCCACGGACTGGTACATCGCCATCAGGCGATCACGGGACTCTTCAAACAGCAGACCGTGCATGGCCGCATAGCGACGGGGCAGCTCTTCTTCAAAAAAGAAGTTGTCGAAATGCCGGTCGAGCAGCGTCCCGTCCATGTCGAGAAGGACGTCGTCGATCTCGTCCCAGTTCAGGTGAATTGAGGTCATAGGAAACAGTGTACCTGAGGCCGGTTGTGTTTGCCAAAATTCATGTGATACGGTCCGGTGGGAGTCTCACGATGCCACGAACCAAAGCCGCGCCAGCGCCGACACTTCCATTGCCCCCCACGCAAGGGGGCCTGATTCCGCTCGTCGCCATTATCGGCCGGCCGAATGTCGGCAAGTCGACGCTCTTTAATCGCATTCTCGGCAAGAAAACCGCCATCGTCGACGATGTGCCGGGAGTCACGCGCGATCGGAATTACGCGGATGCCAACTACCGGAATCGCCCGTTTCGCCTCGTCGATACCGGCGGACTCGATCCCTCTGCGTCGGAAGGAATGTTGGCACTGATCAAGCGGCAATCAGAACTGGCCATCGCCGAAGCCGATATTCTCATCCTTTTGATGGACGGGCGAACCGGATTGACGCCCGCAGACCATGAAGTGGTCCGGCTGCTACGCGGGACGACGAAACCGTTGTTCGTCGCCATCAACAAGATCGATACGCCGAAAGTCGAGACACTGGTCGCGGATTTCTATCAGTTGGGGACCGACCAGCTTCACCCGATCTCGGCCGAACATGGAATCGGTGTCTCTGAACTGTTAGATGCGATTTATCCCTTGCTCCCCGTCCCAGACGACCAGCAGGAACAGAGCCAGATGCCTCGCGTCGCGGTGGTCGGCCGGCCGAATGTCGGCAAGTCGACGCTGGTCAACGCAGTGCTTGGCGAAGATCGCGTCGTCGTGAGCGATGTTCCCGGCACGACGCGTGATTCCATTGATTCGCTGGCCGTCTATCAAGGGCGACGCTATCTGTTCACCGATACCGCCGGCATTCGCCGGCGCGGAAAGATCGACCGGGGCATAGAGGGCTACAGCGTGGCGCGATCGCTCCGTGCCATCGGGCGCTCCGATGTCGCCGTCCTGTTACTTGACGCGCAGGAAGGCGTCACCGAACAGGACACCAAGATTGCCGGTGTCGTCATCCGTCAAGGACGCGCCTGCATGTTATTGGTGAATAAATGGGATCTGAGAGAAGGTGACAGCCAGGCGAGACAGCAAGTCGAGCAGGACCTACGGCGGCGCTTTCCATTTCTCTCCTGGGCGCCAGTTCTCTTTGGAGCCGCGGTGAAACCCGATTCCCTTCGACAACTGTTCCCGATAATCGACGAAGTCTACGCCTCCTTCTCGAAGCGCATTCCCACTGGTCAGCTCAATCAATTTCTCCAAAATATCCTGGCAACCCATCCCCTGCCCGTCCGAAAGGGGAAGCCGACAAAAATCACCAAGTCCGCCTTCATGACGCAAGTGGCTGTGCAACCGCCGGTCTTTGCCCTATTTGTCGGCCATCCGGACAATATCACGCCTGCCTACCTCCGATTCCTGGAAAACCAACTTCGCGATGTCTACGGTTTCACCGGCACCCCTGTTCGGCTGCTCGTCAGAAAAAAATAACGGACAGTTCCGTCCGCCAAGCAGCGACCTTTGTACGCGAACCGGTCTCTGAAGTCGTTGGGGCATCGATTCCTCAACGATTCCGGCCTCCGACCTCATAATGGGTATAGGTTCAACTCTTGCAGAGCCTTCACGGTATTTTCCTGAGAGGAATCCCGTGCCGAAAACAGCTGAACGAAACCCGGTTCCCGCTCCTTACCACGTCTCTCCTATGTCAAGAGAGACATCCCCTTGGCAAGTCCCTCATCAAAGCTCCGGTCCTTCTCCTGACACGGGATTGATGGTCCTCTCCTCCTCGATGCGTATCCTCCATATGAATCATAGGGCTCGATCCCTCATGGCCCAGTTCGGCGAGGCCCACGAGCTCTGGCCCCATTTGTCCCCCGAATCCATGCCGGCTATTCTGATCGAATTTTGCGGTGAAGTCTTCGCTCAGCTCCAACAGCAGGCCGGAAACCACGAATGGGCGGAGTTTGAAATGTGCCGGATCTGTCACATGCTGACGCCCGCGCTGTTGCTTCGAGGATTCGGTGTACCATCAACGGATGGACAAGCACCCCGCATGATTCTCACACTCCAGCCCTGCTTTCCCTCATCTGACCCCGCGATGCTCCGGAACCGGCCGGATGCGTCAATCAGCGCATCGCCTGAAGTCGGTCACTCGACGCACTAGCAGGATTCCCTCCCGCAGCGTCTCGCAGTGCCTTTCAACTTGACTCCTCAAGGACATCATGGTTAATTCGCACGGAGACAGCAGGCCAGGGCCACAGCACTCTTGTAGCGCCTGATAGGAACAGCCTTCTGCGACACTCTGCCAAAAATCGTATCAACCCGCTTCAATGATTGGCATCGCCCACGATACCGTCAGGCTGCAGCGTGAACTTCTTGCCGTCATGGTGAGCGGGCTCGCAATCTTGTTCTTTACCCATCCCCTCTCGGCCGCAGAACCGATCACGGCAGTCACAGTCGAATCCCCCGCGCAAGCTCCAGTGGCTGAGAGTGCTCCCGCTAACGGATCATCCGTAGAAGCTGATCCTTCGATCACCTTGCGGGGAACCGTTTGGCGCACCAAAGCCGGCATTGTGTTTCTGAAAACTCCCGTCGGACTCCTGACGCTCAGCTCCAAAACAACGTTGAAGGATCTGAAAGGCTCGCACGAGGTCACATTCTGGGTGCATGAACGCAACTCGGTGGTCGAGATCCGCAAGCGGAGCGACGGCTCGTTGGTCCACCGGTACTTCAGCGGACCGATGACTCTGGGGACTGACGACTCGAAGACCTTACGCCGGTGGTCCGCGGAAGGGGAACAGACCGTCCATTTCGGGACGCAAGAGGAAAAGCTCGCGGCCTACCACGAAGGAGATCCGCTCACCGTCGAAGTCGACGAGTCGCAGACTGTGATCGGAGTCCACGATCTGCAATTCGACCTCCAGGTGAGCCAGGTTCCTCCGGCAGGATCCCAGGCCCATCTACTCCTTTC
This sequence comes from Nitrospira sp., assembly GCA_033852435.1. Lineage (GTDB taxonomy): Bacteria > Nitrospirota > Nitrospiria > Nitrospirales > Nitrospiraceae > Nitrospira_C. Next base: position 13,912 of record JAWOMO010000079.1, read on the forward strand.
AGGGACCGTCTCCAAGTTGAAATCCAACTTCGTGTTCTTCCGGACGCCGGTCGGCGTGGTCATGGTCAACGCGAAGATCGGTCTGCCACGCGTGAAGGTCGGGCAAGCCATGACATTACATATCGACAATGGGCAGGTGGCCGTCGATCTGGCAAGCAAGTAGACAGCGGCCGTTCCGTCTTGCAATGACGTGTCTGCCTCTCCGCCACCTCTCCGTCTGAAACGGATCGATCTCCCGTTTGACAGGCGACGCTGAACTCCCTAGACTCGGGCAGACGATGTCTTCACTTCCTCGACAGAAACCCAGTCATCCGCAGCCCCACCAAGACTCCGACGGGTTTGATAAACTGTATCGTGATAATGTGGACTTGATTTACCGCTATGCGCATCGCCTCTGCGGAGAGGCAGAGTCGGCGAAGGATTTGGTCCAGGAGACATTTCTCAATGCCTATCGGGGGCTCAAGGGTTTTCGCGGAGACGCTCAAGTCTCCACCTGGCTCTATACCATCGCATCCCGCGCGTGCATGCGCATGCGGCGGAAACGCAAGGGGGAGCCTGAGCGCGAATTGTCGCTCGATGACTTCGTGCCCACTTCGGAGGGCGAGTTCCGGCTCCAGATCCCGATGGACGGGCTCACCCCCGAGGAGGCGCTCCAAAATAAGGAGCTGCGGCTGGCCCTCGACCATGCAATCAACGAACTGCCCAAGAAATATCGGATGACGCTGGTCCTTCGGGATATGGAAGGACTGAGCGCCAAGGAAGTCGGCGCGATCATGGGAGCGAACGAACGGGCGGTGAAATCACGGTTGCACCGTGCGCGTCTGTTTGTAAGACGTGAATTGAGCGCCCGTGGAATCACGCAGGAAGACCATCAGACTGGTAAGCAAAGGGAATCGGGAGGGTCCAACGCATGACGAAGAAAGCACCGGCTCGCAAGGGCCTTAGGCAGGCTTCGAGACGTCGTCATCAGCACAGGCCAGGCAACTGCCTGAACATCCTCCGACAGCTGTCGGCCTACATCGACGACGAATTGCCGTCGGATATTTGCAGGGAACTCCGCCGTCACTTGGGCGCCTGTCCGAATTGCGAAGTGTTCATTGCGTCCCTCCGGCAGACGGTCACGCTCTGTCGCCACAGCCGGACACCCCAGCTGTCAGCGAAGGATCGCATGGCGCTTCGCCAGAAGATTCTCCGGACAGCACAATCATGATCGGTCCAATGGCTCGACTCGTAGCCTCTCTTGTCATTATCAGCAGCCTGCTCGGGATTACCGCGCTCTCGTTCGCCTTGCCCCCGGCACCGATTCAACTCGAAGAGGGTCGGGCGATCTACGAACGTCATTGCGCAGACTGTCACGGTTCGGAGGGGCGGGGAGATGGGAAACAGTCCCTCTCGCTTTCCCCCCGCCCCGGCAATTTGATCTCGGCCCAGACCTCGGTGAAAGCCGATCAGGACCTGCTAAAGATCATCGCGAACGGACGGCCTCGCACGGCCATGGAGGGCTGGAAGGACCGGCTGTCGGATGAAGAACAGCGCGCGGTTCTCGCCTACATTCGATCTCTCGTCCGGTTTACGCGCTCAGCGACTCCTCCCCCGCCGACTCCCTAGTCGTTCGAACCGCCTCCCCTCGCCCCTTTCGGATCACGAAATCCGCATGGTACAGTATCGCCTTCATCTTGACCTTTTAAGGAGTGGAACCGTGATGATTTCCCTGTTTTCCCATACGCGCAGCCGGTTGATCATCCTTGTCCTATTCGCATCTGCGTCATTCACGCTCTCGATTGCCTTCGCAGCACCGGCTCAGAAGAAGTCTAAGGGACTCGCGCTCGGCGCCTCAGTTGCGCAGCGCTATGCAGACGCGGTCTCGAAAGGCGACAAGATCGAGGTCGCCAAACTCGACTTCGCATGTCAATACCGGTTGGTGGCCGCGTCAAAGTCAGGCCTAGCTGCCTATGCCGATCAGGCTGACGCCTCCTATGACGCCTGCTGGCAAGGACTCAAGACCGTTCATGAAGCGGCACTGACCAGAGTGGATGTCGGTATGGATGTGCTTTGGCCCAGCAACGGAGCCCTGGCATTCTTCCGAGAAGAGCTCTATCGCTACCCGGCCTCGGCATTCGTCATGGATGTCGTCGGCCTGTCGCCTCCCGGCAGCGGGTTGCACCTCAAGACGATCAGCACGAAGGTCTTACCCAATGCCTCGTTCCACCTGCGCCCGAATCAGCCATTGATCTCGGTCCCAGCCACCCTCGTCACGATGACGGTCAGCTATCAAGACCCGCTGACCTCCCCTGTCACCAAAGCACCCGGCAGTTATAAGTGGACGAATACGGTCAAGCCGGCCCGTCGCGCATTGAAGAGCATCGATCTCCAATGGATCGTGTTGTCCGGATTGAAGAAGCACGGGTTCCCTGGTGACGCGGCAGTCGTCAATCTCCTGGTGTCGACCGGTGCGCTGGTCAATGGCATCCCGCAGGAAATCATTCCCTTTGTGACAGAGACTAGCAAAGCGCTGCCCGGCTCGCTCGTCTGGTGGGGGCCGGAGGATGCACCGGGTCTGTTGGTCGCCGCCGCTGCTCGCGCGGCGGGCTTTCCCACCTTGCGCGATCGCGTCGCCCTCTTGAATCGCGTGCTCATCATCGATCCGAATCAAGCTGACGCGCTCACGGTCCTGACCAGAGATCTGTATGCTGTCATCCTCAGAGACGCCATGCCCGCGCACAATCTGATCGTGAAAGATCCCGCACTCGCTATGGTGGTGAACGAACATTACTGGAACATTTATGCGCAAGCGGCCCGCATGGACCTGTCGTTGGGAATGGAGATGGGCGGATTCGATAAACCAACGACGGCCGACTACCTCTACCGGCTGCTGCCTGCCTTGCGCACGCTGGCGCAGGTCCGACCGGAACAACTCGACAACCGTTTCCGTTGGGGCGCCGCTCTCCGATGGAACAACGACCAGGAACTCGCCATTGAGGTTCATGAGAAGCTGGTCAAAGACATTCCCGACGAACAGAAAGCCGGGAAAGCGGAAGCGTTGCTCCAACTGGCCTGGTCACGCGTCAATAAAGTCGCGTGGAACCGGATCTTAGACGATCCCGACGTGCGTCTCGCCTACCAGGATGCCGATAAAGCCCTGACACTTGCCGAGAACCCATTGGACAAGTTCATGGCAGAATACACGAAAGCCTACAGCCTCCTCTTCTCACCAAAACGGGACAATCGCGTGATCTTAGAGCGGTTGACGGAAGCCAAACGCTGGTTCGCCGAAGTTCCGGGGCAGACACCGGAGGTATGGAATTTCTTCATCGGGTCCGAGCAGCTCAAGATGGTGCTGGACGCTGATCCGATTTTTCAACCCCTTCTTGCCTCGGGGCTTCCTCAGAAGGGGTAAGAAGGTTTGTTTCGGCCGTAGCCTGTTCCTTCCGCTTGGTCAGCGATGTTGAGACTAAGCCGAAATCCTGGCGACCTGAGCTTCCCTCCCGTTGAACTGGCATCACAGGAGGGATTGCTCGCCGTCGGCGGGGATTTGCGTCCAGAACGGTTGCTCGAAGCCTACCGTCACGGCATTTTCCCCTGGTACAACGAAGACCAGCCGATCTTGTGGTGGGCACCAGATCCTCGAGCCGTCCTCTTTCCCGACAAACTGCACATATCCCGCAGCCTGAAAAGAAGCCTTCGCCCTGGCCAGTTCACTGTGACGTTCGATACTTGCTTCCACGAGGTCATGCTCCAATGTGCCGGACCTCGCCCGCAATATCCGGAGGGCGGCACCTGGATCACGCCAACGATGGTGGAGGCCTATACGGCTCTCCACGAGCTGGGTTATGGCCATTCTGTTGAAACGTGGCAGGATGGAATCTTGGTGGGCGGTCTCTACGGCGTGGCGATCGGCGGGGCCTTCTTCGCCGAGTCGATGTTCACACGTCGATCCGATGCGTCGAAAGTCGCGTTGGTGTCACTTGTCAGACAGTTGCAGGCCTGGGGATTTCGTCTCATGGACTGCCAACAGTCTTCCCCGCATGTTCTGGCTCTGGGCACCGAGGAGATTCCGCGTCTTGACTTTCTCGCTCAACTCGACGCAGCACTTACCCTTCCTGGCCGATGCGGACGGTGGGAATTCGATCGTCGCTGACTCTCTTCCTTATCTCTTTCCCATTTTGGCCAATTCCGAAAAATACTGTGCGAATGCTTTCATGCCGCTGGACGCTTGCCCCCAATCGAAATATTCGTTCGGCGCATGATACCCATGTTCCGGCAGGCTCAGGCCTAAGAAGAGAATCGGGACCTTCCAGGCTTTCTGCATCGTGACAACCGCGCCGATTGATCCGCCCTCACGGATGAAGGCCGGCTCTTTGCCGAATCCCGCCTTCGCCGCACGCTTCACACACTCGACATAGGGCCCGTTGAAATCTCCTTTGAACGGGTGCAACATTCCTTCCCGCTCCACTTTGACATTCGGATTCAGCTTTGCCACATGCTTTTTGAGGAGCGCGAAGGCTTTCTCCGGTGTCTGGTTCGGCACGAGACGCATGCTGACTTTCAATTCGCCATGTCCAGGCACGATGGTCTTCACTCCAGGTCCGTGATAGCCGCCGGTCAGGCCATGAATTTCAAAGGTCGGCGCGGCCCAGATGCGGCGCGTCACTTCGGCCGGATCGTCCGTACGGAGAGAGTCAAATCCATACGCCTCTTTGAATCGCCTCACCTGAAAGCCGGACTTCAGAAAGCTCTGGATCTCTGCCTTGGTCGGTTTCACGACATCACGGTAGAACCCCGGAATCTTCACTTCGCCGGTCCTGGCATTCACGCAGGCCTGGGCGACCTCGATCAGTTCTGCAAGCGGATTGCGCGCCGCGCCTCCCGTAACACCGGAATGCGCATCCTTGCTGCCGGTACGGAGCGTCAGCCTGGCACCGAGAAGGCCACGGAGACCATAGGGCATCGCCGGACGGCCTTTCGCAATCCAGATCGTATCCGAAACCACGACCGAGTCAGGCCGAGGAATCCCCGCGCGGTTTTTGAGGCCGGCGGCAAAGTGGGGGCTGCCGATTTCCTCCTCGAGCTCCCAGAGAAATCGAATGTTGATCGGCAATCCCTGCTCAATGGCAAAGCGCGCGCCAAACAGGGCGGAAAGCGCGGGCCCTTTATCGTCGGTTGCTCCCCGACCATGATAGACGCCGTCTTCGTTCCTGAAGGCAAACGGCTCTTGCTTCCACTCCGGTTCCTGAGCCGGCTGGACGTCGATGTGATTGTAGATCGTGACGGTGGGGTGGTGGGCGCCTGTCATCCAGCCGCCGGACACGATCGGATAGCCGCCCGTCTCCACGATCTGCGCGTCGGCACCAACTTCCTTGAGCGTCTGCGTCGCCATGGTCGCCATCAGGAGAATATCTTTGGATTTCGAAGGGTCCATGCTGATCGAGGGAATCTCGACCATCTGGCCAAGCAGGTCTTCGAACGTCGGCCGCCGGTCTGTGACAAACGCATCCAGTTGCTGCTGATTCACGGTCATGTTGAATCCTCCCTGAAAATCCGCAGCGGATTATAGCGACTGTATCTTCTCGACGAAAGAGTTCTTCCGGCGCGAACGGAGGAGGCAAGAATGATAGAATGTCTGCCATCGTGATGAAATCAAACCGCGTGTTCGCCTGGTTCATATGGCTCTTGTTGTTGGGAGGACAGATTCTTCCTCTTGGCGCGGTCGCCGCAGACCCCGTGGCTATCCGAGATATTCTCGACGCGCCGCGCGACTACCACCTCCGGCAGGTGATCCTCGAAGGGACGGTGCGGAACGTTCAGCCGCTCGACCCCTACAAGCTGCCGGCCGGCACGACCTGCTATGGCGCCTACCTGTTCTATCTGGAGGACCAGACCGCTTCGATTAATGTGGCGGTGTTTGGGCTCTGCGGCGTTCCGACGGTGAAAGATCCCGACGTGGAAGACGGGACACGCATCCAACTCCAGGCGACAATCCAAGCGCCGAGCCATGGCGGCTACTATCTGAGCTTCCAGGGGCTACAGGTGGCTGGAGAGCGAGAAGGCATCATTCAAGCGGTGGCCGATCGCATCACGCCGCTGACTGACTGACCGATGAACACTCCCTCACAAACCACCATCGGTTGGATCGGCACCGGTATCATGGGCGCGGCCATGTGCGGCCACCTCCTCGATGCCGGCTATCGCATAACGGTCCACAGCCGCACTCGAGCGAAAGCCCAACCGCTCCTCGATCGAGGTGCGAAGTGGGCGGAAAACCCGCAGGCCGTCGCCGCGGCAAGCAAAGTCATCGTCACGATGGTCGGGTTCCCGGTCGATGTCCGAGAGGTCTACTTCGGCCCTTCGGGCATCTTCAATGGCCTCAAGCCACAGAGCATCCTGATCGACATGACGACGACGAGTCCTACGCTCAGCTGCGAAATTGCCGAGCGAGCTTCTTCGTTTAACTGCTCGGCCATCGATGCTCCGGTCTCAGGCGGCGACATTGGAGCCAGGAACGCGACCCTTTCCATCATGATCGGAGGAACGAAGCAGGCGATCCAGACCGCCATGCCGTTGTTTGAACGACTCGGCAAGACGATCATCCATCAGGGAGAAGCGGGAAGCGGCCAACATGCGAAGCTCTGCAATCAAATTGTCATTGCTGGAACGATGGTGGGAGTGTGTGAGAGCCTCCTCTATGGATACAAAGCGGGGCTCGAACTGAACGGCCTGTTGGAATCAATTCGTGGAGGGGCTGCATCCTGCTGGACCCTGGACCACCTTGCGCCGCGGATTCTCCGACGCAACCTCGATCCGAGTTTCTTCGTCGAACACTTCCTCAAGGACATGGCGATCGTGCTGGAAGAATCGAAACGGATGAGCCTGACGCTCCCCGGACTCACGCTCGTGCATGGACTCTATCAATCCGTCGTCGCACTTGGTCATAGCCGTCAGGGCACTCACGCCCTGATGCTGGCACTGGAGCAATTGTCTCACGTCCCTGTCGGAGCGACGCGCACATGAGTCCGACACGACTCGTCGTTGTTCTCGCCATCCTGCTGACTACCGGCTGCGCCGGCAGCCAGGGTCTTCATCCCGAGCAACTCCGGGCCATACTCGCGCAGGAAGAAGCTCGGTTTGTCGGTCCCCAACCTGAACAACCATCGGCCGGAAGCGCTTCGCCCGCAAGCGCCCGGTCGCTCGGGATGTATCTGAAACCGACCGGGTTCTTGCATCGCGAGTTCGAATGGACAGATCGAGACCGGGAAACCGTCCTCACCTGGGCCAAAGGCGTCCAGGCAAGCGGGCCGGCCACGAGCGCCGGATTTGTGCCACTCACGTCGTTAAAGGGTCATACGCTTGCGGAGCTTCGAGCTTTCGCCGCACGCTACGGCTTCGATTTCCTCCTGGTGTTCGACGGAGCCGCGGCCGTCGATCGCTACAACAACTACAAAGGGCCGTTACTCTACTGGACGATCCTCGGCGCCTATTTCGCGGACGGCACGCAGAGTGATGCCCTTTGTGTGGTGAAAGGATCGGTCTGGGATGTGAAGACTGGGGCTCAGCTCTATTCGGAAGAGGCGGAGGGCCGTTCACAGATGGTGGGGCCTGCAGCGTTTGTGGATGATGACCGGGGTATCCTCAAAGCCCGCCAAGAGGCGCTGACGGAGCTCCTCGCCAAGCTGAAGAGCCGATTAACGCGCCTGCGGCACCCATAGCCCGTTTCTGCGGTTGGTCCTCATCATCTCTTCGGTGAATCGAAGGTCCAGAGCAAGGCGAGCATCAACATCTGCTGACCAGGCGTCAATCCGATCACACCAGGACTGATCTGGTTTCGAGTAAAGAATCCGCCTCCGGCACCGGTCGAGTCGTCATACCGGTACTCGAGCCGGACGACGGTATTCATCCACTGATACGGAAACTGATACTCGGCCATCGTGGTCACCGCTTTCACAAATTGCTCAGCGCCTGTCCATCGTCCGTTCCGGTCCCAGTAAAACTCCGGCCGAAGTGCCACACTCCAAGGCCCCGCGATATGCCACTTGCCTTGCAGCACTCCGGCCATGGCAAAGGTCCGCGGGTTCCCGACCTGATTGAGGATGCGTTCGGTCCCGATGTCGTAGGTCAAGGACACCGTTACTTCATCCGACGGTTTCCATTCCACGATGTTGTCGCTGAAGAGACGCCAGAACTCCAGCGATGTGCTCTGCTGGTCCGGCCCGTAGTACAGCGTGTTCGTTATGGTGAACTGTTGCACCGGTTTCCATGCAACCTGCCCGCCGTAGCTCGGCTGATCGTTGGGGTTCGACAGATGATAGTACCCATTGATGATGAATCCGGCGATGGTGACCCGCTCATTTACCGGATACTTCGCGTTCACGCCGAACATCATGTACGGCGTGTTATCCGCCGCCCATGAACGGGTGTACAGCATATTGTCTTTGGCATACAGCGACTCGTACCCGATTAAGCTGTTGAAGAGTCCCGCCGTGACCATCAGGCCGTTTCCCGTTGGCGCCAGGTACGACACATTGGCGCGATGAATTTGGCGCAGCGTATCGGCACCGGAAACTTTCGATTCACCGATGAGAAACGCGAAGTTGTCCGTGTCATATCCGCCCTGCACACCGAGTTCCGTGCCCCAGCGAGAGGATTCTGTCGCGTCTTTCCTGACATAGATGAGCGCCATGTTGGGAGTCAATTCGTTGTTGCGCGGTGTGGTGGTGCGGCTGCGCCATCGGTGATTCTCGGGGTAATTGAAATTCTGAATGTAACTGAGATCGAGGTAGGCGCCGTAGTGCCAGCCGGGAGGCGGCTCGAACGACGCGGAGAGCTGGCTCGTCGATGCAGGTTCTTCGGCCAAAGACGGAGCGGGCAGGAGTGACAGGAGCACCCAGCAGACCCACAGCAGATGGATCATCCTGCGGGCCAACCTATTTCTTTGCCTGATCTAACAGGCACCACAAGCGTCGTGTGCCGGACTTCTGGTCGGTCACCGGTTCGCCGCTGAAGAAGCTGATCTGCCAGGCCACGATATCGTCGGTGGGATGCGGCGTGGCCGTCCAATAGATTTCGGACTTGATGTTCGAGAAGGGATGTCCGGCCGGCAAGGCGGGATCGTGTTGTGAGGTATCGATCAACGTCTTCAATTCATCCACCGTCGGGGCGCGCCAACCTTTCTGCCCTCCCACCTCTTTTGTAGTGCACCGGGCAATGGAGCGACTCCAGACATCATGTTCCCGATCCGGTTCCTGCTCCCAAATCAGTCCTGTCTGGTTATCCTTCACGGCAGCTCCGCCCAGCACCAAGGTGAATCTCGACGAGCCGGAAGAATCGGCGGCATACAGCAAGCCGGTCGGCGTGAAGAGGATGACACAAAGACTCACCGCCCCCAACAGGCGCATAAGCGCTCCTCTCAGTAATAGGGGCCTATCGTAAGAGAGTTTGAAAGGGCGCGCAAGTGTGGGGGCTCACGAGGACAAGCGGCGATAGTGGCGAAGCAGGAGAAGAGCTCCCCAGGCGAAAGACGCCAGCATCAAGGCGATACCGAAATTGTTCAAGAGATGGGCAAGATGGTGGTCGTACTGGAGCCAACCAAGCATGCCGAGGATATTTTCCCAATCGTGTCCGTCTGTTTCTTTTCCCGTCACCCCGCCGAGCAGCATCAGATCCAGCGCCCGGGCATCGTTGATGTAGGGAGCCACGTCGATGAAGTTCTCCGCCGTCCACCAGAGCGCGACCGATGCGCCAAAGGGATCGCGGGTCTTGATGAGGAATGTCACAAGACAGACGACCGGCATCAGGATCTGCGTGAGGCTCCCTCCGAGAAACATCATGAACCGACCGAAGGGCATGAAGATCAGGTGCCCCGCTTCATGAAACGGAAGATTGACCAGATGGAAGAACGATTCACCGGCGGCGTTCGTCTCGAGCGGGGTAACGATGAAACTCTTGCCCCACCAGAGTAGTGCGAGGAAGATCCCAAGCCGTCCGGCGAACGTCAGAGAATCGTTTGCCTGATCCAAATCAATGAACCGCTGTTTCGCCACGAGAAACCAAGGCGACTTGGCGAATGAGGGGCCGGTCCTCTGCATGGCTGGTCGAACCGGAGGCAGCCGGTATTTGGCAAAAATGATCCCGCACTTGGCGCATTCGACACCGCCCTCCGGTTGTTCAAACGAACACTTTGGGCAGGAAACCGTGGTGATCGACGTTGGAGCCATAACCCAGACTACGAAGGAACCTGCGAGAGGGCAAGAACTTGCGCGGATTCTTTTCGGCAGGACAGCAGGATTACCTGGAGTAGAAGGAGAATGGAATAGGCGCAAAGGTGAGCACAAAGACTGCTAACGCAATCCAACCGACGACGGTTCTCCCTCGTCCCAATGGAACATGAGGATCCATGACCGGCGGATGTCCAAAACCCCAGAGTCCTGCCATGAAGGCCCAAAGAAACCAGCCGGGCCATCCGACAAATCCCAAAACGATCAGCAAGGGAACAATCGCGAACGCCATAGTCCGTTGCCGGCTCCCCCACAATGCATAGGCGACATGTCCGCCGTCGAGCTGGCCGATCGGAATGAGATTCAACGACGTGACAAAGAGGCCGAACCAGGCCGCGAAGGCGATCGGATGGAGCAGCACGTCGGCTTGGGGCGGCAAGGATCCGATTATCAGCCATGCCATGAATTTCAATAAAAGCGGTTCGCCGAGCTGCAACCCGTACGTGGTCGTTCGACCGACGACGGTTGATAGATGCAGGCCGACGACCAGGGCCGCGACGGCGACGACGAATCCGGCCAGTGGCCCGGCAACGCCGATATCGAACAATGCGCGCCGGTTCATGATCGGCCCGCGGATGCGAATGATTGCGCCGAACGTCCCGATAAAATGCGGCGGCCCCGGAATGAACAGGGGCAGTGAGGCCGGAACGCGATGGATCTTCGACAAGAGGAAATGCCCGAGTTCGTGCGTGACGAGGATGAACAGAAGCGTGCCAGCGAAGGGGATTCCGCGCCATAGCATTTCCGGATGCTCCTGTAGAAATGCCACCGGCCCACGAATCGGGCCGCCATAGGCTTGGTAGGCACCGGCCCACAGCGTGGTAAAAATCGTCAGGAGAAAGAGCGCGAGCGGCAACGTCCAACGGGAGAAAGATGACTCCTTCTCTTCTTCCTCATCGATCGAGGGATTCAGTGGGTGCTCAGATTGACCGGAGGGCACGGGCGCTTGGCCGTCGCTCCCGCGAATGGATTGTTTTTCGCCACGATTGGTGCCATCCATGTGGCCGCCGTCAGTGTGTGGTGTAAAAGGGGTTATGCTCGAGTTCTTCCTGTACCGTTGTTCCAGGACCATGCCCAGGCAAGAGCAGACAGTCCTGCGGCAGGGTTAATACTTGCCGTCGTACCGATTCGAGATGTGTGTGATACAGCTGAAAAGGATTAGATCGTCCGATCGATCCGGCAAAGATTGTATCCCCGACAAAACACACCGGTCCCCAGGGCATCTCAACTGAGTAGCAAATCCCACCAGGCGTATGGCCTGGTGCTGCAAGGCAGCGGACCACCAACCGGCCAACTGGGATCATCTGCCCGTCTTTCGGGTGAAGCAATTGAGTCTCCGCAGGCTTCCAATGCAATAATGTGAGATCGTCGGAGCCAAGGTAGACTGGAACCGGCCACCGGTTAAGAATTCTCTGAATCCCCTCTGCATGGTCTGCGTGCCCGTGAGTAAGACAGACCCCGATCAAGCGAAGGGATCGAGCCTCAAGTATCTCGATCATTGCGTCGGCATTGTAGGCTGTATCCATCAAGACCGCCTCGCCGGAATCGTAGAGGATGTAGCCCTTCACCGCATAGTCGCTGATCTCGCCATGAACGCTTTCGATCCCCGGCATCGACGGGAGGGATTGGGGAACCCACTTGTCCAGCACGATCTGTTCGAGTGGCCTGTGCCGCAGTCCAAGCGCACTGGCGATTGCACGAAGCTCTGTGCGATCTCGCACCTGATCGCCCCGCTCCAGGGCGCTGATGTCGGCACCGGGAAGGCCGGTCAGGCGAGCCAGCTCACCGACAGATAGTTTCAGGCCTGCACGGGCCTTCTTGATGATGTCGCACAAGTCATCTTCGAGTGGCATAGACCATTGCTCAGAGGGCAGTTATTAGTAAAATGTCGGGCGCCCGAATTCAGAAATCAACTCGCCTATCCGATTCCCTCTATCCCCCACCGTTCCGGAAAATCTTTTCTTTGAAGCGGGTGTCGCCGAGAAGAGAGGCCGACCGCCTGAGATTTCATTCGCTTTAAGGGGTGGCCTGTTTGGGTCTCCAACTGCGCGCGCCCAACGAGGGCCTTCCGAGGCCGCGCGTTGCGCGAGCACAGGAGACGAACGGGCCGCCCTCCTACACTGGGCGAGATGCAATCAATGATGGTCTGACTGGTCGGCGGCACCTGCTCCCTATTTCATCCCTCCGGAACCAACTTTATTTCTTTCACCTCGCCGAATCCCGACAACAATCTTGCCAAGGCCTCGCCGGGCCCCACGGCGACGATGGTGAGCCGGTCCGGATGAAAATGCTTCTTGGCCGCTGCCAGAAGATCCTCTTTGGACAACGCCACCACGCGCGCGCGTAGTTGCTGCAGGAAGTCCTTGGGCAGGCCGTCATATTCCAAGTCAATAAAACGATTGACGATGGCCGCAGGGCTCGTGAAGGAAAACACGAACGAGTTCACGTAAGCCTCTTTGGCTTCCGCCAGTTCCTCGTCGGTCACCAATTCGGTTCGCATCCGCTGCATGTTGGCGACAAAACGGCTAATGACTTCTTCCGTAGAAGGCAGCTTCGTTTCCGCCCGCATCAGCCAGACGCCTTGATCATGCACGCCGGCGTTCAACCGACTGCCGACGGAATAGGCCAGGCCCCGCTTGGTTCGCACATCGTTAAACAGGCGGCTGCGGAATGAACTGCCGCCGAGAATGTCGTTCGCGATGGCTAATGAAACATAGTCAGGATCGTTTTCCTTGATGGTCAGGTGGCCCACACGCAAGTGCGTCTGCGAGGTGTCCTTCTTGACGAAGCGAACGATTGAACGTGCACCGGCTGACTCCGGCACATCGGCAATCTTCAACTCCGGCACATTGCCCTTCTTCCAGTCGCCGAAGGTCGCAAGCAACAGCGCCAGCATCGCCGCTTTGTCGAAGTCACCGGTGACTCCTAGAATAATTCCATTGGGGTGAACCGTCCGCTGATGAAACGACACTAGATCGTCACGGGTAATCTGCTTGATCGATTCAATGGTGCTTTCGCGGGCGGAGGGATGCTCCGGCCCATACAGCAGCTTGACGAACTCCCGGCTGACGATCGATCCGGGATTATCCTGGCGGCGCCTGATCCCTTCTATGGCTTGCAGCTTGGCAACGTCGACGCGCGCTTGCTCGAATGCCGGTGTCCGGATCAAGCCGGCGAAGATCTGCAGCCCCCGCTTCAGGTCCTTGCTTAGGACGTCGAGAGATGCCGACGCTGCCTGCCGCCCCATTGAGATGCTGATGTCTCCTGCAAACTGCTCCAACTCTTCATCGACCTGTTCGGCGGTCAATCCGCCACCCCCGCCGGTCCGCATGACCGAACCGGTCAACCCCGCCAGCCCGATTTTGTCGGCCGGTTCGAGCCAGCCTCCGGTGCGCATCGTGGCCGAGAGACTGATCAGCGGCAATTCATGATCCTCCAGGAGATAGACGACCATGCCGTTGTCGAGGACGACTCGATCTGGCTCGGGCGGTGCAAATTCCACCGGTTTGAAGGTCATCTTCCGCGGGTCACCAAGGGCAAGATCTCCTGCCCAAGCCGTCACAATGGACAGCACCAACAATGCCGCGATGCCCGTAAAACTTATCAGGGCCAAACTCTTCACTACCTTCATCGCGCCACCTCGCCAGGAGCAACTGTCGCAACCTGTTTCTCATCGCCCTTCTTGACCAACGTTGCGACCGTTCGATTCGATTTCGTAAAGTATTGCGCCGCCACGCGCTGAATATCGGCAGGTGTCACGGCCGCCACCTTGTCCCTCGCCTTGAGAATGTAGCGCCAGTCTCCTGCGACGGTCTGGTACAGCGCCAATTGCGACGCCAGCCCGCTGTTGGATCGCAGCGCCCGAACCATGTCGGCATCAAGGTTATTGAGCACGCGTTCGAGCTCTTTCGATGTCACAGGCTCGGTCTTGAGCCGCTCTAATTCAGCGAGAATGGCCGCCTCGACCTCCGCGATCGTGTGAGGTGCTGCCGGTGTGGCGTTCAAGACAAACAAATTCGGCGCACGGACTCCGGGATAATTGGCATCTGAACTCACCGAAGCCGCCAGCCGGCCGTCACGAACCAGTCTCACATACAACCGTGAGGTCAGGCCTTCCGTCAGAATTTCGTCGATCACATCGAACACATAGTCGTCTGGATGGCCGAGTCCCGGCTTGTGGAAACCGATCGCGAGGGATGGCTCGGCATCGAATTCGATTTCAACGCGCCGTTCCCCTCGCTGGGGAGGTTCGGTGGTGACAATCTGCGGCGGAGGCGGCGCAGCCGGAATCTTGCCGAACGTGCTCTCGATGAGCGCGATAACTTCTTTGGGGTTGATGTCGCCGACAATTCCGATGGTGGCCCGGCCCGGCCCATAATACGTTTTGAAAAAGGCTTCCGTCGCAGCCGGCGTCAATGACAGGATATCGGACTCCCAGCCGATGGTCGGAATACCGTAAGGATGGGCACGGAAGGCCGCCGATGTAAAGGTTTCGAAGAGGAGTCCGTTCGGACTGTCATCATTTCGCAGGCGCCGCTCTTCCATGACGACACCACGTTCCTTGTAGAATTCCCGCAACACCGGATTCGCCATACGGTCGGCTTCGATCGCAGCCCAGAGGGGCAGCCGATTGGAGGGCAGGCTGATCATATATCGCGTGAGGTCTTTGCCTGTGGCGGCATTCAGGCCGACGCCTCCGTGACGCTGGTAGAGCAGCGCCATCTCGTTCCCCGCGACATATTGGACGGCTTGGTCTTGAAGTTCCTTGAATCGTTTCTGCAAGGCCCCGATCGTCGCCCGCTCGGCCGCGCTGCCAGGATTCTCCGGACTCCGCCTGGCGAGGTCCCGTTGGCGCTCTTCGAGTTCGGTTCCGATTCGATGCAATTCGTCGAGAATCGGCTTCTCTTTCGTGTAGTCCTTCGTCCCGATCGTTCTTGTCCCCTTAAATGCCATGTGTTCGTACAGATGAGCGAGACCTGTCTGCCCTACCTGCTCGTTCACGCCGCCGACCCCGAACGTCATGTTGATCGACACAACGGGCGTTTGATGCCGTTCGACCATCAACACGGTCAACCCGTTCGCCAGTTTGTGTTCAATCACGCGATCCGCGAGGCCAGGTGACGCAAGCACCAGGCTGAGGCTAAGGCTCAGGTTGAGCAGAATGCCGATACAAGGAGCGGCTACCCACCGCATTGTTTGTCTCACGTGGTCCATCGAGCTTGACCTGTTGTTCATTCGAAGATCTCCATGAGTTCTTCCGGGCGTTCGATAAACCAATCCGGCTGGCAAGCGGCCATCTTCTGCCGGTTGCCCATGCCGTAGCCGACCGCGCAGACGCGAATTCCGGCGTTATGTCCACCATTGATGTCGTTCGTGCTGTCTCCCACCAAGACCGTTCGATCTTTCGGCACCTTTAGGCGCTCCATGATATGCAACAACATGCCGGGCTCCGGTTTCAAGCCGAACCCGTCGTCGCCACCGACGACAAAATGGAAATGATGGGAGCCCAATCCCTTGAGGATCACCTCGGTATATTCAATCGACTTGTTGGTCGCGACGGCCTTGCGCTTGTCCGTGAAGTGGGTCAACGCGTCTTCCACGCCCGGATAGAAGCGGGTCTTATCCAGGCAATGGGCCAAGTAATGCCCTCGAAATACTCTCAAGGCATCCTCGAAGCTGACGCGGCTCTCTTCCCCGACCGCCAGCCGCAGCAACTTCTTCACTCCGTCGCCGACGAAGCCGAAAATTTCTTCGAGCGGCCGTTGCGGCAACCCCAGTTCAGCGAGTGTCAGGTTCACCGACGCAGCGATGTCCCATTTCGATTCGATCAGGGTGCCGTCCAGATCGAAGATCAACAATTCGACTGCCGTCTTCCCCATCACTTGGCCTTTCGTAACTCGTCTTGCAATACCGCAAGGCGCTCGCGTTTGGCTGGTTCGGTTTCCTTCACCCAGGCTTCCCGCACAAAATTGACGAATCGTTTCTGTCCGACATGGGGAGGCAACACCGGCTCGATGATCTTCCATCGATTATTGACGGCCTTGACGCGCACGCGGATTTCCTCAACGCCGGATTCCGGAACGAATCCGGCCGTTTCCAGATACACCGAACCGATCACCTCGAACGTGACCGGGATGAGCACTTCTAACCGGTTCACGATCTCCCACTGAAGATAGTGTTCCGAGACAGAAAATCCTCGGATGACCACGACTCGCCCCCACGCCGGTTCTTCCTCCCAATCCCTGTATGGCGCGAGTGCCTCATAGGACAGCGCATCGAGCTTAGCCCCTTTTTGATCGAGGGCAAAATACTTCTTCACTATCTCAGCGGGCGAATGGTCGAGGTTGCCCGTCTGAGCCGCGACATCGAACCCATGAATAGACAAGAGGCAAAGGGCCAGGCCGGCGAGAAGGCCTCTGGTCGACCAGCGCATGGCCGACACACCGGATAGGGACATGATCGTCACCTGAAATCGATCGTTGTTCCGAAAGGATTCGCCGGCGGAAGGTGTCGCGGCACGGGCTTGGACAACATCCCCGTCTGGTACACATGGTACACACTGGACCGGCATCGCATTGTATCAAAGGTTGTGGCCGATTTCATGCACTCGCGATCGACCAATGGCTCGACGTTGACCTACTTCGAGACCACATGCTAGGGTTTTCTCCGCAGCACGATCGCATTTCGCCGAGCCTCTTCTCTCCTGCACGATGGATCGCGATGTCGCATCGCTGGATGTTCGGGTTCTGTGTTCTCTATTGCCTATGGATAGGCGTTTCATTTGGATCACACTATGATGGCGCATCGGCCCACATCTCTGAAGCTTCCCTGGGGAAGAGTCAGGTCGCGGCGCCGGCATCTGATGAACATCGCTCAGCTGGATCGCGCAATCAGGCTGAGCGGATCGCGCCGAAAAAGGCGCATGATTTGCTGGCAACGCTGCAGCAGCGCAACGGGGAGCCGCTTCCTGGTTACGTCGGAGGGCGTCCATTTCAGAATCGGGAGGGCAGACTTCCGCCTGGCCATTACCGCGAATACGATGTGAATCGGAAGATTTCCGGTCGCGCACGCGATGCAGAACGGATCGTGATCGAGCAGAATACGAGGAAAGCCTACTACTCCGGAGATCATTACCGTACCTTCATTCCGTTAAATTAAGATGCTATGGCCGCTCGAACACCACTACCCTCGCTGACGACTCACTTGCAATCGGTCAAGGCGCCCTGGTCGTCCCTCCTGGTGCTGAAGGTCGGACAACGAGCTGAGTCGCAGGTCGACGTCCCAGACGGTTTCGTCTCAAAAATCTTGCGGGGCAGCAAGTGCCGTACGAGCGGGGGGTTATTTGCTGAGTTTGCGCGGGCTTTGGATTTTCCCGATTACTTCGGCCACAACTGGGATGCGCTCGAGGAATGCCTAGCTGATTTGGAATGGTTGCCGGCGAAAGGTTACGTGCTGATTCTCACCGACGCGGAACAGGTGCTTCAAAACGACGAAGAGGATTATGCCACGCTCTTGGAGGTTCTAAGCGATGCTGGAGAGGCCTGGGGATCTGGTCAAGCGGGCATGGGCTCCAGACGCGCGACACCATTCCACGCGGTATTCGCTGTTGCGGAGCGGGAGAAGTCAAAGCGCGGGCACTGGAACCTTCAAGAATTCCCCGCCAAATCACCGCGAAAGCCGGAGAAGCCCCCCAATAAGCGAACGGGGCGCCGTTGAACATGCGTCGGCGAGGCTTATGGATTATTCAGGGCAAGCGGTCGGAAGAATGAGGGGGCGGAACTCCCTCCTGTAGGCCGTGACCAACCTACCCGTCCAAACAACAGCGATGGGCTCTCGCCAAACCCTTCAAGCTCCCGACTCTCGGATTGTTTCTGAACCTCGTCGTCGCGCTGCCTTTCAGCGGCAAAGTGCAAGCCGATGGAATCGACCAGCTTGCGATGCTGTTCCTGGATCGATCGGGAGCTTTATTGGAGAAAGTTGCGAGCAGTATGTGCTTCTCAAGAGCGCATTCGTTTTGTGAGATTCAAGAGCGCGCCCCAGCGAAAGAGCGCAAACGCCACTTTTTTTCGAGTGTCATTGCCAGAATCAGCGGCGACCTGACTCGATGCCCACCAATGCGCATGCACCTCGGCCCGGTGCACGACGCAGATGCCATGGGTTTCTCGAGGATCGTCCAACGGAGCCTTCTCGCCGACAAATTCGGCCTTTCCCTCTTTGCGGCACCAGGAACAGACGATCCTCATTTTCGACCCTCGAAATAGTGCTCTCGTTCCAGCATGGTGATCCAGGACCAATTTGTACGCAAGTGTCGGGCCGAATGCTGATAGGAGAACCAAGATCAATAATTCCTGAGAATTCGAGCAGAGTGCTCGAGAGAGATCGAACCGGTGTATCCAAAAACCGCCAGCGTTAGTATCTCATCAGACACTTTTTGACCCCACATGGGGCAATTCACGGCGCTCTTTCCTTTCCTTGACCAATTCTTCCCCTGCATGTTAGGTTGCGCCCCCGTTATGAAAATCACGAGATCTGCCAAGCTCTTTGCAGAGGCGCAACAACTCATTCCCGGTGGCGTGAATAGTCCGGTCCGTGCCTTCCGATCAGTCGGAGGGCAGCCCCGTTTCATCGCTCGCGCCAAAGGGTCGCGGCTCGTCGATGTGGATGGAAACAGCTACATCGACTACGTTTTATCCTGGGGACCGATGATCCTTGGACATGCGGCATCTCCAGTCATCAACGCGATCAAACAGGCTGCGGGACGAGGGACCAGTTACGGAGCTCCGACAGCATTAGAAGTCGAGCTGGCCCGCCAGATTCGTGCGGCTGTTCCCTCGATGGAGAAGGTTCGCCTAGTCAGCTCCGGGACCGAAGCGGTCATGAGCGCAATTCGAGTGGCTCGGGGATTCACCAGGCGAGACACCATCCTCAAGTTTGAGGGCTGTTATCACGGCCACAGTGATTACCTCCTGGCCAAAGCCGGTTCAGGGCTGGCTACGTTGGGAATCCCCGATTCGCTTGGCGTGCCGGCTGATTTTGCTAAGCATACCCTCACCGCTCCTTACAACGACATACGCCCCGTTCAGCAGATCATTAAAGAACGCGGGAAACAGCTGGCTTGCGTCATTTTGGAGCCGATCGCCGGGAACATGGGCGTGGTCCCTCCCGCGCCGGATTTCCTCCACGCGCTTCGCCGGTTGACTCTTGAGCACGACATCCTGCTCCTCTTCGACGAAGTCATTTCCGGATTTCGCGTCGGCTATGGAGGAGCACAGGGCCTCTATGGCATCACGCCGGACCTGACCGTGCTGGGCAAAATTATCGGCGGAGGATTGCCGGTCGGGGCGTATGGAGGACGGGCGGAGATCATGGATCTGATCGCACCATCGGGTCCGGTATACCAGGCCGGTACGTTATCGGGAAATCCGCTGGCAGTGACGGCGGGACTGGCCACGCTCAAACAACTAAGAGCAAAGGGATTGTACAAGAAGCTCGACGAACGGGCTGCTGCTCTTGCCGAAGGCATCGGCGCTGCGGCCAAGAAGGCAAATATTCCACTGACGCAGACCAGGGTGGGATCGATGCTGACGTCGTTCTTTACGGCAGGGCCGGTTGTGGATTGGAATAGTGCAAAACTCTCGGATACGAAACGTTACGGCCTGTTCTTCCACAAGATGCTCGAACAGGGGATCTACCTCGCCCCCTCCCAGTTCGAAGCGGCGTTTCTCTCAACGGCCCATACGACGGCCGACATCGAGAGAACGATTCGCGCCGCCGACAGAGCATTCAAGAATTTATAGCGAATAGCGGGCAGCGGATGACCAGATGAGACGAAGGCCCAACGTCCTCTTCGGTTCCGGTCACGCTCAAAATGTTCTCTCGGGCTGTATCGAGGGAGATATCCGTCGAATCGCTTTCGATACAGCGATCGAGTCCCGCAAGGCCACTGGAAAGCCCCTCTCCTCATCCTGCTTTATTCATCGTCGTCGTCATCCGCCTCGAGCGCTTCCTGCCTCTTTTGTTCCTCCATCGCATTATGGAGCAACATGCGGATAAACATCGAATAGAGCGAGCCCTTTTCGAGCGTCCCCCCTGGCGGAATCGCGATCTTCCCTTCTTTGATCATCTTATCCATCCACACCTTCTGATCTGGCGCGATCAGAATCGGGATCTCGACTAAGCCAACCCGGCCAAACATTTCCATGGTCACAACCTCCGTAGATTTCGACTCCGCGGTCATTCCAGCATGCGGTTTTCTCGGTTGTCAACTCGGAGGTGAACACCTATGGCACGAACCCTGCGTATCCACCTGCCATGGCACACCGTTTTCTTTGTTCCGGGGTTCCCTGCTTCGCCCTTTCATTGGCGGCATTCTGCTTGCTGCTGCCGATTCGTGGGCAGGCGCAGCAATCGACCGCCCCTCCTCCCTCGTCGTTGCTCACAACCCCTCTATCTCCTAACGGCGATACCGAGGGCTCTCCTTCCTCCTGTGAGCTTTGCTGGAAACCAACCGCACAAGCCGGCAGCGATCTCAAGCCCCATCGCCGTTACCGGGAGCAAGATCTCCATCCCCACAAGAAAGCAAACGGGCTTTCGAGGTCATCACAGAGGAGTCTCAGGAGCCAGTTACCTCACCGCAAGCTTGAACAGGATGAACGACCATGAGAGGAGTATGGCCGCACGAAAGAAGGGAGGAGCTTACTGTTTCTTGTTCTTGTCCTTCGGACCTTCCGAAAACAGCAGCCAGCCCAGCACGATAAATCCGATCGCAACGCCCGTGATCGCCAGCCAGGTTCCTAACTTATCCATCTATCTATGACCCTTTCGTCGGACTTGACTGTAGTGCGGAGACAGCGGCCTTGTCGAGGCGTTTCACCTTTCCATTTCCATCCGTCACCGCAAGCCTCGCGGACCCCTCGACGACCACACGCCCGCTCTCCCGTTCACACACGATATGGGAGAAGGTGATCGATGCCGGAGTCATCTCGGCGATGGCGGTCTGAATCTGCAGCGTCTCGCCGTAGCGTGCAGGAGCGAGATAGTCGACTTCGGCATGCACGACGACAAACACTCTTCCTTCCTTCATGAGTCCGGCCACTGAGAGCCCTCGCTCCTCGAGGTACTGCGTCCTGGCCCGCTCGAAATACTTGAGGTAGTTGGCGTAGTAAACCACGCCGCCGCAATCGGTATCTTCATAGTAGATTTTGATGTTCATTCAGAATGCGAGCGTCGGGAATTTCGGCAGCGAATTGTCTTGGATCCCGGTTAGCTTTATCACCACATCGTACAACTGCTGAACACGTTCGGCTTTCACCGGCTCAAACCCGTGACCGAGGACGGCATGATTCGCGGCATCGAGCAATGGCTTCATGGTCGGCCATTCCCGGAGGAAAGCCTGGCCCATTTGGTCGCCCAATCCGGCGAGCACGCGAAACTGCGCCTGTAACGGCAGTTTGTACTTACCGTCGATGTCTTCGAGATAGCAGGTCCGGCAGATCTCTTGAAGCGCATGCGGCATTTGCTCCGGCTGCGCATCCCAAGTCTTGATCTTGTGCTGCTTGAAGAGCTGAAGCTGCGCAAAGGCTTCGAGAGCCCGCAAAAGCGACTGCATCGCCGCTTCGGCATCGTGCGTGACTCGAAGCCGCCGACCGGCGTGGGCCATAAGATCGTAGGCAAGGAACTCCTTGACCTCTGCCGGATCAAGCACCAGCTTTTCCAAAAACGCCGCGTTCGCTTTGATCGAAGGAATGGCTCCCTTGAGCCCCAGAGGTCCGCCGAACAGCGAGGCCATGTCCATCGCCTTTATAGAGCTTTTCAATTTCTCCCAGGCCTGCCGATAGTGGAACCGCTCCCAGAAATCATAGCCTTCTGCCACATCGGCAAAAGCACGGTACAGCGGCTTCTGTCCGCCGCTTACGCGCGTTTCAATCTGCCGGAAGATCGATCCGGCAGCCACACAAGCGCCTCGATTGAACAGATCACATCCGTCTCGTCGCATGACCTCAGCTGCTTCATCCCAGGGATTGGTCGAGATCCATAGTCCCTCACGACCTTCAATTGTCACCGCATCGCCTTCTCGCCCCTCCTTCGACGCCACAATCGACACGATTCGAGACGTCAAGGGCATGGTGACGAGCGCGAGCGCTCCGGCCATGGCAGGGGTGGCTCCGGTCAGATCCACGACTAGCGATCCCGGTTCGATGCCCCACGTTCTCAGCAGGCCGGGGAGCGATCGTGCAATTGATTGATAACAAGACGGGAAGTGGTCTGAATCTGAAAGCACGATCCAATCCCACCGGCGGGGCATCTGGCTGATCTTGAGTTGGACTTCGCTTTCGACAAGCGGCTTGGCCGATTCGGGAAGCACGAAGCACAGAGATTCAGGGCACAGTCGATTAATGGAATAGACCGCCGGAGAAAGATCGTTGGTCACCGCGACGACGAGCGCGGCAACTGGTTGTTCATGGGCCATCGCGCGCGGATCATAACATCGCCTCCTAACGTGATCAATTCACAATCCGGCAGCGTCCTTGTGCTTGACGACCTCTGGAAAGGCGCTTAGACTTTCGTCGTCTTCACGACAAGTCCGCTACGTTATGCCCGGCTCGACGAGGTTTTGCCATGATCTGGTGGTATTGGATGCTGGTCGGTCTCATCCTCCTTGGTGCCGAGATGATCACGCCCGGAGGCTTCTATATTCTCTTCTTCGGTCTTGCGGCACTGGTGGTGGGCGGGCTGGCCGGCTTGGGACTCGTCCAGGCGGAATGGCTCCAGTGGCTATTATTTTCTGGGCTTGCAGTCCTCTCGCTAGTCGTCTTCCGTGGTCCGCTGCTGGCCTGGATTAAGGCGCAGGAGGTCGAGACACCGGCGGTGGATTCTATGGGAGGCGAAACCGCGATCCCAGTCGAGGATCTGGTCCCAGGCGGCATCGGCAAGGCAGAACTGCGCGGCACCATATGGACCGCCCATAATGCCGGGCCTGCTCTCTTGAAAAAGAACCAACGATGCAAGGTCGAGCGGGTCGAAGGGCTCACGTTATGGATCACGGCCGAATGAGCGAAGGCAACCAGAAAGGCAAACGACTGTGGAGGAGGTGACGATGACCGGCGGACTCTTCGTGGTGTTGTTGTTGGCGGTGCTGGTCTTGATCATTATCGCCAAGACCGCCGTTGTCGTGCCGCAGCAGAGTGCCTATGTGGTCGAGCGGCTTGGCAAGTATGCCGCCACGCTGGATGCAGGCTTTCATATTCTTCTCCCTTTCATCGACCGCATTCGTTACAAACACTCGCTCAAGGAAACCGCCATCGATATTCCGGAGCAGGTCTGTATCACGCGCGATAACGTACAGGTGTCGGTGGACGGCATCTTGTACCTCAAGGTCTTAAACCCTCAACGGGCGTCCTATGGCATCAGCGACTATCTTTTCGCCCTGATCCAGCTTGCGCAAACGACGCTCCGGAGCGAAATCGGAAAAATCGAACTCGACCGCACGTTCGAGGAACGGACCAATATCAATATCCAGGTCGTAAACGAACTCGACAAGGCCTCGGATCCATGGGGCGTCAAGGTCTTACGCTACGAGATCAAGAACATCACCCCGCCCAAGGGCGTGCTGGATGCGATGGAAAAGCAGATGCGGGCGGAGCGAGAAAAACGCGCGGTGATCTTGACGTCAGAAGGCGAGCGCGACGCTGCAATCAATCAGGCGGAGGGGGAAAAGCAACAGGTCATCAAGGCCTCGGAAGCCAAGAAGCAACAGCAGATCAATGAGGCCGAGGGAGCCGCTTCGGCCATTCTCGCCATTGCTCAGGCCACGGCAGAAGGACTGCGCAAGGTCGCCGAGACGATTCAGGTTCCTGGAGGCCAGGAAGCGGTTCAGCTGCGGGTCGCCGAACAGTACATCACTAAATTCGGCGAGCTGGCCAAAGTAAACAACACGCTTATCCTGCCAGCCAGCGTCTCCGACGTCGGCTCAATGATCGCGCTGGCGATGAGTGCCATACGACAGGCTTCCTCAACCCCGACAAAGTCGTGACCATTGAAATAGCCTGGTTTGACAGGATGAGACCCCTCACCTAGAATTGAATTCCATGAAAGATTTCGTCCTTAACGCCTTTGCTGAAAGTGCCGCGGTCAAGCAACTGTTCGTCCGCGAGCACGTGGATCGAATCGTAGAAGTCGCGAAACTAATCGCGACGACCTTCCGCGAAGGCCATAAAGTGTTGCTCTTCGGAAATGGAGGCAGCGCCACCGACGCAGCCCACATCGCCGCCGAATTCGTGGGCCGGTACAAACGTGAGCGCGCCCCGCTACCGGCCATCGCGCTGGCCACCGACATTGCCGCCATCACGTGCATCGCGAACGACTACGGCTATGACGAACTCTTCGCACGCCAGGTTCGTGCTCATGGACAAAAAGGCGATCTGGCCATTGCGATCAGCACGAGCGGGAATTCGCCAAACGTGCTCAAGGGGGTAGAAGCGGCGAAGGCCTGCGGCTTAACCACTATCGCGTGGACCGGCGGGACCGGTGGCAAGCTCGCCTCGATGGTGGATTTTCCCTTCGTCGTTCCTTCCAAAGTGACTGCGCGAATCCAGGAAAGCCACATCACATTAGGTCACGTGTTGTGTGAATTGACTGAGGAACAGCTCCTTGGCAAAGCCTCCTGAGCGGAAACGTCTCCCCGTCACGACCCGCAGTCTGATCCCGCCGATCAACGTGACGGATCTCAAGACCTATCCGCTCAGGAAACGCCATAGCAAAGTGCGCGTCTCCGATTTTGCCAGGCCCTGGCGGCGCGGAGGCAGCTTCAGCCAGTTCTATCGCACCTTGCCGGACATTCTGGCCGTCAAGACGCTTCGGGCCGTTGCAAAAGTCATTGCCACAGCCCATCGCAAAGGCCGGCCCGTGATCATCGGCATCGGCGCTCATGTCATCAAAGTCGGCCTGACCCCCATTCTCGTGGACTTGATGCAGCAGGGGATCGTCACCGCCGTCGCGATGAACGGCGCGGGCATCATTCACGATTTTGAACTGGCCCTGATGGGTCACACGTCGGAAGAAGTAGATGCCGAAATCGACGCCGGGCGGTTCGGCATGGCGGAGGAGACGGGCCGAATGTTGAACGAGGCGATTGTCCGGGGACATCGGGATCAGCAGGGGCTCGGTGAAGCAGTCGGCCACTACATTAATAGGTGCAAGGGACAGTTCCCCAACAGAGAAACCAGCGTCCTCGCAACGGGAGCCCGGCTCGGCATTCCCGTCACGGTGCATGTCGCAGTCGGCACCGACATCATCCATATGCATCCCGCCGCGGACGGCGCGGCCATCGGCGCCACCTCGCTCCTGGACTTCCGCCGCCTCGCGGCGGTCGTCGCCGGCATGGAAGGCGGTGTCTACCTCAACCTCGGCTCCGCCGTTATTCTGCCAGAAGTGTTTCTCAAAACTGTCTCGTTGGGCCGAAACCTCGGCCATAGCCTGTCCAACATCACGACCGTGAACATGGATTTCTTGTCCCACTACCGACCGCTCACGAATGTGGTCCGCCGGCCGACTCAAAAGGGCGGGAAAGGTTACGCGCTCATCGGTCACCATGAAATCATGCTGCCGCTACTGGTGGCGGCCGTTACTGAAGAATTGGGATAAGGCCCTCTATGGCCCGCTGCTCCACTCCTCCCCTAGCAGTAGAACAACTCTCCGCCATTTGGTCCGACTTGAACAAGCGCCACTTCGGCGGCGTGCTTCCCTTGATCGATATCGTCTGGAGCCGGCGGCTCACTTCATCGGTCGGAATGTTCGTGAGTCGCGCGGGACCCAGGTCCCCCTGGCGCGATGTGGTCGCGAGACGGTCTCCGCCGCGAGAAATCCGCCTGTCCCTTCCCCTGCTCAACGATCTGTTGGTCCGATCTCCCTACGGCCGGAACGAGCTGGTCAGCACCATCGCCCATGAAATGATTCATCAGTGGCAGTATGACATCCTTAAGCGACGCCCAAATCATGGGCCAGATTTTCTCCGAAAGATGACGGAGATGAATCGCGACGGAGCTTTGGCCATCACCATCTACCATTCGCTACAGAAGGAAGTACTGGCTCTCGCACGATTCGCCTGGCGCTGCCGGCAATGCGGCCGCATCTATCGACGCCAACGCCGGACGATCCAACCTCGTCGCCACAAATGCGGGAGTTGCCGTGGCGCCTTGCAGGAATTGGGTACTATTGCCCGAAATCCCGTCGAGCCAACGCCAGGCCCACCACCCCCCTTGCGTCAGCTGCAGCTCTCCTTTACGTTCTAGGCTCCTTCTCTGGAGCCAATCATGCGCTGGTCCCGCCAAATCCTCTTCGGAGATGTGGACGCGATGTTCGCCTCCGCAGCCGTGGTGAAAGACCCGCGTCTTGCCGGAAAACTGATCGCGGTCGGCGGCCCCCCGCCGCGTGGCATTATCGCCGCAGCCAGCTATGCGGTTCGTCCGTTCGGTATTCATTCGGCCATGCCCACGGCAAAGGCCCTGCAGCTCTGTCCGAACCTCATCCTGCTTCCACCTGACCGTCCGCTGTACCGCCAGCTCCACGATCACATGCGAACCGTAACGAATCGGCTCTTCCCCGTTACCGAGTGGAGCAGCATCGACGAATTCTACGCGGACACGACGGACCTTCAGACTCGCTATCCCGATCCTTCAGCACTGGCTCGATTGGTGAAAGATTCCATCTTCAACGCTACGGGACTGCGCTGCACGGTCGGGGTCGCGACCGGAAAGACCGTCGCGAAGATTGCGGCCGATGCGTATAAGCCGGATGGCCTCGCGATCGTTGAGCCGGACACCGAAGCCGCGTTCCTGGCCGGCTGGCCGATCCGAGCCCTCCCCGGCATCGGTCCGAAAACTGCCGCACGCTTGGAACCGCTCGGGCTCAAGACCATCGGCGATCTTTTGGATGAACGATGGCAACCGGCGCTTCGGCATCTCTTTGGGACCCGCCTCCATTGGATCCAAGAATTGGCTCAAGGCCACGACCATGATCCGGTCGTGGCCGACCGTGAATCAAAAAGCACCAGCCATGAGGCGACCTTTGATCAGGACACAGAGGACCGTTCGTTTCTCGAGCAGACGCTACAGATATTTCTGCGCCCTTTGGCGCGCGAACTGCGACAGGAAGGCCTGGCCGCCGCCGCGTGCACCGTCAAACTCAAAGACGCCCGCTTTTCCATTACCACGAGGCAGCGGCAGTTTCCCCAACCACTTAACTACGACCCTGACATGTGGCCGACCATCAAGCAGGCACTGCATGACTTGTACGAACCGGGAACGAAGTACCGCCTTGCCGGCCTCGCCCTCACTTCATTGACGCCGGCTCCTCCTGGTCTCTTCGATCAAAAAAGAGCAAAAGCCATCGAGGCAATGGACGCGATCGTCTCGCGCCATGGACCGAACGTAATGGGGCTGGGCGGGGTGATCCGCGACGATGGAGACTAACCTCCACTCTTTCTATCTCGTCGCGCAGCCGGTATGATGAGGCCATGTCCGACAAGGTGACGACCAGCGCCCAGCTTGCTCCGGTTCTCGCAGAAGCGCGTGCCCAGAAAAAGCGGATCGTCTTCACGAACGGATGCTTCGACCTGATGCACATCGGGCATACACGCTACCTGCAGGCGGCTCGACAACTTGGCGATCTCCTCGTCGTGGGGGTCAACAGCGATGCCTCCGTCAGAAGCCTCGACAAGGCATCGGACCGGCCGATTGTAGGAGAGGCCCAAAGAGCCGAAGTACTCGCGGCATTAGGTTGCGTCGATTACGTGATCATCTTTACGGAGCCGGACCCTCTGAAATTAATCAGCGAGGTCCAACCGGACGTGCTGGTGAAAGGTGGGGATTGGCCGCTGGATCGCATTGTCGGCCGTGAGGTCGTCGAACGCCGGGGTGGAATCGTCAAGACGATTCCGTTGGTTCCTGGCTTGTCCACAACGTCTCTCATCGAACGTATTCGCTCACAATCCGCATAAGCAGTGTCAAACAGCTCGCCCGGCAACCCAACGACGCAGTGGTTTTCGTCACTCGCCTCCTCACTGGCCGGCGAAAGGGGACGACCCTGCCTGACCGGCTTGCACGGTTCGACCGCCGGCTTTGCGCTGACCACGTTGTTGCACCCGCAATCGGGAACACTTGGGGCCAGACCTTGGCTGATCGTCACCAAGTCGGATGAAGCCGCCGAACGACTCTACGACGATCTGCAATTCTTCCACGGTCTGATCGGTCTTTCAGCCAGCTCGCTCGCACTATTCCCGCGATGGGAAACCCTGCCCTACGAATCGACCGCCCCGCATGTCGGTCTTGTGGCCCGGCGGATGATCGCCCTGCAGCAGATTCGAACCCTTCCGTCGGTCCGGGTTATCACCTCGATCGAAGCGTTGATGCAGCGACTCATGCCTGTCGAGACGTTCGCGCAAACCATCTTGCATTTCAAGCTCGGCGGCGCGATCGAGCGCGAAGTCTTGACCGGGGGGCTCTTGCGATTGGGGTACCGTCGGGTTTCGGTCGTGGAGATTCCCGGTGAGTTCAGCATTCGAGGCGGCATCGTCGACATTTTCTCGACGGCCTATACGGAACCGCTGCGCGTGGAATTCATCGGGGAGAGCATCGACTCGCTCCGCCTCTTCGATCCCGCCACACAGAAATCCACGGCGAAGATGGATCGTGCGGTCGTCCTTCCGGCACGGGAGTATCTTCGGCCGGAGGCCGCTCCGGATGCGCTCGCAACGATCCCTCCCGATGCCGAATGGCGCGCGCCGGACCTTTATCCGCACATGCACAGTCTGCTGGAATACTTCACCAGCCGGCCTTTGCTCGCGTTGAATCAACCGGCTGCCCTCAACCGCTCCTGCGCCGAATTGTGGGATCGAATCGATGACGGCTATTTGCGGCACAGCGATCAAGAAGCGGCGCTCCCCTACCCCTCCCCGGAACGATTGTTTTTGACCTGGCAGGATTTGATGGAGCGCACAACCGGCTGGTCCCAACTGGCCCTTGAGCCGCTGGCCGAAACAGATGCCTCGTGGGACCCGGTGTTGGCCTTTCCAGCACAGGTTCCGGCCAGCATCGGACTCGGCGCGCGGGGTACGCCGTTCAGCCAGACGCTGTCGATGCTCGAACTCCTCCGTGAAGCCTGCCGCGTCCTCCTGGTCGCGAGGAGTCACGGGCAGGTTGATCGCCTGTTGGCGCTCCTGCGTGAACATGACGTGCCGGCCATCGAGTGGACAACACAGAGCTGGACCTCATCCGGACAGACACGCGCCCCATTTTACGTCTCGCACGGCGACCTCTCCGCCGGCTTTCTCTCCTCCGAACTGCATCTGGCGATCCTGACGGAGGAAGAGCTCTTTGCAAAAGGTGCCCGTCATAAGCCTCAACCGAAAAACAAGGCCGCCACCTTCCTCTCCTCGCTCGAAGATCTGAACGTGCGCGACTACGTCGTTCATGTGCAACATGGCATCGCCAAGTACCTGGGGCTCAAACGTCTGTCGGTCCAGGACTTCGATAGCGATTACCTGATTCTCGAATTCGCCGGCGGGGACAAGCTCTATGTGCCGCTGGATCGCCTCAATCAGGTGCAGCGCTATAGCGGCGCCGAGGGGCATGTCCCGCGGCTTGATCGATTGGGAGGATCCAGTTGGGCCAAGACGACCGCCCGCGTGAAGAAAGACATCGAGGAAATGGCGCAGGAGCTGATTGACCTTTATGCCAACCGCGAACTTGCCAAACGGCACGCGTATGGATTCGATAGCACGCTCTACCACGAGTTCGAAGCGGCCTTCGAGTATGAGGAAACGCCGGATCAGCTCAAAGCCATCGAAGACATCGCGCGCGACATGGAATCCAGTAAGCCGATGGATCGCCTGGTCTGCGGTGACGTCGGCTATGGGAAAACGGAAGTGGCCATGCGCGCCGCCTTCAAGGCCGTCGAAGACAATCGCCAGGTTGCCGTGCTGGTACCGACGACGCTATTGGCCCATCAACATTACGATAACTTCTCGGAGCGCTTCGCGCCCTTTCCCACAAAGGTCGCCCTGCTATCCCGATTTCAGTCGCCGAAGGAGGTCAAAGCCATCTTGAAAGAGGTGGCGGCCGGCACGGTCGATGTCGTCATCGGCACGCATCGGCTGTTGCAGAAAGACGTGGTGTTTCGCAACCTCGGCCTCGTGATCATCGACGAGGAACAGTGGTTCGGCGTCAAACACAAGGAACGGCTCAAGGAGTTGCGCACACAAGTCGATGTATTGACCCTCACGGCGACGCCGATTCCTCGGACGTTACAAATGGCGATGGCCAGCGTCCGCGATCTTACGATCATCGACACGCCGCCGGCCGGTCGGCTCTCGATCCGCACACAGGTTGTCCGGTCCAGCGACAAATTGATCCGCGAAGCAATCCTGCGCGAACTAGGTCGAGGCGGGCAGGTCTATTTCGTCCACAATCGTGTCGAAACGATGGAGCGCACGGGTGCCTGGCTACAACAAATCGTCCCGGAAGCGCGCATCGTCATGGCCCACGGTCAAATGGACGCGAAGCCGCTGGAAGCCGTGATGCTGAAATTCTTTCATCGTGAGGCCGACGTCCTGATTGCCTCCGCCATCATTCAATCCGGCATCGACGTGCCGAGCGCCAATACGATCATCGTGAATCGAGCCGACACGTTCGGCCTGGCGCAGCTCTATCAACTGCGCGGGCGCGTCGGTCGCAGCGGAGACCAGGCCTATGCCTATTTCCTCGTCCCGGATGAAGGCAAGTTGACGGACGACGCGCAGAAGCGCCTGACCGCCATCCAGCAATTTACGGAGCTGGGATCAGGTTTCCGCATCGCCGCCGCGGATCTCGAAATCCGAGGCGCAGGCAACCTGCTGGGCAAGCAACAGTCCGGACACATCGCCGCCATCGGTCTCGACCTCTACTTGCAGATGGTCGAACAGGCCGTTCAGCGGCTCAAAGGCCAGGTCGTGGAAGAGGAGCCCGATCCCACCTTGCGTCTCAATGTGTCGGCATTCATTCCGGAAGAATATGTGGCCGATCCCCATCAGCGCCTGTCATTTTATAAACGGCTCTCTTCCTGCACCCAAGTGGGCGATCTCGCCTTGCTCCACGGTGAGCTCCAAGATCGCTACGGGTTGCCTCCTGACGCTGTCGAACGATTAGTCGAAGTCATGCAGGTGCGATTACAGGCCAAGGCCCTGCGGCTCTCGTCGATCGAGCTCAAGACCCAATCGGTCGTCATCACGCTGGACGCCAAGAGCCCGGTCGCCCAGACAGCGATTCAACGCCTGATGGATCGATATAGGACCCGAATCCGTTTTCTTTCTCCCTTGTCCTTCGAACTCCAAATGCCGCATCAGGACTGGCCTTCCATCTTTCCGGAACTCACCGCAACCTTGCAAAGCCTCAGTGTCTGTGATACCACCACAACAACGAAGTTTTAACCATCCTTCAACCCCGACAAGGTTGCACACGCGCATGACACGACCACCGTTCTGTTCCACTCATCTTCAGGTCTTCCGGCTCTTTTCTCTCTTCATCGGGGCGATCGGAGGCACGCTGCTGTTGCTCACCAGCTGCACCCAGCCTCAGAGCGAGGAACGTGTTGTGGCGTTCGTGAACGGAAGGTCTATCACCCAAACGGAATTCGACCGAAAATGGGGCGAGCTTCCCGAAGCAACCAGAGCCCGTTATGAGAAAGAAGGCGGGAAACAGGCTTTTTTGAAAGAAGTGGTCGATGATGAGCTGCTGATGCAGGAAGCCAGGAAGCAAGGCCTCGACCAGACCGATTCGTTCCGCGATCGAGTCCGGCGCTACAAGGAGAAGCTCCTGAAAGATGAGCTCCTGAAGGACCGGCTGAAAGATACGATCGATCTCACGAAGGAAGAACTGGACCGCTATTACGCGCAGCACGAGAGCGAACTCTTGACCCCCTTGAAAGTTCGCGTCTCGCAGATGTTGCTCCCGAACTACCCTGCCGCGAAAGATCTAGAGACCCAGATCAACCGAGGAGGAGACTTCGCAAAGTTTGCCCAGCGCTATTCGATCGATATCAAAACCAAGGCAAAAGGAGGCGACCTGGGCCCGTATCGCAAGGGGTTGCTCGTTCCTGAAGTCGACGAAGCGGTCCACGCGCTCAAGCCTGGCTTGGTTAGTGGACCCATCAAGACGGACGCCGGCTACTATCTCGTCATGGTTACGGCCCTCGAGCCCGAAATCATCCAGGCAGACCTCGCGCGCAGGGAGCGCTTGCGACAGGAACTGCTCTATCTCAAGCGCAAGCAGCACTTCGACGAGGTCATCGCGGACATTAAATCCAAGGCGCTCATTCGAATCAGCGACGGGTCTCGCTAGACGAACCGAGCGTTCTGCGAGCACGCGCGCCGTGGCGCCGCGGTCTTTCCCTTCCTCATCACCCAGAGAATCCTGTACAATTCATCCGCGATGGACAGATTCCTCCGGCACATACAGTCATGCCGATCCATACCGAACTCCGCAAAGCCATGACCCGCTCTCGAGTCACATCGATTGCGTGTGCCTCGCTCGCGACTGCGACCCTCGCTTTGATTATGTTCGCCGGGGTGCCAGATCTTCGCGCCTCGAAGATCGAAGATCGCATCGTGGCGATCGTCAACTCCGATCTGATCATGTGGTCGGAAATGAAACGGGAACTGAGCCCCGAGCAGGAGCGCATCGAAAAGCAGTATCGCGGCGAGGAATTATTGCGCAAGCTGAAGGCAGCGGAATCGATGGCTCTGACGACGATGATTGAGCGCCGACTGCAGATTCAGGAAGCCAAAGCCCGTGGCATCGATGTCAGCGACCAGGAAGTGAAGCAGGCCATCAAGCAATTGAATCAGCAAGGAGAGAAACTGGACGACAAAGATCCGGCCAGCCTCAAAAGCGTCCGCGAACAACTGATTCTCCTCAAGGTCGTCGATCGGGAAGTTCGAAGCGGCGTGATGGTGGCGGACCCGGAGATGAGGCGGTACTACCAGGAGCACCGCGACCGTTTTGCACTCCCTGAAGAATATACGCTCAGCCAGATATTCATTAAACCCCGCTCGCCCGACGATCTGGCTGATGCCAAAGACAGAGCCCGAGAGGTCATGGCTCTGCTCAAGCAGGGAGAGTCCTTCGAGGATCTGGCGCTGCGCTATTCCGACGGTCCCAACGCGTCACGCGGAGGGAAACTGGGCCTCGTACGGCAGGGAGAGTTATTGCCCGCCATCGAGCGGGGCGTCGCGAGTCTTGTGCCCGGTGGCATCTCGGAGCCCCTTCAAAGCCCCGAAGGCCTGCATATCGTTCGTGTCGATGATAAGAAACCGAAGGTATTCAGGCCCTATGAAGAAGTGAAGCAGGAGATCCAAGTGCTCGTCTTCCAGCAGAAGAGTGAGGATATGTTTCAGTCTTGGCTGGGGAATCTCAAGAACAAAGCCTATATCGAGATCAAATTCGACAGCACTCCTTCAGGGCAGCCCACAAACGCTCTCGCCCCTCGCCCGTCACCGATGAGTAAACCATGAATGTTCGACTGTCGGTCACCCCCAGTCCTTCTTGAAGTCGACGGAGCGCCGAGACGCGTTCACTGGGTTTTAACTTGTCGACTTTCGTAGCCACGACCAGGGGTTCCAGGCCGATCGATCTCAGCCAAGCGATTGTTTCCCCATCATGGGTGCCGAGCACGCGACTTTCGACTAACATCACGACCGCGCGGAGCTGTTCGCGTTGGCTCAAATACTGCTCAATCAATGGGGCCCATTGAGCCCGTTCCGTCTTCGAGACTTTCGCATAGCCGTAGCCCGGAAGGTCCGCGAGTACGAAACGCGAGAGGCCGGGGTCATCGGTCGCGACATTGAAGAGATTGACCGCCCTGGTTTTTCCCGGCGTGCGGCTGACCTTAGCCAGTCCTTTCCGTTGCAGTAAGGAATTGATGAGCGAGGACTTGCCGACGTTGGAGCGGCCGACGAAGGCAATTTCTGGCACCGTTCCTCTCGGAAATTGTTCTGGGCCGACGCAACTTCTGATAAACTCCGCGCTCAGAATTTTCACAGGAACCCCAAGGTCAAAAACCAGGGAATAGAGACGACGAGAAGGACCGCACGGTCGTGAAACCCTTCGGAGCCGAGCCTCTCGTCTCGTCCCTTCTCATACGCAGCCCACAATGCGGAAGTCAACCAAACAACGCCGACGTCTGACCCTCATTCTGTTCCTTTGCATCATGCTTCCGATCGCAGCCTTGCTGTTTATCTGGCTGATCACGATGCCGGACATCTCGGCGTTGCAAAAGGTCAACCCTGAGATGACCGCCCTCATCGAAGCACGTGAGTATCAGGCCCGAATCAAAGGCCAGTCCATCGGACGCCACTGGATCTGGGTCCCTCTCTCACGGATTGCCCCCGACCTCCGCCGCGCCGTCGTTGCGGCGGAAGATGCCTCGTTCTTCACACATGAGGGGTTCGATTGGGAGGGCATGAAAGATGCGGCACTCTATGATCTTGAGAAGGGCGAACTGAAGCGCGGAGGCAGCACGATCACCCAGCAGTTGGCCAAGAATCTTTATCTCTCCTCCGAACGATCGATCTTCAGGAAAGCCCGCGAGGCCCTGATCACGCGTTCATTGGAGCATCACTTGACGAAGGATCGAATCCTCGAGCTCTACCTCAATGTCGCTGAATGGGGAAACGGCGTATACGGAGCTGAGGCGGCGGCGCGCCACCACTTTAAAAAACCTGCACATGAGTTGACGATGGATGAAGCAGCCTGGCTGGCAGCCATCCTGCCTGCTCCGCGACGATATGACCCATTACACAAAACCGCAGCGTTGACCCGCCGCTACGATCGCATCATCCGTCGAATGAACCAGGTTGGGCGTCATGACATCCGCCCCGATTAGA
Source organism: Nitrospira sp. (assembly GCA_033852435.1). Lineage (GTDB taxonomy): Bacteria > Nitrospirota > Nitrospiria > Nitrospirales > Nitrospiraceae > Nitrospira_C. Next base: position 49,093 of record JAWOMO010000079.1, read on the forward strand.
GACGGAGGATTCAGGGTCAGGGTTCGTTCCATCATTCTCTTCTGCTCACTTGCAGGGACGTTTATGATCCTCAGTCCCGCGGCCGCCGAAGAGTCCTCCCCAGAACCTTCGATCTTGACGACAGACGAAGTGGTCGTTTCCGCGACGAGGACGGTGGAACCGGTCAGCCAAAGCGCCTCAGCAGTCACCGTGCTCACGCGAGAACAGATCGAGCGGTCGCCCTATCCCGGCGGTCATCAGTTGGATGATCTGCTCAGATCGGTTCCCGGCGTCCAGCCGGCCACACTCAGCAGCCGTTACAACCATCCCACGGCACAGTCTGTGACCTTGAACGGCCTGGGAGTTCGTCGGGCCTTGGTGTTACTCGATGGCGTTCCACTAAACGACGGGTTCGGAGGATGGATCAATTGGGGACTGATCCCGAACGATATCGATCGCGTGGAGATCGTTCCCGGCGGAGCCTCGAATCTCTATGGCACATGGGCCATGGGGGGCGTCATCCACGTCATCACAAAAACCCCGCCCGAAGGGATGGGATTCAAACTGGATAGTCAGGCCGGCACACTCGACACCTATCAGCAATCCTTGAGTGCGCGATATGGGACAGACCGGTTCCGTTTCTTGCTGGGCTATCGTTGGTTCCACACGAACGGCTTCATTCCTGTCCCGGCCTACCAACGAGGACCGGTGGACCGAACGATCGATTCGAGGCATCAACTGTTCAACGGCAGCTTGGCCTGGACGCCTTCGGGAGCCACGACGGTCGACTTATCGGGAAGCCTCTTTCGCGAAGATCGCAATTTCGGAACGAACCTCAATCTGGCATCGAGGACCATCGGAAATGTGGGGCTTGGGATCCGGAGCGACCAAGGTCAGGCCGGCCTGTGGGAAAGCAAACTCTTTGGCCAATGGCAGACCTTTCGAAACGTGACGTCCCAGATTACGCCTGCCCCGCTTTTGCGCCTCGCGGAGTTTCAAAACGTGATTCAGACTATTCCCAGCAACGACTTCGGCGGGTCACTGCAATGGACCGGCAGTTTGTGGGGGCCGGATCGTCTGGTGTTGGGCACGGATGCGCGAACGATCATTGCGCAGACCACCGACGATCTCTTTTCCTCGAGTGGACCCACCGGCCAAACATTGGCCAGAGGACAGCAGCTGGGATGGGGCCTCTTTGGAGAATGGATCCTACCGGCAATGGGGCGGCTGACCGTGATCCCGAGCGTCCGGGCCGATTGGTGGAAAAACTTCAATGCCCACGGTGCATCTCCGACGACTACTATAGCATTTGAAGATCACACAGTGAGCGTGGTCAATCCGAAACTTTCGGTGAACTATGTCCTGACCGACCGCGTTCGGGCAGGCGCCTCGGTCTATCAAGGGTTTCGGGCCCCGACGATCAACGAACTTTATCGAGGTTTTGCATTCGCCGGCTTTAGTTTTCTCCCGAACGATCAGCTTCGCCCGGAGCGACTGACTGGAGGAGAGGTCAAGCTGGAGGGCGAACTATTCGATGACCGAGCCCTTCGCTGGCGCCTGTCGGTCCATCGTGACGAGGTGAAGGATCAGATTCTTTTCGTCTCGCAAGGACCATTGGCTGCGCAAAGGCAGAATGTCGGGAAGGCTCTCTCTACCGGTGGAGCGCTGGATCTCTTATATCGCGTCAATCTGCTCCTCTCGCTCACTCTCGGTTATGCCTATGTCGATTCGACCATTACGAGTTTTCCCGGGGCGCAGGACCGGGAAGGGAAACGCATCCCGAACGTCTCACGGAACCAGCTGACCGTCGGTATGACGGGTGGCCGGGCCGATTGGGCGGAAGTCACGATCATGGCTCGCTATCTCTCGCGCCAATTCACCGATGACCTTAATACCCAGCCGGTCGCCGATTTCGTCGTGCTCGACGCCTCGCTCCAGCACCAGCTTCGCAAAGGCCTCCGGCTGGTGCTCAACGGTGAAAACCTCACCGACCGGCACTACATCGCCACGCAGACCGGTCCAGTCAAGACACTTGGCAGCCCGCTCCTCGTCATGGGCGGGATCCGCGCCGAGTATTGACCGTCAATCGGGATCCGAGGTATCGCCGACCATACGGCTGTCATGCTCGCCGAAGATCGCCGATTCGTGCGTGTAATGTTTGAATTCGAGGAGATTCTGGGAGGGATCCTGCAGGAAGAACGTGTGGTGCTCGAGACGCGTCCCGGGGAACCTCACCCGCGGCTGTTGATAGAACTGGAGTCTGTTCGCCTTCACCCTCTCAACCAATTCCTGCCACGGGACTTTCGAGAGAAACACCAGCCCGAAATGACGTGGGTAGATCCCCTGTTGCACGGGAGGAGATTCGTTGACCAGATGCGCGACAAGCTGATGACCGGCCAACCCGAATGTCACGGCCCGACTCGATTCGCGCCCCAGCGTACAGCCGAGTCCGTCAACATAGAATCGCTTGGCTGCCACCAGATCGTGCGTCGGGAAGGCTAGGTGAAAGATCGCCCCGCTCATGCAAACCGCCCCTTGATCAAAGGCCGTCCAGACCCATTCCACCAGCCGGCCGCCATGTGCGGAGTGACGTGGTGAATGGCGAAGCGTCCGTCCGGTGACACTACCAGTGTACCCGCCGCACCATTGATTCGCGAGACGAACTGACGCAACACCTGCCTGGCCGCCATGATCGGGCTCTTCCCCGCAGCCAGCCGTTCGCAGATCGTCTTCGCGATCGCCAAGCGAATGATGCCCTCTCCAAGACCGGTCATGGACACGGCGCCTGAGCGATTGTCTGCGTAGACGCCGCATCCGATCAGCGGCGTATCGCCGACACGGCCAGGCAACATCGACTGGATCCCTCCGGTTGACGCGCCGGCCGCAACTGTTCCCGACTCGTCCAAGGCTACGGCCCCGACAGTGCCGTGCCTGTCTGTTCTTGAACGTTTCTGCCTGTTGAAAATCTTGTCATAGGCAAACTGGCGCGGGGCATGACCTGAGCGATGCCGCTCGAGCTTGAAATGACGTGCAAATCTGCCGGCAGGCGGGCCGACTATTAGGACATGGTTCGTCTCTTCCATGACGAGTCTGGCGGCAGTAATCGGATGGACAATGCCTTCAATCGACGCCACCGCGCCGGCCTTCAGACGGGCCCCTTCCATAATAGAGGCATCCATTCGCTGCACGCCGTCCAACTGCCGGTTTGATCCTCGGCCCGCGTTGAAGAACCCGGAGGCCTCGAGCAGCCCGATCGTGTATTCCACGGCCTCGACCGCGGGACCACCCCGTTGAAGCACAGCATAGCCGGTCGTGAGAGCCTCAGCGAGGCAAGATACCTGGCGCTTGGTCATCGGACGGCGGCCTGCGCCACCGTGAGCGAGAATGAGAGGGCGAGAACGGCTCAATTGAGGAGAAGGTCCTGAGCCTGCCGGAAGGCCGGATCTCTCATGCGATCCAGATCGGAGCGCACGAAGCCCAGGCCGGTGACGCAGAGCTCGAAGTTGTCGGAAAGTTTCTTGAACAGAGGCGGTTCTTCCGGAGAAGGACCGTCGGCCATCTGCGCGACGATACCGTAGGATCGTTTCCCGGTTTTGACATAATCCACGAGGAAGTCCTTATGGTAGATCACGCTCGCCGTCTTCAGCCGGCGGAGGTATTCGGGAAAGAGGCCCGCCATGAAGAGCGTGAAATCGCCGATGTGCTGGTGAACTTCTCGCTCTCGCTCCAACGATTGCGCCTCGAGCAAGACTTCCGATTCGAACAGCAAGTCCACCACCGTCTCAACCGGTTTGTCCTGCCGATTTCTGATCTTATAGAGTTGATCGGTGCGGGTGAAGTCGACCAAGAGGTTTGAGACGTAACTGGTCACATTAAGATCGGGCCAGCCGAGATGTTCGGTGAAGCTCTTCTCGGTCAGGCTGCCGAAGAGTTGTCGCAGCGGATGTCGAGCCGGGACCGGTGTTCCCATCTCTCCCTCACACTGGATTCACAGAGATCAAACTTTAGTATAGCAGACTCTCTTCAGGACGCGACGGACTGCTCGCTGCGACTATCCAGCATGAAGGTGACAGGTCCATCGTTGAGCAATTCGACCTTCATATGGGCGGCGAAGACGCCGGTCTCAACCGGGGTTCCTTGTGCCCTCAGGAGAGCTGCCGTTGCTTCATACCATCGCTTGGCTTCCTCAGGCGGAGCGGCCTCGTCAAAACTCGGGCGCCGACCATTTCTCGTATTTCCCATCAGCGTAAACTGGGAGACGAGCAAGACCGACCCTTTGACGTCTGTCAACGACCGATTCATTTTCCCCGCTTCATCGGAGAAGATCCGGACGGTGCGGATCTTCTCAACGAGGAACTGGCAGTCCGATTCCCCATCGCCTTTGGCGATGCCGAGCAAGACTAGCAACCCTTCTCCGATCCTTCCGACTACACAACCATCCACCTCAACGGAGGCTCGCGTCACGCGCTGGATTACCGCTTTCATGAATTGCGACCTCTCCGGCAAATTCTGGCGAGCGAGCCCTCAATGGCAAGCAGCCGTCGTTTCGCCGGCAAGCCGCAAGAGAAACCGCCAAGTGAACCATCCTGTGAAACGATTCGATGACAGGGAATGACAATCGGCAAGGGATTGGCACCGACGGCGTTGCCGACAGCCCTTGCGTACTGAGGGCCACCGACCCGAGCGGCCAATTCTTGATAGGAATGCAGGTGGCCATAAGAGATGTTTTGAAGCGCTCTCCATACACGTCGTTGAAAAGCCGTCCCCTCCGAGAGGTCGAGAGGAAGCGTAAATGAGGTGCGCCTTCCCGCTAGATACTCCGTTAGTTGTTTCCGTGCCGCGCGCAGTCGAGGTGACGACTCCTCTTCACTCTGTCCACGAGAACCGCGTCGCACATCAGCCGCCACCATCATCCTTGACGCTTTCGGCAAGACGATCGTCGCGATGCCGTTCTCCGTTTCAACCACCCCCATCCAGCCCCATCGCGACTTAAAGATCATCGTGCGGCGCATGCTGTCTCCTACTTCCCCATGGCGCGACCGAGCTTACGCCTGACCATTCCCCACACGAGATCCAGCTCTTCTGAGCGAAGCAAGGCATGTACGCCCAGGTACCCGCTCACACTGAGACCGATCGCCACCGCCAGCATCACCGACTTGGCCGTCCATTCGTCCGCATGCGTCCAGACCTGAGCACTCGAGACCCACAGGCAGGCCGCGACCAACGGCACACAGGCCACAAATACACGCAACGCAGAACGCCCCACCGATCCCCAATCTACCCCACCCAGACGGCGATTGAGCACCGCCACCAGGATACCGCCATTCACCATAGCGGCCAACGCGGTCGCTAAGGCCAAGCCCGACGCGCCCAACGGCGACATCAGCAGCAACGAAAACGCGATGTTCGCCGTCACCGCAATGGCGGCGGAGATGGCAGGCGTCTTCGTGTCCTGCAACGAATAGAACGCCGCCACGATGATCCGCACGCCGCCGAATGCCCACAGGCCCACGGCATAACACAGCACCGCCATGGCGGTCTCGGCTGTATCCTGTGCCGTGAAGGTGCCATGCTCAAAAAACAGATGGACGATCGGTGTGCGGAGAACAATCAGGCCCAGCATCGCCGGCAACATGATGAACACAATCATGCGCAAACCGAATCCGAGCGTCGCCCGGAGTTCCTCCAGCGCCCCGCGCGCCGCTTGCGCCGACAACGTCGGCAGGATGGCCATCGCCAGCGCCACGCCGAAGATGCCTAGGGGAAATTGAATCAGCCGCATGCCATAGAACAGATAGGTTGGGGCGCCTGCGATAAACGAGGCCAGGATCGTGCTCACAGTCAAATTGATCTGCGTGACGGACATCCCAAGTAAGGACGGCACCATCAACTGGCCGATCCGCTTTACACCAGGATGGCCGAGCTCGAATCGCAAACCAAACAGTAACCCTCTCAGTTTCAGACTGGGGAGCTGCATGACAAACTGCGCCGCCCCTCCTGCAACCACGCCGATCGCAACGCCGACAATCGGCTCCGGCAATTGAGGCGACAGAAACAAGGCACAGCCGATGATGAACACGTTGAGGAATACTGCCGCGTAGGCCGGAGCCGCGAACGCGCGCACGGAATTCAGAATGCCCATGGCGACTGCGGCGAGGCTGATAAACAGTAGATAGGGGAACATCACGCGCGTCAGGACGGTCGTTAACGCCAATTTTTCCGGAGACGACTGAAATCCCGGCGCCAAGGCTTGGACCAACCAGGGTGCCGCAACAATGCCGAGGAGCGTCACCAGCGTCACGATCGTGAGCAAAGTCGTAAACGCCGCACTGGCCAGCTCCCACGCTTCCCGCTTGGACTTGAGCGTGTGATATTCCGTAAAGACCGGAATAAACGCAGAGGACATGGAGCCTTCCGCGAACAGCTCGCGCAGCAAGCTTGGAATGCGGAATGCGACAAAGAAGGCGTCCGCCGCCGGTGTCGCACCGAAGAGTCTGGCCAGGACCATATCGCGGATAAATCCCAGGATGCGGCTGGAAAATGTGGCAATGCCGATCACGCCGGCCGCTTTCACGACCGAATGATTCTCGTGCTGAGGTGTGTCTGGAGGTGCGGTGGTGGGTTCCGACATGAATCCGGATTCTAACGGAACGATACCGGGCAGTCTATCGAACTGCACTTTACGGTTCTTGAATCACCGTATCCGGCAATTCGTTGGGGTTGTCACCGGGGCGGCCGGGGCAGATGTCCGCAAGCAGCACGCCGCTCTGTTCGATCCCCTGGCATAACCCGCTGACGATGTCACCGTGCATCAACCGATCGACGGCAGCTCGGACGACCTGCCGCCATTGATCGGTCGACGCGAGTCCGGCCAACGATCGATCCGGCAACACATAGATCTGCCGTTCCAAAATCGACAGCAGGATGAGCACGCCCGTGCGCTCACGCGTCTGCGAAATGGCATGCTGAGAAAAGGCGCGCTCCGCTCTGACTCTTACTTTGTGCCGCATCCGCTCGGCAGAGATCCACAGACGAATGACCGGCCACAAGGTTCCCAGCCATGCGCCGCCACCATAGGCCGTCAGTGTTGCGAGCAGGAGCCAGGCCGCGTTCGAGGCATGCCAGCCCCAGGGGAGCCATTGTGATTCAATCGTCAGCAGCACAGTTAAGACTATGAGCGCAAGGGCGAGACCCATCCGGTGTCGAGCCTCGCGATAGAGCCCTGAGCGAGCCACAATCATTGGGACGATCTCCGCGTTCGTGCGTTGCTCCGCCGCATGCACGGCCAGGCGGATCCGCTCCCGTTCCGCTGCGGTCAACTCCACCCTGTTACCAATTTCCACTGGCTCCTCCTCCTCCAAAATCGCCCCCGCCTCCACCAAATCCGCCACTATCGTTGCCAAATATGCTACCGCCCCATCCGCCACTTCGACTGCTGTACCAAACCCAGTCGTCCCCGCCATGTCGTCCGTGTCCTCTCCCCCCCGCACCGGCTGCACTGAAGAATATGAGCAGCAATAGGGTTATCCCTCCGGTGATCAGTGCAGGCACCAGCCAAGGCGCCAGAAGCATGGAGAGTCCTGTACCGGCGACCGGACCGAGGAGCCGATGAACGCCCATGAAGCCCAATCCAACGACTAACCCGACAATCACTGCCATTACGACCTGGCCCAAAATGTCGCTGCCCAGCCCAGGTGCCACCTTGTCGGAAACCTGATAGGTCCCTTCAATCGTCTTCAGAATCGCATCAACCCCCGCGGCGACCCCGCCTGGCACATCGCCGGCGCGAAACCGGGGAACGATTTCATTTCTGATGATCTGCGCCGACCGCGCATCGGTCAATGCACCTTCCAATCCATAGCCGACTTCGATGCGAATCTTGCGTTCTTTCATGGCAACCAAGAACAGGACGCCGTTGTCGGTCCCTTTCTGACCCAGTTTCCACGTCGTCGCGACGCGGTGAGAAAAAGATTCGAGCGGTTCACCTTCAAGGGATGGCAGCACAAGCACGGCGACTTGGTTGCTGGTGGTATCTTCGTGCGCCTTGAGTTGTCCGGTGAGTGCTTCGACCGTAGGGGCCGGCAGCACGTGTGCGAGATCGACAACGCGACCGGTGAGCGTGGGGACATCGAGGGCCCAGGACGGTGCGGGCCCCAGCAACAGGCAGAGAAACAACGTGAGCCGCGCCGGCTCTCGCCAGACACGGCTCATGCTGATGGCATCCATCGTAAGCCTGCGTTCAGTTGAATTTCACCTCTGGTGGCTTCGTCACGGCCTTCTCATCTGCCACCGTGAAGTTCGGTTTCTCCTCCATATGCAGGAGGAATTTTGCCGTGAGATTCGTGGGGAAGTACCGGACCATCTTGTTGTACTCGGCGACGCGGTCGATGTAGCGCTTGCGGGCAACCGCGATGCGGTTCTCTGTGCCTTCTAACTGGCTCTGGAGGTCGCGGAAATTCTGGTCGGCTTTCAGGTTCGGATAGTTTTCTGCAATAGCGATCAGACGACTCAGGGCCGACGTCAGGCCCGCTTGAGCCTTCTGGAACTGCTCGAACGCCACAGGGTCTTTCAACAACTCCGGCGTCACCTGAATACCGGTCGCCTGCGCGCGCGCTTGCACCACCCCTTCCAATGTCTCCTTCTCGTGCGCCGCATAGCCTTTTACTGTGGCCACCAGGTTCGGGATGAGATCGGCCCGCCGTTGGTACTGATTGACCACTTCGCTCCAGGCCGCCTTGGTGTCTTCGTCCAAACCCTGGAGGTCGTTGTAACCACAGCCTGAGAGTCCCGCATAGATGAACGCCGCGAGACATGCGGCGAATACTGAGACGCGTCTGCCCATTGCCGTCCCTCCTTCTCTGATCCATCCGGCAGGTTGTGCGGTCCGGTGCCGTTCATGCTACCATAGGCAACACTCCGAGGATACGGCGCTGCAAGGATCCGATGTCGCTTGAACCGTCATCGCGTTTGCCGGGTGGATTTCAGCTCAGGCATCGCACGCTCGGCCTGTACCAAGGGAGCGCCATCGAATTGGCCTTCTGGCATCCTTCTTCCGGCATGCCGGAATATGGACTGTGCCGCTTCTCCACACAGGAGAAGGCGCAGTCTATGATCGAGTTTCTCACCTCGCCAGCCTGCGCGGAACCCCTGAACCGAGAGGATCTGACGATCGAACCGTTCGACCTCGCCGAACACGAGCGATTGACGACGGACCATCCCCTTCCCTCCGCCTGGGAACAACCGACCTGACCTGCATACGTGCGACAGAGATGAGGGAGAGAGCTGGCCTTGAAGAGGACCGATTGAGCTAGGACTTGACCGGCACTTCGGACGGAGCGGCAGCCTTCTGAAGATGATCGGCGGTTTGAGCCTGGACGAACGCGAGCAAGCGTTTATTTTCTTGGGCCGCGCGGAGAAACTTGAACGCGATTCCTCGTGGACCGATGGAGCGCACCATGGCGGCGACTTCCAATGGCAGATCCTGCTGGCCTGTGGAAATTTCCAAATAGAAGATATCGTCGACGTGCACCTGCGTCTGGCTCTTGATGATGCAGCCGCCCATCGACAGGTCCAGGACCGTGCCTTCTCCGCGTACTTTTCCCCCCGAGAACGAGAGAAAAAGCCGGACGGGAATTCTGAGGTGTTCGCGACGATCCATCGGATGACGGGGATAGTCTAGTCCGATGCGTGAAGCCATGAAACGGCAACTGCAATGCGGACAGGAGAACGGCGACAAGAGGAGGAGTGCGGCCATGCGCTCACTTGCAGACAGCGGCCGCGACCGCAAAACTCGCTCGTGATGGCATTGTGGACAGTTGAGAATTCGCCCCATCTCGTCTGATTCCGCGTCTATCCGTCGACCTACGAATCCGTAACCAATCACAAATCGGCTTTCAGAGCCGCTTTCTACGGGCCAGGATTCTCTTCATCGATAGTGCAAGACCGTAGATCTGTCAAGGAAACATCGTGTTTCGACTTCGCTGCAGGGCCAAGACTCACTGGATCAGAGGTTTCGTGATACTCGGACGTCCAACAAGGCAGCCTTTCAGTGAGATTCATCGTGTGGAGCGGCAGGCAATTTGATTTGAGGCCCCCGTTCGGCAATGGTCGCGAGAAGAAATTCTCGATTGAGCTTGGCGATGAACCGTACGCTGATTGACTTAGGGCAGACCGCCTCGCACTCGTATTGATTCCCGCAGGTTCCGAACCCTTCTCGATCCATAGCAACGACCATGGCCTTGGCACGCCTGTTTCGCTCGGGCTCTCCTTGCGGCAACGAGGCGAGGTGAGACACCTTGGCGGCGACAAACAGCATGGCCGACGCATTCTTGCAAGCGGCGACGCAGGCGCCGCAGCCGATACAGGACGCGGCATCCATGGCGGTTTCCGCCCGGTCCTTGCCGATCAACAAGACATTCCCGTCGACCGCCCCGCCGGTATTGACCGAAACATATCCGCCTGCTTGCATCACGCGATCCAGCGCGCTCCGGTCGACGACGAGATCCTTGATGACCGGAAAAGCCTTGGCTCTCCATGGTTCAATGGTAATTGTCGCGCCATCGGTAAACCGCCGCATGTAGAGTTGGCAGGCGGTGATCCCTCGTTCAGGCCCGTGGGGGATGCCATCAATGACCAGCGAGCAACTTCCGCAAATCCCTTCTCGACAATCAGATTCGAATGCGATCGGCTCTTCTCGTTTGAGAATAAGCTGTTGATTCACAACGTCCAACATCTCCAGGAAGGACATGTCGGGACTCACGTCCAGGGCTCGATACGTTACCAATCGACCCTCTTTCTCAGGCCCCTCTTGCCGCCAGATCTTCAACGTCAACTTCATAACTCGCGCATCAACCTCTCGCTAGTTCTTTCTACTCCGTATCCCTCGCCGATCATTGATAGCTTCGCGTCGAAGGTTTCACAAACTCGAAGACAAGCGATTCCTTGTGCAACCGCGGCTGATCGTTCGGGACATATTCCCAGGCCGCAACATGGGAAAAGTTTCGGTCGTCGCGGAGCGGCTCCCCGTCCGCCGTTTGATGCTCTTCTCGAAAGTGGGCACCGCACGACTCTTCGCGGTGAAGTGCGTCATGGCACAGAAGTTCGGCGAACTCCAGATAATCCGCAACCCGGCCCGCATATTCCAACTCCTGGTTGAACGTTTCACCAGATCCCGGCACGGCCACGTCGCGCCAGAACTCATAGCGCAACGGAGGGATCGTCTGCAGTGCGTGTTTGAGGCCTGCGCGGTGTCGCGTCATGCCGCAGGCGTTCCACATGATGTGCCCCAGTGCCCGATGAAATGACCCGGCCGTTCTCTTCCTTTTCCCTTCAAGGAGTCGGGCGATCCTATCCTTCACGCGCTCCATTGCCGTCTGGACTTCCGCACAGGCGTGTGAGATCGGCTCGCTCTTGGTGGTCGCCAGGTAATGGCCGATCGTGTAGGGAAGAATGAAATAGCCGTCTGCCAACCCCTGCATCAGCGAACTTGCGCCCAACCGGTTCGCGCCGTGATCGGCAAAGTTGGCTTCGCCGGTCACGAAGAGACCCGGAATCGTACTCATCAAGTTGTAATCGACCCAGAGACCGCCCATCGTGTAGTGCGGTGCGGGATAGATGCGCATCGGTGCCCTATACGCGTCCTCTCCGGTGATTCGCTGGTACATGTCGAACAGATTTCCGTAGCGCTCGCGCACCACCTCAAGCCCCTCCTGCGCGATGGCATCGGCAAGATCCAAATAGACTCCATGTCCACCGGGACCGACACCGCGCCCTTCGTCACAGAGCTGCTTGACCGCGCGGGAGGCCACGTCGCGCGGCACCAGGTTGCCGAAGCGAGGGTACCGTCGCTCCAGGAAATAGTCCCGCTCCGACGAGGGAATCCGATCGGCCGACCTCGCATCCCCCGGTTCTTTCGGAACCCACAAGCGTCCGTCGTTACGGAGCGATTCGGACATGAGCGTGAGCTTGGCTTGGTATTCCTCACTCGGCGGAATCGCGGTTGGATGAATCTGCGTGAACGAAGGGTTGGCAAAGGCCGCACCCTGCTTCCAGGCCCGGTAGGTGGCGGTGACGTTGCTGCCGGTGGCATTCGTCGAGAGGAAATAGATGTTGCTGTACCCGCCCGTCGCCAGCACCACGGCCTGTGCCAGGTGAACCGTAATAGCCCCCGAGACCAGGTTGCGCACGACAATCCCGCGGGCATGGCCGTCGACGACAATTAGGTCCAGCATCTCGGTACGCGGATGCATCGTGACTTGGCCGCGCTCAATCTGCCAGCAGAGCGCCGAATAAGCACCCAAGAGCAATTGTTGCCCCGTCTGGCCGCGACAATAAAATGTGCGAGACACCTGCACGCCGCCAAAGGACCGGTTGGCCAGATGCCCTCCGTACTCCCGGGCGAAGGGGACGCCGAGCGCCACGCACTGATCGATGATCTGAGTGCTGACCTGTGCTAGTCGGTACACGTTCGCTTCGCGGGAGCGGAAATCGCCTCCTTTGATCGTGTCATAAAAGAGCCGAGCGACACTGTCTCCATCGTCCTGGTAATTCTTCGCCGCATTGATGCCACCTTGGGCAGCAATGCTATGGGCACGACGAGGGCTGTCCTGAAAACAGAAACAGTCCACGTGATAGCCCAATTGTCCTAACGTGGAAGCGGCGCTCGCACCGGCCAGGCCAGTCCCGACGACTATGATGTTGATGCGCCGCTTGTTGTTCGGACTCACGAGTTTTTCGCTGAACCGATGGCGGTCCCACTTCGTTTCGAGCGGCCCCGAAGGGACTTTGGAGTCGAGTACAATCATGCGCGCACCATTCCAAGGGCCACCGCCAAGATGATGGCCATGTTGCCCGCCACGATCAGCAGTGCCACCACGGGACCAGCCCCTCTAAAGAGACGGTCAAGGATCGGATGTTCGATTCCCAGCGTCTGCAGACTGCTGGACAGTGCATGACTGAGATGGAGTCCCAGCACCATTTGCCCAGCGAGGTACAGCACAACGAACAGCGGATTCTGGAACGCATGGATGACCTTGCTGAACACGTCCCGACGTCCCTGCGCATCCAGTCGATCCGTAAAAGAGGAGTCCACCACCCCAAGAGTAAGGTGTAAGAGATGGAAGATGATGAACAGTAGGAGCAAGCCGCCAGTCAGGGCCATCGTGCGCGACGCCACCGAGGCCTGACGATAGTCGCGAACCTCGTAGCCCACCGGACGAGCTCGTCGATTACGCATCACGAGCCTGACTGCCAGGCCGATGTGCACGCTCACCACCCCGAGCAGCCCAAGCCGGGCCGTCCATAAGAGGATCGGCATTTCCCGAAGAAAAGCAGCATAGCTGTTCAGGGCATTGGCCCCTTCAAAGACTTGTAGGTTGCCGAGCATATGAAACAGAACAAAGCCGGCAAGACCAAGTCCCGACAAGGCCACCAATACTTTGCTGCCGAGCGAAGTGAGAATGTGTCCGAGGAAGCGGATCATACCCGATGCTCCAGGTCGACGCTGTCGCCTCTCTTGTACTCTGCTCCTTTGTAGACCTCAAGGGGGCCGCGATGGGAAGTGATCGTCTCGCCGACGGAAAATTATCGCCTTCCGCGACTACAGACTAGCCGCAGCCGCTCGACCGGCGAGAAACCCAGTCGCCCAGGCCCACTGAAAGTTAAAACCTCCGATGCGGCCGTCACAATCGAGGATCTCGCCGACCAAATACAATCCTGGAACCAGTTTCGATTCCATCGTCCTGAAATTGATTTCATTGAGCGGCACGCCGCCGGCCGTGACTTCTGCATAATTCCAGCCTCGATCCCGGTCGACAGGAAACTGAAACTTGATGATGGCTGCGAGCAGGCGATCCCGTTTCTCCCGTGGAAGCTGCGCCACCGCTTTCTGTGGATCGCATTCGACACGAAGGCAGAGCGCCTGGGCAAAGCGCTCCGGTACCACCTGGCTCAGTGTTTTCACGAGCGAGCGGCGAGGATGATTCCCGGCTTGCTCTACGAACCATTGCCTCGCCTGTTCTTGCGTCCTGGCCGGAAGGAAATTGCCGTAGAGTTCTGCTATCTCCTTTTGCTCTTGTGCCAACGTCCAAAAGCGGCTCGCGTCCATGACGACGGGGCCGCTGATCCCGAAGTGAGTCCAGAGCAAGCTTCCGGTTCGCTTATCGACCGTACGCCCCTCTACCAGCGTCGTCAGCTCAACGTCCTGGGAGAGACCGGAGAGCGTCTGATGGAACATCCTGTCGTCGAGGACCAACGGCACGAGCGCTGGGACTGTGGCGGTCACGTGATGACCCAGCCGTCGTACCAATTCGTAGCCAAACCCGTCGCTCCCCGATTTGGGGATCGATCGGCCCCCGGTCGCCAGAACGACTTTCTTCGCGTGCAGGGTTCCGTGAGCATGATGAATGAGGAATCCGGCTTCGTGACCAGGCAGACGCTCAATCCCGGTGACTCGATGATCCGGCTGAACGGCAACACCGAGTTTTCGGCAGCGATCCATCAGCGCGGTCAGAACGGTGCGGGCCCTATCGCTGACAGGAAAGAGCTTGCCGGTTTCTTCCCGTTTCATTTCGACACCCATCGAGGCAAACCATTGAATCGTATGTTGAACAGAAAACGCAGCCAGCACGTTCTTAATGATATGGCGATTGCCGAAGAAGTCTTTTGCCGTCACCTCGTCATGTGTAACGTTGCAGCGCCCTCCCCCAGACACCAGAATCTTGGCGCCAATGGTCTTGGCGCCGTCGAGCAAAACAATACGGAGTGGTGCCGTCCGCACCCCCGCCGCCGAAAAAATTCCCGCCGCCAAGCCTGCCGCGCCGGCTCCGATCACCGCGATATCATTCAATATATCCGTGGTAGACATTAGAGATTTTTAACTGCCCGTTAACACCCCGTTAATCTTTCACTGCTACATTGTCCCCCGAATCGCCAAACGTTCATGTATGGATGAACCGGGAAATTGGAGGAAGACTGATGACCTGTCAGAAATGCAAAGGGTTGATGATCGCGGAGTCGAGGCCGGATTTTTCACCTGAGGGTACCGTGATGCGCTGCATCAACTGTGGCCTGGTCCTCGATCCCTTGATTCAGCAGAATCGCCTGATGAAGATTCACGCAAAGCCGGCCACGTTGCATGCGGCGTAACGGGTTGCCGGGTTAAAGAGCCCGTCCGGTTTGTGGGGACGACTTGCCGCACGGACTGGACCGGGCAGGTGTGGACGTTGCGTGCGTGGTTCAGACCGAAAACTCCGCCCATAGGAACGTATGATCTGAGGGGTCTTTCGCTCGCCGCGGCTCGACGTCCACGTCTACCCTGCTACATTTCTCCGCCAGCGGGGCCGTCGCGAGAATGTGGTCGATGCGCCAGCCTTTATTCGATTCCAGCGAGCCAGGAGCTCGATAATCCCAAAACGTGAACTGCTGTCGGTCCGGATAGAGCTTCACAAACACGTCCTGAAATCCCCAAGCCACCGTTGCCTCATACGCTTTTCTGGCATCTTCGTGATAGCAGACGTGGGTCAGATGTTTTTCCGGGCTATGCACGTCCATCGGTCTGGGTGCCACGTTCATATCGCCGCACCAGATAGCAGGCCTGTTCGGCTCGAGGTGTTTCTCGAAATATCGACGGAGGCGCTTGTACCACTCGAGTTTGTAGGCGTACTTGGGTGACTCAATCTCGAATCCTTGAGGGACGTAGGTGTTAATAATGGGAATGCCGTCGATAACCACATGCAGCAGTCTTGGTTCGTCCGGCTCGCCACCGTCGTCGAGTCCGGCACTCACCGATTCCGGTTTCTTCCGACTCAACACCGCCACTCCGTTATAGGACTTCATCCCGCGAAAGGTGATCTCATAGCTAGAGGGCGCCAGAGCAAGGAGCGGGAATTCACTGTCCTGGACCTTCGTTTCCTGCATACACAAGACGTCGGGTTTGTGCTTCTCCAGCCAATCCAGAACAATGGGCAAACGCTTGCGCAGCGAGTTGGCGTTAAACGTCGCGATCTTCATGCGCGCACTCCAAATATCGAACCGCGGCATCCTAGCAAAAGCGAGGAGCAGCAACAAGCGAAGCGATTGTCCAATTACCCCTAGGCCTGCACTCGTCTGTCTTCCGCTGTCGTAATCTCATTTCAGCGCGCATGATGTTCACCGGCCCGTTGGATGATCTCCCTCCAACGGGCCGCGTCCTACTCATATTAGTGGTGTACGGGACTATTTTCCTGTCATGGCACCAGCAGCTTCCATGCCGGTAGCTTTCATGTCCTGACCGGTTGCCTTCATTTCCTGCCCCACTGACTCACCAGCGGCTTTCATTTCCTGACCCTGGGCCTTCATGGCATCGCCCTGCGCCTTCGCTGCATCTTTATGGGCTTTGGCCTTGGCCTTGATTTCTTTTTCTTTCGCCTTCGTGCCGGCCTTCATCTCATCCTGTTTGGCTTTGGCCTTCGTCTCCTGTCCTTTTGCCTTCATTTTGCCCTGCATTTCTTCTTTTTTCGCGTCAGCCTCGGCCTTCATACCTTCCGTTTCGGCCTTCATCTGGTCCTTCATCATGTTCAATTCGCCCTTCATGGCGTCGTCGGCCAAGGCCAACGACGTAGCACCGACCAGGCAGAGCGCGGAAAACAAGGCAATAGCTATCTTGCGCATAGGGCACCTCCTCATTATTTAAGGGCAATCGCAACGGGGATTTGTACTTCGCATGGGGACGCGGCCAGCGTTGCACGACTCTTGCCCCCGGTCAAGACGCGAAAATCCCAAAAAGTACAGACCTATCAGGCAGGGAGAGTCAGCGAGAAGACAGAAGAAACCTGCGCAGGATGGCCTGTTCGATACGGGACCTACCGCGGTCGGGAGCAGGAAAGCGCAGCACGAGTTGAACGCGATCCGGTTCCGGCAACTGGAGGGTAATCCGAGGCTCGGGTGAGGGCGCTTCGAGTAGATTTGTTTGCTCCAAGAGCTTCATCTGACGGCTCGCCTCCTCCTTGAAAGACGCGCATTCTATCCTCGCCGCCTCGAGAAGCTGTTGCTCGGCCTTCTGCCAATCGTCTATGGCCTTGAGGGGGATGGTCAGTGTATAGAGCCCGTACTCCTGGTCCGGATTTTCTTTGATCAGCGCATTCGATAAGAGCAGGCTGTTGGGAAACACTGTCACACGACCAGTATAAAGATGCGACGAAGAGCCTGGTCCGATTTCCAAGAGCTTGGTGGCAAAAATATCGTGATCCAGCACCACACCGCGATGACCGGCAATATGAATCCGATCACCCACTGAGTAGACTTTCCCTCCCACGCGTAATGCGGCCCCGCTCCAACAGAGAATCAGCTCCTTCGTCGCCAAGACGAGCGCGGCGGCCAAGGCGACCAGTGAGACCGCAAAGGCTTCGAGTTCATGCGCCCAGATCACGACCAGCCCGACCAGAAAGACAAAGACGATCGTATTGCGCACGGAGACCACCCACCGCCGCTTGGCTTCCATGGTGAGGGCGGAATTCTTGGAGATCGAACGAACGATCAGCGTGCGGATAATCAGAATCGAGAGCAACAGCAAAAGCGACTTGAGGCTGTCTAGCACGAGGGAACTATCGATGTTCGGCATCCATGCAGGCATAGGTCATGCTACTGAAGCGAAGGTGATTATTGGGTGGTTAAGGTTTCGCGCGTACCGGGCACGCATTCGTCCCGTTTCCATTGTTTAAGGACCTTCTGCTCATTGAAGGTCAGCGTATACCGATAGCAATACAATGTGGGTTTGGGTCCCTCGGCTGCAGCCTTCCCGATCAAAGAAGCGGCCTGTTGCGCGGCGTTGGTAACGCCGGACAGATCCATGGGATTCAAGTCCCTGTCGCTTAACGGCACGCGATAGGTCCAGACCGTATCGCCACCGAGTGCAGGGGTCTTCGCAGTATGGGGCGGGCCAAGCTTTTCCGCGATCTCGTCCTGCGTCAAGCGATCGACCCCCTTCTTGAAATATTTATCGCGCCAGGGGCCGCCGCACGCGAGAAGCGACCCGGCAACGATCACCATCAGCGATGTTGTGGCCACACGAGGAATCCAGCTGGAAGGCATCATGTCTTGGGTCGATCTTGCAGTTGCTGCATGCGCTTGATTGAACAATAGAGGGCATAGCCTTGAGCCAACATCCCCGTCACCAGCAGCCCCAACGCTGTCTGCAGCCAATGCGAACCCGATTCGTCCAGACCATACATCCCCAGGACGAATCCAAGCGCGATCGCAACGATCCCGACAAAGCGGGCGACCATTGCATTCATGCGCCAGTTGATGGGACCAGGCTCCTTCGCTTCAGGCATGATGCTACGCTACAACGGAAGGCGGGACTGGTTCAACTCCGGTTGGCTCGAATCCCACGAGCTTGGACTTCAAACGCGGTTGCCTCCTCCGTTCGACCGAGTTTTCGCAAGACATTGGCCAAATCCTCCAGAGTCTTGGCTACCTCGGGATGAGACGGTCCAAGAGCTTTTTGCCGGATCGCGAGCGCGCGTCGATAGAATGGTTCGGCCTTCTCCGGCTGTCCCCGCGCCACCCATAACTGACCCAGATTGGCGAGGCTCACCGCCACATCGGGATGATCGGGCCCCAAGAGTCTCTCCTTGATCGTCAGCGCCCTCGTCAACAGCGGTTCGGCTTCCGCATATTGTCCATACATGCGATGGAGCACTCCCAGATTATTCAGCGTCGCCGCCACATCGGCATGATTTTCCCCGTGAACAGCTTGATAGATCTTGAGCGCCTGGAGATAGACCGGTTCGGCTTCCGCGTGCTTTCCTTGCCCGGCATAGACTTGCGCCAACTGTGAAAGACTTATCGCTACGCGGCGATCCTCGAGGCCAAATTCCTCGGCCTTGCGAACCGCCGCTTGGAACGCCCGTTCCGCCTCGGCATAGTTCCCCTGTTGGATGGCTTGCTGGCCTGCAGCCATTAACGACTCCCATGTCTGCTGCTGACAAGCCGACAGCAACACAATGAGCAAGCCCATCGCAGCAAGAGACCGGCGATTCATAGGGCTCCCAACTGCTCCACCAGTGCTTCGGCCGGATAGGTGACGATTTCCGCCAGCGTCGGGTGGTAGTGCGGAATGCGCAAGAGATCGGCCGCCGTGCCTTGAAAATACATCACGGCCAGGAGTTCATGGATCAATTCTCCTGCTTCGGGACCCACAATCTGCGCGCCGATCAATCGCCCATTGGAAGGAGCCGCCAACAATTTTACGAAGCCGTGCAGGTCGCCCCGACACAGCGCCTTGCCATGATCGCCAAACGGATAGGAGGCCTTCAAATACGGGATCCCGTTCGTCCGGCACGTCCGCTCGTTCAAGCCGGCAACAGCGACCTGCGGTTCCGTAAATACCACCTCCGCATCAAGCCGATGATCGATTTCCTTGGGAATCGGACCAGGATGCGTCGCATTGAAACCGGCAATCTCTCCCTGTTGAATGGCGAGGTGGACGATCGGAGTCAAATCGTTCACATCTCCCACCGCAAAAATGTGCGGTTGCGACGTGCGCATCGCCTCGTCGGTCACGATCCGTCCCGCTGTCACGTCGACCGCCGCAGAATCGAGCTGCAGACCGGAAATGTTGGGACGACGGCCCAACGCCTGGAGAATGGTTTCACCTGTGAAGACCCGTTCCCGGCCGGCTTGTTTGACCCACACCGATTTGCCTGACTTGTCGGAAGTGACGCGAAGCAATTGCGCATCGGTGATGACCTCGATCCCCTCATTGCGCAAGGCGGCTTCAAGGGCTTGCCCGACATCCTCATCCATCTCCGACAGGATGGTTTCTCCTCGCTGGAGGATCGTCACCTTCGTGCCGAGCCTGCTAAAAAACTGGCCTAATTCGAGAGCAACCGGTCCCGCCCCCAGAACGAGTAATGACGTGGGGAGCGTGCGTAGATCCAGAATCGAATCGCTGGTGAAGAAGTCTGCGTCCGTCAAACCGGGGATGGCCGCCTCACAGGGGCTGGAACCGGTCGCAATAATGAAGGCCTTCGCTGAAAGCGTGACACCACCGGCGTCGATCTCATGAGGCGAGCGGAAGGTCGCCCGGGCTTCGTAAAGCGTGAAGGCCGGATCCTGTAGCTGTCGAATCCGGTAGTCGGCGAACTCTTGAACCAATTGGTTTTTCCGATCCATGATGGAACCAAGATTTGCCCGCACATCAACCGGAGAAAGGCCAAAGTCATTGGCGCGGCGCATGAGGGCTGCAACCTCAGCCGACCGCAGAAGGGCTTTACTCGGCATGCAGCCTCGAAGAATGCAGAGCCCGCCGAGGGGGCCGTGATCGACGATCGCTACATCCGCCCCGGCTGCACGAGCCGTCCGCGCCGCAGCATATCCAGCCGACCCGCCTCCAATCACGATGACGTCATGTGTCCGTTGTGTCCCCACGTTTCTTCCTTATATAGTGAAGCAAGAAGAGGATACACCATGGTCCAACCAGGTCGCTATCGACACTACAAAGGACAAGACTACGAGGTGCTCGGCACAGCCAAGCATTCCGAAACCGAGGAGGAGTTTGTCGTGTATCGCGCGCTCTATGGCGAGCGTGGGCTGTGGATCAGGCCGGTGGCCATGTTTTCAGAAATGATTCAAGTCGAAGGAAAACAGGTCCCACGCTTTCTGTGTCTAGAGTTCGGTCCATTGTGAAAACGTCGCAGCTTGGCCGAGGCGTTGCCCCTGCGGATCGAGCACGTTCCAGACGATGGCGTTGTCGACGAGAAAGCGCCGGCCTGTCGAAGAAATCCTCACACCTCGATAGGTGTCAATGTAACCGCGAGACCTGGCCTGCTCCAGCATCCATTCCCGTTCGGCGCGATTCACCGGCTCAGCCGTGAGCCGCGACGGCGTCTTCACCAGTTGCTCCCATGTCGTCTCCCACAGATCCAAGGCTGCCCGGTTGCCATAGTTCAGGATGGGGTCGGCTTCCGTTCCGTGCGAGACCACGACAGCAGGCCATTCAAACAGGGCTCGAGATTGGAATTCTACCCCTCCGGCTCGCTCGATCAATTCTCGACCGATCCAATGCCGGTAGCTGTCGAGGACCCATTGGCTCCATTGTACGATCAAAGGGTCCAGCCACGGCGCTAAAGACATGACATCGGCCTCCCGTACCGACCAAGCGCCAAATAGCATGTCCGGTGGAGCGAAGCAAGAAGTGGAATCGCGCTCTTGTCAACACCATGGGGGAACTCTGTATAATGACTGCTCCCCTCTTTGAGAATACCAAGGAGTGCGCATGGCAGGTCAGACCTTGTTCGACAAAATCTGGGAGTCCCACGTCGTTCGGGCGGAGCCCAATGGCACGACTCTCCTGTATATCGACCGTCAATTAGTCCATGAAGTGACATCGCCGCAGGCGTTTGAAGGACTGAAGCTCACCGGTCGGCGACCCCGCAGACCAGGGGCGACACTGGCCGTACCGGACCACAACGTCCCGACGACGGATCGGCGGCTTGGTATTGCCGATCCTGTCAGTGCGACGCAGATTCAAACCTTGGAGGACAACTGTCGGGAATTCGGCATCACCCTCTTCGGCATGAACGACATCCGCCAGGGCGTCGTGCATGTCATCGGACCAGAGCAGGGGTTCACCCTGCCGGGAACCACCATCGTCTGCGGCGACTCTCACACGTCGACGCATGGCGCATTCGGGGCGCTGGCCTTCGGCATCGGCACGAGCGAAGTCGAGCACGTGCTCGCCACTCAGTGCCTGGTGCAGAAGCAACCCAAGACGATGGAGGTCAGGGTCGATGGCACGCTCTCCGATCGGTGCTCGGCCAAGGACATCGTCCTTGCCATCATCGGCAAAATCGGAACGGCGGGGGGAACCGGGTACGTCATTGAGTACACAGGCTCGGCCATTCGCGCGCTTAGCATGGAAGGCCGAATGACTCTCTGCAATATGTCGATCGAGGCCGGAGCCAGAGCTGGAATGGTCGCGCCGGATGAAAAAACTATCGCCTATATCAAAGGGCGCCCCATGGCCCCGAAAGGCGAGACATTCGAACAAGCAGTGCGGGCTTGGCAACAGCTAAAGACCGATGCCGATGCCAAGTACGATGCCACCGTCACGCTGAGGGCCGAAGAAATCGCCCCTCAAGTAAGCTGGGGCACAAGTCCCGGCATGGTCATCGGGGTAGACGGAAAGGTCCCGGATCCGCGAACAATCGCGGATGAAAAAACCCGCAAAGCGACCGAACGGGCCCTGGAGTACATGGGCCTCACGGCCAACATGCCGATCACCGAAATCAGAATCGACAAGGTCTTCATCGGCTCCTGTACGAATTCGCGGATCGAAGATCTCCGGCTCGCCGCCAGCCTGGCCAAGGGAAAGCGCGTCGCCAAGACCGTCCACGCGATGGTCGTACCGGGCTCAGGCCTGGTGAAGCAGCAAGCAGAGCAAGAGGGGCTGGATCGGGTGTTTACCGAAGCAGGCTTCGAGTGGCGGGAGGCCGGTTGTAGTATGTGTCTTGCCATGAATGCCGATGTCCTGCAACCGGGCGAGCGTTGCGCATCGACAAGCAATCGCAATTTTGAGGGACGCCAGGGGGCGGGCGGACGAACGCATCTGGTTTCTCCGGCGATGGCCGTGGCCGCCGCAGTCGAGGGGCACTTCGTGGATATTCGGAACTGGAGCTAGAGTCACTATGCAAGCGTTCACCACCCTCACCGGAATCGTTGCAGCGCTGGACCGCGTCAACGTCGATACGGATCAGATTATTCCGAAGCAGTTTCTCAAGACGATCAAGCGCACGGGGCTGCGCGAAGGATTGTTCTTCGATTGGCGGAAGCAGAAGGACGGGTCTCCCGATCCGAATTTTTTTCTGAACCAACCCCGCTATCGCGCAGCCTCCATTCTGTTGACACGGGACAATTTCGGCTGCGGCTCCTCGCGCGAACATGCGCCCTGGGCCTTGCTCGATCAAGGCTTCCGCTGCGTGATCGCGTCGAGTTTTGCAGACATTTTCTACAACAACTGTTTCCAAAACGGGATACTGCCGGTGGTCTTGAAGCCTGAAGAGGTGCACACGTTGATGAACACGGTCCTTGCCACGCCGGGCTATGAACTGACGGTCGATCTCGGCAATCAGACGGTGACGACCCCTTCCGGCACCCGGTATCGATTCGACATCGATCCCTTCCGGAAAGATTGCCTGTACAGAGGCCTCGACTCAATCGGGCTGACGTTGCAGCACGAGGCCGCCATCGCCGCCTATGAAGCCAGGCGGAAAGCGGAAACTCCTTGGCTGTTTCCCGACCTTCGTGCGTGAGCCAAGGAGATTCCCGTGAATTGGTCCACCATTGTCTTTCCCGTGATCTGGCTCTGGCGTCCGAAGCTGTTTTTCACGCTCGTGTTTTTCATAGGCGCCGCCTACTTGCTTGTGGCATTCAACTATAGCTATTCCGACGGCAGCCGGGCCGGCTACATTCAGAAATTCTCCAGGAAAGGCTGGTTCTGCAAGACACATGAGGGCGAGTTGGCAATGACCACCGTACCGGGAGTGGCGCCGGTGCTCTGGGATTTCACTGTCTGGGATGACAAGACCGCCGCGCAATTGACGCAGGTGATGGGGAAGCGGCTTGTCTTGCACTATAAGGAGTTTCGCCATCTGCCGACCACGTGCTTCGGCGAGACCGCATACTTCGTCGATCGCGTAGAGGTACAGGAATAAGTCGCGAGTCCTCCTATCACAACCAGCGTTTGCTGCGAAAGACGAACAGCATCCCCACGCCCACCACCGCCATGACCGCCAGCACGGCGGGATAGCCCCACACGGACTTCAGCTCCGGCATGTACTCGAAGTTCATGCCGTAGACGCTCGCGATGAAGTTCAGCGGCATGAAGATCGTCGTGATGACCGTCAGAACCCGCATGACGGCATTCAATCGATAACTGACGCTGGACAGATAGATATCAAGACTGGCCGAGACCATCTCGCGCAAGGTCTCGATCGTGTCGACGATCTGCACGACGTGATCATAGACATCGCGAAAGAATACCTTCGTCGTGTGCTGGAGGAACGGACAGTCCGATCGAGACAGATTGTTCATGACATCTCGCAAAGGCCAGACCGCGCGACGGAGAAACAGGAGTTGCCGTTTCAGGGCGTGGATCTCCCGGAGCGTCTCGGGCTTGGGATCCGCCACGACCACCTGCTGCAGCGCTTCGATCTTCTCTCCAATCGACTCGAGCACGGCAAAATACTGATCGACGATCGCATCCACCAGGGCATAGAGTAAATAGTCGGTGCCGGCCTGTCGCATCCGCCCTTTGCCTCCGCGCAACCGCTCCCGAACCGACTGGAATACATCGGTCCCGTTTTCCTGAAACGAGAGGACGAAATTCCGTCCCAACACCAAACTGACCTGCTCCACCATGACGTCTTGCCGTTCCGTGAGCGAGAGCATCTTCATCACGACAAAAAAATAGGTCTCATAGTCGTCCAGCTTCGGACGCTGATCGGTGTTGGCAATATCTTCGAGGAGGAGCGGGTGGAGGGAAAATTGTTTTCCGAAGGCATCCAGCACGTCGAGTTTGTGGACACCGCCGACATCCACCCAGATGACCGACTCATCCGACGGCGGTGCGAGTTGGTCGGGCTGAGCCACTGTCCACTCATCGCATTTGGCACCGGCATACAGGAACGCTTTGATGGTGACGTGATCCGCTTTCTTATCGCCGATGTGCACCAGCGTGCCGGGCGGAAGTCCGGTTTTTCGCGACCGTTTTTGCACCAGCTTCATGGATGCGGGCCTCAGCTCCCTGCTTGCACGCAGGTTCGCACAAGCGGTCAAGGGGGAATCGGGGACAGTCCCAAGACTTCCGCTTTTCCGTGGCCGGCAGACCTGCTACCCTGGCTGATGAGCAATCGAGGCTTGCGATGATGGAACAGGAATTGACCCGGTTGGTTGAGACGATGAAACGAGCGGGCGCTCGGGCGCGCGAAATGGAGACGCGAGGCTTCGAGGTCCAGACCAAAAAGGATCGCTCGCCGGTCACCACTGCCGACCTCGAAGTAAACCGAATTATTCTCGACATGCAGCGGATGCACTTTCCCGAGGACGGATGGCTCTCCGAAGAGTCGCCAGACAACCCCGATCGTCTGAAGAAGGCCCGCGTCTGGATTGTCGACCCGATCGACGGTACCAAGGCCTTTGTGAACCGGTTGCCGGAATACTGCATCTCCGTCGCATTGGTCGAGCAGGGCAAGCCGGTCGTCGCGGCAATTTACAACCCATCGACGGACCAGCTGTTCAGTGCCATACGAGGTCAGGGCCTCTCCTTGAACGGCAAGCCGGTGGCGTTGCAGCCAGTGCAGGATGCAGCCTCGCTCGTCATGGTCAGCACCAGGGAATTCCGGAGCGGCCGATGGGCGGGACTCGACAGCCTGGTCCAGTGCCGTCCCATGTTCTCCATCGCGAACGCCCTGGCCCTCGTTGCCGCGGGACAGATCCATGCCACCATCACCATCGAACCGGAGAATGAATGGGACTTGGCCGCCGGCGTCCTATTGATTGAGGAAAGCGGAGGAGCCGTTGCCGACGCGCAGGGTCAGCCATTCACGTTCAACCAGGAAGTCCCGCTATTTCACGGTGTCATCGCCGTTTCCGCCACGGCGGGGCGGGAGTTGCGGCCACTGCTCCAGGCCCATGCAGACCGGGCCCGTACAAAGAGCACGAGATCATGAAACGGGCAGCAACCATTGCCTTACTGGGAACCGGAATCTTGGGTCGTGCGATGGCCGAACGATTGCGGGCCGTCGGGCATGTGGTGATTGCCTACAATCGAACGGCGACCAAGGCACTGCCTCTCCAAGCCCATGGGATCACCGTGGTGGGAACACCTGAACTGGCCGTGGCTCAGGCCGAGTACGTGCTCCTCGTCTTATCAGACGCCGCAGCCATCCGCTCCGTCCTGTTATCACCGGCATGTTCGGCAGCGCTCAGGGGGAAGACCGTCATCCAAATGGGAACAATTGCGTCCAGCGACAGCACCGCGCTTCAGCGCGACGTTGAAGGGTACGGAGCAACTTATTGCGAAGCGCCGGTCCTTGGCAGTCAAGCCGAGGCCACATCTGGAACACTCCTCGTTATGGTCGGCGCAGCGGGGGAACAGTTCGCTCGGGTGAGTCCTCTCTTACGATCTCTCGGGCGAGAGCCTCGCCTGATCGGACCGGTAGGAACTGCAGCGGCGATCAAGCTGGCGCTCAACCAATTGATCGCTGCGGAAATCTCGGCCTTCGCCTTAAGCGTTGGGCTCGTGCAACGGTCGGGCGTCTCCGTTGATACCTTCATGGCTATCCTGCGCGGCAGCGCTCTTTTTGCCCCGACTTTTGACAAGAAGTTGCCCCGGCTGTTGAAACGGGATTACCACCAGCCGAATTTCTCGACCCGCCACCTGCTCAAGGATGTCGAGCTGTTTTTAAACGAAGCAACTGGTCATAAGCTGCAGACTAGTATGCTCGAAGGGATACGGACGATATTGAAAGACGCGATAGCGAGGGGTCTGGGTGACCTCGATTACTCCGCGCTCTATGAACGGATCAACCCCCCCGGGAATTCGTCAAGAACCTAGGGTTCGCGGGGTGGGCACCGGGAGAGCAGGAACCATAGCTCAAGGCCATGAGTTGGAATGTTTGTGGCGCGACGACTCTTCTCTGTTCAAAGTCTGGAATCCACGAGTTGACAGATTTTTATTTCGGCTCCAGTTTCCTGTCAGACTCCTGAGCATTCCTCGCGAATCGCATGCTGATCATTGTGAAATTCCTTGCCGATTGAGAGACTTGTTAGTAGGCTGGCTTTCATCTGAAACATGGACTTAGCCGGTGCAGGCAGCCCCCTTTCCCATTCATCTTGATGCAAAAAACCACTCGGACATCCATCGAACCGCGCGCCTTTGATCCGCTGATTGCCGAAGGGTTTATTCGCCAAGCCGACCTTATCAAGGCTTTCCAGGAAGCCATCGATGGCAATATCTCCCTCGAATCTCTCCTCATCGACAAGTATCGGATTCCAAAGGCCAGACTGGGAAGAGCGCTCAGTGAGTTCTTTGACTGTCCGTATGTACCCTTTGACGACAGGTTGGCGGTGGACCACGCCTTGATGAAAGACCTTAGCCATGATTATCTGAAAAACCACCATTGGATTCCTCTCAAGCGGGAGGATCAGGTGCTGGACGTCCTCATCGATAATCCTCACGACATCGAGAAGGGGGGGGATATCCGGCGAGCTTTTCCGGGCCTGACGATTCGGTTTTCCGTCAGCCTTCAGCACGATCTAGAGCAATTCCTCGCTGCGGCCGGTGGCAACAGCAACGTCGGATCTCTTTCCGACACGCTCGGCGAACTCCGAAGCGAAGCACGATCTGAACAAGACGGAGCCGACGATACCGACCCCTTCAATGAAAACGATTCGGCTATCGTTCGATTGGCAAACCAGATTATTGTGGAAGCCTACCGCAAAGAAGCATCCGACATTCACATCGAGCCCTATTCGGATCGCAAGGAGACCGCGGTTCGCTTTCGCGTCGACGGAACCTGCTTTACGGCTATGCGCGTCCCAGCCACCTATCGGCGCGCGCTGGTGTCACGCATCAAGATCATGGCGCATCTCGACATTTCGGAGCGGCGGAAGCCCCAGGATGGAAAGATACGATTTAAGCTCAGCGCCGACCGCCAAGTTGAGCTGCGCGTCGCCACTCTTCCCACTTCAGGCGGGAATGAAGACGTGGCGATGCGCGTGCTATCAGCGAGGGAGCCCTTGCCGCTCGAGGCAATGGAATTTGAGCCTGGTACGCTCACTTCTCTCCTGGAACTGGCCGACCAACCTTATGGTCTCATTCTCTGCGTAGGCCCCACCGGATCAGGCAAGACCACCACCCTGCACGCCGTGTTGAAATATCTCAACACGGACGAGCGAAAGATCTGGACGGCGGAAGATCCGATCGAAATATCGCAAGAGGGGTTGCGGCAGGTCCAGGTGCATTCCAAAATCGGATTCACTTTCGCCGCCGCCATGCGATCATTCCTGCGGGCCGATCCCGATGTCATCATGATCGGCGAGATGCGCGACATGGAAACCGCCAACGTCGCCATCGAGGCGTCATTGACGGGGCATCTTGTCTTGAGCACACTCCACACCAATAGCGCGGTAGAAACCGTGACTCGATTGTTGGATATGGGCTTGGATCCGTTCAACTTCGGCGACGCGATGCTCGGCGTACTGGCCAAACGTTTGTGCAAGAGAATCTGCCTTGCTTGTAAGGAAGCGTATCGCCCTTCACACGAAGAGTACGACGAATTGGCGCGGGCTTACGGGATGCAGGCGTGGGAACAACTCGGCATCGTCTACAATGACGATTTCCGTCTCCATCGAGGGCGAGGGTGCGAGGCCTGCAATCACTTAGGCTTCAAGGGAAGGGTCGCGCTGCACGAATTGTTCAGAAATACAGAAAAGATAAAGAACATGATCCAAAGCCGCGCCAAGACCTCCGAGATGCAGAGCCTCGCCATGAAATCGGGAATGACTACCTTGCTGCAGGATGGGATCCATAAGGTGTTGGCCGGATCCACGACTTTTAAACAGATTCGATCGGTGGCGATGAAGTAGCGGGCTGCTCGTCTGCGTACCCACCGCAGCTTAAAGCGGCGAATTCCTTTCCAGCATCGCCATGAATGAAGCTAGCCGTTCCTTCTGCGTTGAATCCAGCTTGATATATTCCAGCCCGAATCTGCTCTCTGAAGCCCAGCGAACAGCGGCCAGTTCAATGCGGACAGGCTCCTGTCCTTCCCACAGTTGCATGTCGAGCTGGACGTAGGCCGGCGGTGTGGCGACATGCTCCGCTGTGACCAGGCAGCCTTCCCGAGAAATATTGAGGATGATTCCATCTCCTGCTTGCTCTGTCCCGGAGAACAGGAGAGGGAGCTGGACGGCAACCCGGGGAGACTTCCGCGACTCCACCGAACTAGTCTCCTTCCTGTTGCACGATAAGCGGCTCACTCATCGTCATTGCTGGGCAAGCGGTATCGCATTGGGATCTTTCCTGGTCAGATGAAAAGTTCCGCCTTTTTGAGTCGGGGCACGGTCGGGCCCGATCCGACTGTACCACCAACGACCCTCCCCTTCTGAAAAGTCTGCTGAGAATTCCACAGCAAATCCGCCCTCCCGGTCATTCTCATTCTGGAACCACATACCCTTCCAGGTATGATCGGACAACGCCGTCGTCTCCAACCGTCCCTCTTTCCACGGATAGAATCCATTCCCCTGCTCGTCAAGCCTGAGCGTGACCACGGCACCATCCTCATACTCCCATTCCCCAGCCAGCATGCGGCGATCGTCCGATGCTCCGGGAGAAGAAGGCGCCACCGGTTGCGAGGACGCTTCACGTGGAACAGGCAGCTGGACACAGGCCGTCGTAAGTGCGACAAGGGCTCCGGCTAGAACAAGTGTTCGGCAACTCTGGGGCATAAGGATTTTCATAACACGGCTTCGTCCCTTGGACAAGGGATCACATGAATCTATTAATCCAACCTCGCAAGCCGACGGCAGGCTTCGTCCAAGTCGGAGTCGGTTTTGGCGTAGCTGAACCGGATAAAACGCGCACCGTCCGGCCCCGCAAAGAACGCTTCCCCCGACACACCGGCGACACCGACGGTCTTCAAGAGATGCATTGCCCGATTTTTTCCTGTCTTGCCCGGCAGTCATGTCGCATCCGCCAGCACATAGTAGGCTCCTTGAGGAATCGACGGCGTAAGGCCGACCTTCGTTAACACCGCGCAAAACTGATCGCGCTTGGCTTCAATTTCCCTCGCCATATCACGATAAAACGCGGGAGGGAGTTCCTGAATACCGGCCGCCACACCCACCTGCAAGGGCGTTGGCGCGCAGACATACAGCAGATCGTTCATCGCCCCGATGGCTTGCGTCCACTGGCCGGCCGCTACGCTGTAGCCGATCCGCCAACCGGTGACGCTGAATGTTTTCGAATAGCCTCCGATGGTCGTCCGCTCAGCCATGTCGGGCAAGGAAGCCATGCTCACATGCCGACGGCCATCGTAGAGAAAGTATTCGTAGATTATGTGGAATTCGTTTCCTACGACCAAATCTGTTCGGGTAGGACCTTTCCTCTTAAGGCTACAAGAAATATCTTAACATAGGTATCGAGAAGTGAGATTCTCGACCATCGACCGTCTTCGGTGGTCACTGTCGTAGGATATTGGGTCGCAACGTTCGGTGATCTATTCACCAAGAACTGCCTCCACCGTCCTCACCCTAACAGTCTGTTGTTTCTAGCCCACAGCGCCCGGCTGCGTATTTCGGCATTCGTGACCAGGCATTTCGGAGATCGTGACCGAGGTGTTTCTTGAGTTCGTGAACTCGTTTCGGCGGTCGCGACCACCGCAATATCGGGTAGTTCTAGTCCTGTTTGGGGACATAAAACTCCACACCTCATCCCGCATCCAAACCGCCGTGCTCCTGTCGTCAGTCCCTCCTTGAAAATGGCAATGCGACTCGTGTAACCCCCCCTTCCCTTAAGACGCACATCACAAATTATCATGGAGGAGTCGATGGGAGAGCAGTGGTCCCTCAGTCAAGAGGAAGAAGAGAGCTATCGTCTGAGGCTGTTTAGAAGGGCGAAGAAAGGTGATGTCAAAGCAAAGGACGAGTTGGAAAGAACCTACGGGGTCCGACTCTGGTCAGAGCATGAACGATCGCAGCTGGTGTATGAGAACCCACACTTCAAGAGCAAAGCACGACACTCCTCAAAGAGGAAGGGGGGAGCGAGCTGAACGGGGCGCCTATGCGAAGAACGAGAACAGTGAGTTGCGACGCTCGTCTGGTAGAAAGGCTTGAGACACTGCGCCTATCGAATTGACTTGGCACCGCCTTGCGGGAAAGGTTTCAGGAGCGCGGGAGAGGGAGTATTACGGCGCCGTGCTCGCCGACCACAAGTCGGAGGCCTGGGCACCCCACCATTGGAATACCCAGGGCACTGAGTACCTCCGCGAGACCGGGTAGACTCCCCCGCCCATCCGACCACAGGCGGCGCGCTCGCCAGAGGTGATTGCGTTACTGACCGATCTGTCGGCTGACCGCGTTTTCCTGCTGATTGAGGACTCGCTGTTCGGATTTCGTGATATGGCCGCCGTTCTGGCTCGCCATGTCGCGCTCCTCCTGCCGAATCTGACGATCTTCCCGATGCAGCCTTTGGGCTTGCTGCGGCGTCAGTTCCCCTTCTTTGACTTCTTGATTGATCCGGCGATTCTGATTCGCGAGCCGATCATTGACTTGGTCCGGCCGGGGATGATTCTTCTGCCATTGTGATTCCGCCAGCACCTCAGCGGCCGTGCCGGCCACAAGGGCGGTCATGAAGGTCACGCCCAGAACGGAAGTCAGGATGTGCTGTGTTGCCATGGGTACCTCCTTACGGGTGAATGAATGTCTGGCGCAACCGCGCCTGGCACTGGTTAACGCGCAGACCCTGGGGTCGTTGACCCCGTTCCTGGGACATCAGGGATCGCGGCGACGTCCGGAATGCACGTCAGCACACTATCAAGCATTCCAGAACTTTGCAATCCTAATCAGTTATGGCACAGACCGAAGGAAACCCTACCTCCACTCCCCATCCTACGTCCAAACCGCCGCTAGAAAAGGCGATCTAGCGGTCGTGAGCGCCATCGGCTGCTGGTCGCGACTACCAAAATACCCCGTCCCGCTGTAACGAATCACCAGGTCGCATTAAACCGAAACGGTCGGTCGCGGTTGACCGAAATATGCGCCCGGCCTGCCTCTCTTTGAATCAGCTTCTAGTTCATATATCTTTGCAGATATAATTCGTGACACCCTGTGACGAAATATATCTCTCTTGAAATAATGTAGAGCGATTTGCCTTTTAAAGGGCTGTTTCCAAGAACTAGAACTGCACAATACCTCAATGGCGATGCGTCTCAGAAAGGTCAAGAGTGTGACGGATCATCGTCACAGCAACAATAGAGTTATTGCCGGTCTAGGGAGCAATCGATCTTACATCGTGGCTTTCAAGGCGGCAGGAGCACAGTTTCAGCTTCACCGATGGCTTCTGGCACCAAGCCCAAATACGCGCCGCGCGTATGAGATAGATGTTGGACGTTTCTTATGGTGGCGACAGTGGAGTGGGCATGGCGCAATTCGTCAATGATTGTTTCGATCAGGACAACCTTCGCATCTTCGAATCCCTGAAAGAGCTAGCCATTGAAGCGGATACAGAGAATTGTTTTATCAGTGGCGAGCGCCGCTTCTGTCATCTTCAAGATGCTAGATTGTCCTGCTCCCCAATCACCGTGTACGCCAATCGTTACTGGAGCTTCTGAAGTTTCACGGATTAGTCTTGCAACAGCGGTTGCTAGCGACTCAAAGTAAAGTAAATCAGTCTTCGTTTCTTGATCATTTAAAAACACGGTTCATATCCCTCAGTCATCAAGAGCATCAGTTTTTCGGCAAACGGTGCCAGGCTACGACTCGGCTAAGGTTGTGTCAACCGCTGAATCGGAGAATTAGCAGCATTTTTCTGGTTTCAGAGGGACTGTGGAGGGGCAGCACGCTTTTGATATCATTTAACATTTAGCGGCTAGTGCAGCAGAATGCTAGGAATATTCACCCACATAGGATGGCTAGAGGTGTCTGTTACGCGAGTTGTTCTATGTGCTGACTCGCCTGTTCTAGATCTTCGTCAGTCTTGGCCATACAAAACCGCATAAAGCGATTGCCCTCTGGCCTTTCGAAGAAGGCTTCGCCCGGTACGCCGGCTACGCCAGTCTTATCCAACAGATACATCGCTCGCTCTCGACCGGTCTTCCCTGGAAGCCGGGACACATCCGCCAGCACATAATATGCGCCCTGCGGAACGCAGGGAGGCAGGCCGGCGTTGTCTAGCGCATGACAGAATCGATCTCGCTTTTGTTGAAACTCCTTCTCGAGACCAGCATAGAACGACTTGGGCAGATCACGAATCCCAGCGGCGACTCCATACTGCAGGGGTGTCGGTGCACACACATACAGCACGTCACTCATGGCGCCGATGGCCTTGGCCCATTTGGCCTCGGCCACACTGTACCCTATGCGCCAGCCGGTGATGCTGAAGGTTTTGGAGTAGCCTCCAATGGTAATGGTACGGGCTGTCATGTTTGGAAGAGAGGCCACGCTGACGTGCTCACGGCCGTCAAACACGAAATATTCGTAGATCTCATCTGTGATCACCATCAAGTCATGGCGAGAGGCGATCTCCGCAATCTGTTCGAGCTCCCTCCGCGTGAATACCTTCCCTGAAGGGTTTCCAGGGGAATTCACGACGAGCGCCTTGGTCTTCGAGGTGATCGCCTGCTCTAATTCCTGGACATCGAAATTCCAGTCAGGTGCTCGCATCGAGACATACCGAGGCACGGCCTCGACCGCGAGGATGGCCTGGACGTGATAGGCATAAAACGGCTCAAAGAGAATCACTTCGTCGCAAGGATTGAGCAGCGCCATGCAGGTGGCCTGAAATGACCCTGTGGCTCCGGCACTCACGGTAATATTGGTTTCTGGATCTGCCGTGATCCGATTGTAGCTCGCCAACTTTGCGGCGATCGCCTGCCGCAATTCTGCGATGCCGTCAAAGCGCGAATAAATGTTCTGCCCCCGATCCATGGCGGCTTTTGCGGCCTGTATGACGATTGACGGGACTGGGGTATCGCAGACACCTTGGGACATATTGATCCCCTTGACCTTCGCACAGGCCAGGGTCATGGCTCGGATATCGGATTGGGCTAATTGTTCTGTACGTCGACTTGGTTGCGTTCGCCCTTGGCCTTTCACACATACACCTCTGATTTACAGCCTGTTCCAGATGGGAGACTATTAGCTCCCCGGTCGTCATGACACCCGAACTGTTCGCCACGGGATACCGCTGCAATCATATTGATCTGTAATGGATATCAGCTACCCGAACAGCAATCAATTCACCATAACTATTATTTCGTCGGTGAAGACAAAGAGGTCGTGTCGTTTGGCGATCCGAGCAATTTCATCAAGCTCTTCTCGGCTGAAGACTTTTCCGGAGGGATTTCCCGGCGAATTGATAATGATGGCTTTCGTCCGTGGGGTCACGGCTCGTTCGATCGCATCCGCAGAGAGCGACCATTCCGGTGCACGCATCTTCACGATCACTGGAACCGCTTCAACGGCCTGCAGTGCGCTAATGTGATACTGATAGTACGGCTCGAAGAGGATCGCTTCGTCACTGGTGGTGAGGAGGGCGAGACAAGCCGCATGGAAGGCTCCCGTCGCGCCCGCGCTTACGGAAATCTCCGTCTCCGGATCAGCCTTAATGCCATTGTCCCGCGACAATTTGGCTGCAAGCGCCTGCCGCAATTCCGGCAATCCGTCGAAGCGCGAATAGACGTTCTTCCCCTGCTCTATGGCCCGCCCCGCAGCCTTCAGGACAACGGCGGGAGCGGGAGTATCGCAGACTCCCTGGGCCATATTGAGGCCCTTCACTTCGACGCAAGCCTGTGTCATGGCACGGATCTCCGAGTGCCCCAGAGCAGCCCTTCGCTCGTTTACTCGCCTAGTCCCCATGCATTCCCCCTTGTTTTGCCTTTGTCGCAGAGGACTTCCCAAAAGGTCAAGCGGTCCCTGCGAACGCTTTCGACCATACAGCGAGGGGTTCCTCAACATCTTACGTGCTTTCTGCTAGTAGATTTGATGGGGTCATGCTAGAGTTTCGCAAAAATCCGTCCGCCTATTCCTCTTTGGGGTTACCACTCCGGGGGAAGGCGGAAGTTCGGTCCATTCTTTATAGTTTTATTGTGAGCCAATGTATATCTTCGTCGGTAAGGTCGGGGCATAGAAAGGGCGGCATTGTGAGCACTGGTGAATCATCCTTGAATCGTATGGCTAGCCAGTCTTGCGATTCCGGCGTGGCGGAGCGCCGAGGTCGTCGAATGGCTCTAAACCGCCGTCTCTTTTTCTTTGGAGAAGATGAATTCGAGGGCGAAGCGACGATTCTTGATATCTCCACGAATGGATGTCGCGTCTCCTCGCTCACAGAGGTCAAAGTCGGTATGTCTTTAAAGCTTTCTTTGTTTCTTCAGGATCAACAGTGGCCTTTACGCATCGATAAAGCGTTGGTGCGATGGGTAGATGGGCAAACATTCGGTTTCGAGTTCGTCGGAATCAGGCCGGTCCAGCGTGAGCGGCTGCGTGGCCTCATCATGAAAACGAAGAGTTAGCAACCGTTAAGAATCAACCCGCCCCAAACCTTCCCTCATCGGATTTCCTGGTTCCGAAACAACTGCGGTTAGGCTTTTGAGACACTCGTCGAACGGCCAGGATTTTGAAGGCCTGGCTTGGTTGCGAGGGGAGACGACTGCTTCGCCTCAGCTCGGTGGTAATAACTGAGCACCCTTCTGACATATCTCCTGGTTTCCCGAATCCGAGGTACCTTGTGCCCTTTCACGCGATTCACACCGGCGTTATAGGCTGCCAGCGCTGGCGGAAGATCACCTCCGTAGAGGTCGAGGAGACGACGGAGTTGCTTGGCCCCGCCTCGAATGTTCTGGATGGAATCGCGAACATCGGACACGCGTAACATCGCGGCCGTATCCGGCATCAGCTGCATCAGCCCGATCGCCCCTTTGCGGGATACCACGTCTTGGCGAAAACCCGACTCAGCCTTGATCACGGCGCGCAACAACGCTGGATCGATCCGGTACCGTTTTGCGTAGAAGGTAATCGCGCGGCGAATTTCTTGTTTCGAGTAAAGGGGACGACTCTCGGCGTCGGATTGGGTCGTGGTCGGAGCCACAGCGACCATGAGGGTTGCAGCCATGATCATACAACTGCCCCGAAAAAGGCTTCGGGCGGCGTTGGTCTTGATTTGGGTCATCCCTCTTGAAAGGTCAACATCCGTGCCACAGGAAGTGCCTTACAAGTCCCTGATGATCCGGGAGAAACCCAGACCCTGTAACGGATTTGCACCGGGAGGATTGTTCAAAGACTGACGAGCCTGGCTGGTTTTGGCGTCAGGTTGTACATCCGTCCAACAAAGGCTTCGCCATCGGTTATGGCTTACCCCAGAGCACTTCGAGGCGCTGAGCGCGCCCGCAGCTGAACTTGTAGTACTTATAGCGGATGGGGTTCTTTTTATAGAAATCTTGATGGTATTCCTCAGCCGGGTAGAACTCGGAGGCTGCCACGATTTGCGTCACGATCGGTTGCGTGAATCGCTTCGATTGCTCGATCGCCTGCTTGGACTCTTCCGCCAACCGTTTTTGCTCGTCACCTTGATAGAAGATGGCCGAGCGATATTGATTGCCGTGATCGCAAAACTGCGCGTTCGGCGTCACAGGATCGACATTACGCCAGAAAGCCTCGAGCAGCTGTGCATAGGTCACCTTTGCCGGATCGTACCGAACTTCCACGGATTCTGCATGGCCCGTTCGACCGGATGAGACTTCTTCGTAGCCAGGCTGCTTGACCGTCCCGCCCATATAGCCAGAGACAACTTCCAGAACGCCGGTCACCTTCTCGAACGCCTCTTCCATGCACCAGAAACAGCCTCCGGCAAAGTACGCCTTCGTCGTAGCGCCGGTATCGGCTGCATGGCCTTCATGAAGACCAACATTGCCTCCCCAGATCGCTGTGAAAGCGGCGAGCAACAGCGTGACCGTCCATCGTGAGATCGTCATGGCGAGATCCCTCCTCAGTATCTGTCTGCCTTCTGCATCCTATCTTACAATGAATCTACGTCCGTCGCTTTGTGCCGGATGTTTCGGTATGATGTCCGCCATGCGATGGTGGACAGGAACTCTCGTTCTCCTGTTTGTTACGGGCTGCGCTTCCTGGTTTATCAAGGGCGAGCCCCCTGACGTGCTGGTCGCCAACATCACCCCGCTCGACGCCACGGCGTTCGAGCAGCGCCTGCAAGTCGATCTCCGTATCCGGAACCCCAATGACTTCGACCTGGTCATCACAGGTATTGACTTCACACTGAACGTCAACGGAAAGCGTTTGGCCCGCGGTCTGGGGAATAAGGAGTTTACGATCCCGCGCTTGAGCGATGCCGTGGTGTCGGTGCAAACCAGCACGTCGACTTTCGACATCGTCCGCCAGGTGATGAGCTTCTCGCAACAGCAGGACCTGTCGTACAATATTTCCGGCGTCCTTCACAGCAAGGAGGGCCGCCTGCCGTTTAATAATGCCGGCCTGCTGCTCGAACAAGGCCAATTGTCCGGTCAATCAGCCCTCCGCTAGCGCAGGATGGCAGGCCACCGTGTTCCGCGGAAACGCGGAAGGAAGCGGTCCAATCCCTTCACTTAGGCCAGCGCTTTTTCTTCTAAAGAGGTGAGAGGAAAGTTGCAGGGGGTTAGAACCTGCCCCATGGTTGCGCCGCTTGCAGGTCCTGCGCGTCGTTCTGTTCGAAGCGCCTGAGGATCACATCGATTGCGTCTTCAGCCGTCTGCACCGTGGAGACCAGCGGGCCTCCCAGTTTCTTGAAGAACTTGTCTTCGACCGGGGTCGCGCCGAGCAGGATGACCTCTTTGACGGCTTTCAGCGCCAGAGCCACTTCCGATACGGTTCCCGACCCTCCAAGCCCGCAAGCTACGACCACCTGACTCGACAGCACGCAGATGTTATTCCTCGCGCTGCCCATTTCGGTGATGATGGCCACATCCACGTACTTGGACACGCGGTCCCGCGTGGACGGCAGCACGCCGACTGTGAGACTTCGTGCCACTTTCTTCGCCCCTTGATTGGCGGCATGCATGACCCCGACGTCGCGGCCGCCGGTGAGAAGCACCCATTCCCGTCGCGCGATGAGTTCGCCGAGCATTCGCGCGTTCTCAATATCTTTTCGTCTTGCCTTCGCGGGCCCCATGACTCCAACGACAAATCGCACGATGGATGCCTCCTGCGCGTCACGTTGCCGGATTGTAGCCGGTTCGCTCCTCTGTTTGTCAAAACCAGAGGCATGAAGAGGGGGAACGGTCAAAAACGGGAGGCCGTGAGTGTGACGTCGCTGTGAGCCCAAGCCTTTTCAAACCTTGTCATGACGTCGGCGGCTTCAGATTCTTTCTGCTGCGCCTTCAGGCTCTGGATTAGACCAAAGAGGGCCCAGCCATTCTCGGGATACCGTTTCAAATCGACTCGATACTCGCTTTCAGCTTCGGCTGCGCGACCGGCCATGAGCAAGATCGCCCCAAGATAGTGACGGGGGGAGAGAGGCCACAGCGGCGGCTCTGAATATTGCAGGGACTCATCTATTTTGACGGCTTCTTTCATTGCCTTGAGGGACTCGTCGTACCGTTGACGATGAGCGGCGATTTCGCCGGCGAGCAGACGCTCGGCAATTTTCAGGAGTTCTCGCTCCAGCTTTTCCTCCGGACTCTTCGTACGTCTGATTTGTTTGGTGAGGCCTGAGAGAGCGTGCTGTTCCCCTTCGGCACCGGGCAATCGCCCAGTGGCGACCAACGCGAGGCCCCTCCCCAATCGCCAGATTCCCTCCATGAGATGCAGGTCCTTCGGGGGAGGTGGTTCTCGTAGCATCTCGTCCCATCGGCCGAATCGAATCAACGTGAACATCTGTGTGGGCAGATACTGCTCTTTGATTCGATCCTTGCGGGCTTCTTCGTCGGTAATCGTCGCCATAAGTGCACGGGCCGTTTTGAGGGCCTCTGCGCTTCGCCCTTCCATCGTGAGGGAGGCCCACAAGAAATGGAGATTGTGACTGTAATAGGCGTCGGCGTAGTCCCCCGAAGGGCTGTAACGAGCAAGGTACTGTTCGTCGACCTGAGCCGCCCGCACATTCCGTTCCGAGGAGTCATGGTATTGCCCGACTCGTACATAGACGTGCGCTGGCATGTGAACAAGATGCCCAGCTCCCGGCATCAGTTCAGCGAGTTTGTCGGCACAGGCCAGTGCGCGATCAGGCTGAGGCGACGCTTCTACGGCATGGATGTAGTAGTGGCAGGCGCCAGGATGGTCGGGGTACTTCGCCATGACGGCTTCAAGCGTTGAGACGATTTCGTCCGTGCCAGGTTTCGGTTTCCCATCGGCAGTCCAGAGGTCCCACGGACGAAAATCCATGAGAGCCTCCGCGAAGAGAACCCCCGCGTCAGGATCATCCGGAAATTGCCGCCAGACGGTCCGCATCGCATCGGCATAGGCTCTGTCTAGCATGGAGCGCGTGGCGCGCTTCGTCGAAATATATCGCTTCGTCAACGCGTTGATATATGCCCGCTCGGCATCGTCGGCCTTTTCGAGACGGGCTCGGGCGTTTTTGATGGCCTCTATCGCGCGACGTTCGTCCTCTTTGGCCATGGCCGCATTGATGTTCGGTCCCAGCGCTAAGGCGATCCCCCAGTACGGCATCGCCGTGTTGGGATCGTGCCTGGCCGCCTGCTCGAAGGACCGAATTGCCTCCTCATGATTGAACGCGTAGACCAGTCTTAATCCCTGATCGAAATACTGCTGGGCGAGTTCGGATCCGGTGCTGATTGGATGGTGGAGAGAGCCGAGATCGTCGAAGAGGGGGGGTGCGGCCTCCGCCGTTCCCATCATCGTCACAAGGACAAGCATGGCGAGGCTGTTCAGGAACACGAACCTACCCGGCCGGTTGACTCGTTCATGCATGATCGGACCGGCCAATGGCGATGTATCCTGCTCTGGCCGTGCCAATGAAACCGCATGCAACGACCAGATCCAAGACACGATTCGTGTGGTCTCCCCGTCAGAACCTTGTGACGCTCGAGAAGTGGAAATCCCGAACAAGCATGGCCGGCACCAACAGCTTGCCCGTTTCCGAAGTCACCGCTTCAGCCGGCTCGGTGAACGCGTCCACGTGCTTGAAGACCCGCAGAGGACTCTCATGAAATCGGAAGTTTCTCACGGCCGACGTGATCTGGCCATCTTCGACAAGAAACGTTCCGTCTCTGGTCATCCCCGTCAGCGTCAGGTCCGTCGGATTGACCGTCCTGATATACCAGAAATTCGTGACAAGAATACCGCGCTCGCATTGCTTGATCAGGTCATGCGTCTTGTGGGAGGTCCGGCCGGAGGCAGAAAGGCACGGCGCCTCTAACGTGGCGATGCGCTTGATGCCCTGCATCTTGGCTGTAAATCGGTCGTAGGCTAGCTGTCTCAACACCCCGTTCTCGATCCAGAGCGCGTCCTCGCTCGACAATCCCTCCTGAGTGAACCCTGTCCCGAGCAGGTCGGAATGGCTGGGACGATTCTGGAGCGTCAGCCGTTCGTCAACAATTTGGCGGCCGAGCTGGTTGACGAAGGGGCTGGTTCCCTTCTCATAGGACTTGGCATCCAGCGTCCACAACATCCAACTCCACAACCCCGCCACAGCTGCTGGCTCTAAAATGACGCGGTAGCGCCCAGGAGAAAGTTCTTGAACTTCCCGGCCGCGTTTCGCCTTGTCGATCGCCGCGAGGGTACGTTCCTGAATCTTCAAATGATCGATCGATCGGTGGGCCGCTGCACTCCAGCCGGTGGCATCCTCGGCCTGAACCGTGAGACTGAAGCGCGCCTCGGTCCGTTCTTCGTGGGCATAGAGGCCGTTGCTCGCAGCCACTCCGACTGACGCGATGGACGATGACACGATTCCAGCTGCCTGAAGATTTTCAATGCGGCATTGCCCGATCGCTTCGTTGGCATACTCCAGACGCCGAGAGGGCCCTGCTGTCGCCGTTTCAGGCCGACAGGTCTCGCGCGTCGGGTAGATCTGCGGATCCGGCGGAGGGAGATACTCCGGATCTTCGGGCGAAACGCGGGCGATGCGTTCAGCGCGGGCAAGTGTGTCCTGAATCGATCCCGCGGTGAAGTCGGTCGTGGTCGCCAATCCTCTTCGCCCATCGAATGCCACGGTGACCGTCAATGTACCGCGGCGTGTATCCACGTTCTGGACGACGTGATTGTTGGCAAATCGTGTGGTCCCCGCGTGTTGATCGTGGAGCGTCACCACGGTGCTGTCTCCGTCTGATCGCTTGAGAACAAGATCGGCCAGGAACCGAAATTCGTCCCGGCTCGTCATCTTGGGCCAGGTCTTATGGTTCGCAATACTCACAGAGCCCTCACCCCTTGATCACGGCGACATGACGGAATCTGGCATGGGATGCCGCATGTGTCATCCAACCGGACTGGCCCGGCTGCCCCTTCCCGCAGGTGATGAACCCATACCGTTGACGATGCGTTCGATCGGCCACGCCGTCGCAGCTGCCCCAGAACTCAGGCGTGATGCCGTGATAAATCACGTCTCGCACCATCTGGGTGCGCCGGCCGTTTTCGATCAGCCAGAACGCGTCGCCACCGAACTGAAAATTGTAGCGACGCTGATCGATACTGTAGGAGCCGTGGCCTTCGATGTAAATCCCTCGCTTCACGTCGGCAATCAGATCATCCAGCGCGGCGGCGCCGGACTCCAGGCCGATATTCGCGATGCGCACGATCGGCACGCTCCCCCACCCGTCGGCGCGATTGGATCCCCGTGATCGGGTCTCGCCGATCTTGGCAGCGACCTCGCGATTGGTGCAGTAGCCGACGAAGACGCCGTCCCGCACGATATCCCATTTCTGACAGCTGACGCCGTCGTCATCGTATCCGGTGGCCGCGAGGGTTTCCGGTTCGGTATTGTCCGCGACCAGGTTTACATGGGGAGAGCCATAGCGGAAGGTGCCCCGCTTGTCAGTCGTGAGAAAACTGGTCCCGGCATAGTTCGCTTCATAGCCCAAGGCCCGATCAAGTTCGCTCGGATGACCGCAGGACTCGTGCATCGTTAACGAGAGATGCTCCGGATCGAGGACAAGGTCGTACGTACCCGGTTGAATGGCCGCGGCTTTCACTTTCTCAACGGCCTGAGCCGCAATCCGCGGCGCTTCTGCGAGGAAATTCGCCTCTTCGATCAATTCGTAGCCGGTACGCAGATGCGGCGTATTGAAGCTGCGCGATGCAAAGCGTCCATTATGCCGAGCGGTGGCGGTGAATTCGCCGTGCGCGGCCAGCAAGTCAAACTCCAGCCTCGTCCCTTCCGTCGAGACAAACAGTTTCTGGTCTCGGCAAGCCCAGAGGCTCGCACTGCTGCGGACGATTTCAGGTTGCCGCTGGAGATAGTCCATGACCTCGCATAAGAGGGCGGTTTTCTGTTCCAACGGTACCGCAAATGGATCCCGTCGTATTGCCGTCACCACTCGATCGCGGTGAACCGGTTCGTCGACCAAGCGGACTTTTTCGCTGGCAAGCGAAGCGGATCCCCTGGCGATCTCCACGGCAAGCTCGGCGACACGCGGGATTTCTTCAAGCGAGAGAATCGAGCTGGCGGCGAACCCCCACCCGCCGTGATAGAGCACGCGCACACCGAAGCCGGTATCGTCGACATCCCAGATCGACGCAATGCGGCGATCTTCGCCGCTGATGGTGTGACTGGTGGTTCGGACCAGGCGAATGTCACCATATTCGGCCCCCGATGCAGTCACGCGTTTCAGCGCAAGTTCGGCAAACTCGTCCCATGTAGGATTCGGCATGATTTGCTCATCCTGCCAAACTCACAGCGCCTATTCAACTTGGTTTTCCCTGAACGGCCATCGTACGATACCACGTATGCTTCCTCCCGAACGAACCCTGCGCCAGCGGATCATCGATTTATTGACCGGCGCTCGACTCTCCTCCCACCAACTGGCTCAGATGCTGGGGATTCCCGAACGGCAAGTGGAAGAGCATCTGGCCCACGTCGTGAGGACGATCGAGCGGGACCGTTCACGCCGATTCATGCTCGAACCGTCGACCTGCCCCGATTGCAATTTCATCTTCCGCGAACGTACGAAGCTCACCCGCCCAAGCCGCTGCCCGCGCTGCAAAAGCGAGGGGACCACCGCGCCGCGGTATGGCATCGACCCGTCATAACCATCAATGAATTCAAGAATTCATGCCATGCCGTACGAGGTGCGATAGGCCGCTTGCTGTCATCGATTTCGCACAGATAGACAGAAAGCGACCGTGCAGGTAGGATACGAACCAATCGGAAGCTACACCATGAAGACGGTTCGCTTTTTACTGTGTGCAACGATCGTTGCCCTAACATTCAGCTGCAGCGGCGACAAGGCCAAGGAGCTGCTCGAGACCGCCGAGTTCGAAGAGCGGCAACACAACGAATCCCATGCCAAGCAGCTTTACGAAGATGTGATCCGGCTGTATCCTTCCAGCAAAGAAGCCGATACCGCGCGCGCCCGCCTCGCTGCCCTCAACCGCGGCTAGTCGAGCCTGATTTCGGAAACCAGGGAAGAAATGCGTTCGTGGTCCGCTGGTAGTTGCGATAGTCTTCACCGCGGGTCGCCAGCGCTTGCCGCTCCGCCAAGGGAATCCCCGTTACGTTTAGCAACGCCCACCCCATCGCAACCGGTCCGATCCAGGTGAGCGGCCAGCCCGGTGCAGCGATCGCCATCACCACGTAGGCCCACCAATGTAGCCATTCGAAAAAGTAATTGGGGTGGCGTGAGTAGTACCAGAGTCCATCGCGGCAGACGCGATCACGATTCCACGGTTTCGCACGAAAGTTCGCCAGTTGCCAATCTGCGGTGGCCTCACAGGACACTGCCGCAATCCACACCAGTACTCCTCCCAGTTCCCAGAAACCAAAC
Source organism: Nitrospira sp. (assembly GCA_033852435.1). Taxonomy (GTDB): domain Bacteria; phylum Nitrospirota; class Nitrospiria; order Nitrospirales; family Nitrospiraceae; genus Nitrospira_C. The sequence continues at coordinate 92,745 of JAWOMO010000079.1, forward strand.
GCCGGACGCGGGTTTTGTATGACGATAAGGAACGGTAAGGAAAAGGCCGCGACCGCCAAGGCCTGGAGCTGAAAATAGCCGAACATCGCGAGCCGTTCCCGCCGGCCCCATCGCATTCGAAGATCCCGATAGCGCGCGTCTTCCGTCCTTCCGATTACCCGATTGAACAGGATGTACAACCCTAGTCTGCCTGCGTAGAGACTGACCATCAGAGCGACAAGTAGTTTCCGTTCGACCTCGCCCGAGGCGTGGGTGGCATACCAAAGCACCACCGCGATCAGACCTGCACAAAATCCTACATCGGCGATGGAGGCATTTCGAACGACGAGATGAAGCGCCCACAGTCCTGTCATGAGAAGGACCATCGCACCGTAGGCTGAGATGACGAGCGTGAGGGGCTCCAGGGTCATTGTTAGAGGTAGTCCCACAAGTCGGCTCCCCGATCGGAGCGAGTGAGGAGCCATTCGCGAAATCCGGGGATGTGAAAGGAGAGGAGGTCTTGGATTTTGTCACAGACGAGCGAGAGGTCGACTGGCCGTGGCGCTCCTGTATGGTTCCGCGCGGAGCCTTTTGCTAATCGGCCCTTGAGTTCGGGATACCAGGGCAGCAACGCTTCTCCGATATCCCACCGCGAAAGCCGTTCTGTACCACCGAGGTGGTAGAGACCGGGGCATTCGAGACCGACCAGTTCCCACAGCACTCGGGCAATTGTGCCGGCCGGCAAGGGACAACGAAACTCGTCGGCATAGAGGGTCACATCTTTCCCGAATTTGGCGACCCGGCACATGTCTTCGACAAAGCTCCGATCGCTGCCTTGCGAGGTGCCAGCCGTGAGCACGATCCGGACGACCGTGTGCCGCGGGTACTGCAGCACCATCCGTTCGGCCTCCAGCTTCGTCTGGCCGTAGACATTGATCGGTTTAGGCTCGTCAGACTCACGGTACCAACCGGTCTTTCCGTCGAAGACTTCTGCGCTGGACAGGAAGATGAAGGGAATGTCCCGGGACAGTTGCGCCAAGCGTGCCGTAGCCTGCACGTTGATGCGGCGGGCCCGTTCAGGATCCTGTTCGCAGTCTTTCGTACGACTCAAGGCAGCGCAGTGAATCACTGCGCTGGGCTTGATGGATTCCCATGCCCGTTCCACATTCGGGTGATCGGTGAGATCAAGATCGGTACGGCTCAACCCCCTCACATCCCAACCCGGTGCCCATCGAGGAGCGGTTTTGACGAGGTATTGCCCGATCAATCCCGCCGCACCGGTTACCAACACGATCTGCTTCACGTTACAGGACTCCTGTGATCTGAATCTTCCGAACCAGGCGAGGAGTGTGTGGCTTGACCTTTCAGACAAACCGATCGGATGGTACGCGGCGTAATCCGGTCTAGCTTCGCGTCAGTTTCCGGTAGCGGATCCGATGGGGCTGATCGGCTTCTTTGCCCAAGCGTTTCTTCCGATCCGCTTCGTATTCGCTGTAGTTCCCCTCGAACCAGACGACCTTGCTGTCTCCTTCGAAGGCAAGGATGTGCGTCGCGATGCGATCGAGGAACCAGCGATCGTGGCTGCTGATGACCGCGCAGCCGGCAAAACTTTCGAGTCCCTCTTCCAACGCGCGTAGCGTATTCACATCGAGATCGTTCGTGGGCTCGTCGAGGATGATGAGGTTCGCGCCTTCCTTGAGCATGCGTGCCAGGTGGACGCGATTCCGTTCGCCTCCTGACAGATCTTTGACCTTCTTCTGCTGATCGGTGCCGGCAAAATTGAAGCGGGCACAATAGCCTCGCGCGTTCACTTCCGTCTTACCGAGCTTGATGGTGTCGTGCCCTTCAGAGATCACGTCGTACACGGACTTATTCGGATCGAGGCTGCGATCCTGATCGACATACCCCAGCTTGACGGTCTCGCCGATCCTGATTGAACCGGCGTCCGATTTCTCTTTCCCGATGATCATCTTGAACATCGTCGTCTTACCGGCGCCGTTCGGACCGATGACGCCGATGATCCCGCCCTTTGGCAAGTTGAAGTTCACGTTCTCGTAGAGCACCTTGTCACCAAAGGCCTTGCTGACGCCCTTGGCTTCCACGACCACATCGCCCAATCGCGGCCCGGGCGGAATATAAATTTCCAGATCCTCAGCCACCTGCTCCTGCTTTTGATTGACCAGCTCTTCGTAGCGGTTCAGCCGCGCCTTGCCTTTCGACTGACGCGCTTTGGGCGACATGCGAATCCACTCCAGCTCGTGCTCGAGGGTCTTGCGCCGCTTCGACTCGGCTTTTTCTTCCTTCTCCAACCGGTCCTTCTTCTGCTCAAGCCAGGAGGTGTAGTTGCCTTGGAAGGGAATGCCGTGGCCGCGATCGAGTTCGAGAATCCAGCCAGCCACGTTGTCAAGAAAGTAGCGGTCGTGGGTGACCGCGATGACTGTGCCTTTGTACTGTTGCAAATGTTGCTCGAGCCATTGCACCGATTCCGCATCCAAGTGATTCGTCGGCTCGTCGAGCAACAAAATATCCGGCTCTTGAATCATGAGGCGGCAGAGAGCCACGCGGCGTTTTTCACCGCCAGACAATGTGTCGACCTTCTGATCTGCCGGCGGGCAACGAAGTGCGTCCATTGCGACTTCGAGTTCATTCTCCAACTCCCAGCCGTTGTCCGCTTCGATCTTTTCTTGCAGTTGCGCCTGCTTGTCGATGAGCTTTTCCAGTTCATCGGGAGACGCCTCTCCCATCTTGTTGCTGACATCTTCGTATTCCTTGAGCAACCCGACGAGCTCTTTCTTCCCCTCCTCGACAACTTCCTTCACTGTTTTGTTCGGATCGAGTTGCGGCTCCTGTTCGAGTAAGCCGATCGAATAGCCCTTCGATCGAGTGATCTCGCCCGTGTAGTTCTGATCGACACCGGCGATGATTCTGAGCAGGCTACTCTTACCTGATCCATTCAATCCCAACACACCGATCTTGGCGCCGTAGTAAAAGCCGAGATAGATTTCCCGCAACACCTGCTTTTTCGGCGGGTACACTTTGCCGACATTAACGAGTGAAAAAATAACCTGCTTATCATTTGTGGTGGCCATGGCTTCCTTCTTGTGATGGATGATGCGAAAGCGGAATGCTCACGATAACAAAAGGCGGCGGGCTTTCACAACCCGAAGTGGCTAGATTCCGAGCTCATCGGGAACCCTCAGTTCCGACTCGTCCAGGATTTCTTCCGGGCACGTGAAACAGGGGAAAGGGAAACGGTCAATCGGTATGGCGCAGACTTCGCCGACGGCGGTGTTCGGTTCCAGCGCCTTGCACTTGTTCCCCCAACGTTTGGAGAGAAACCCGGTGATGAAGAGAACCTGCCGATCGCGACCGGCGGCGCGGTCTCCGCGAATCAGCCTGCCGTCCGGCCCGACGAGACAAAACGGTTCGAGCATGCTCATGGCTTGGTCAGCACGTTCGTGAGAAAGGCCCCCAATCGCCGAAGGACGGTTTCCGGAATCTCATGCCCGCCTCGAAAGGCATGCCACTCGACCGAGAGCCCCGCTCCCGCGAACTCTTCGCATAATCGTTCGGCCATCACGTAGGGCAGAATCGGGTCTTGCGTGCCATGGCTCTGGAAGACCGGCAGTCCGATTCGTTTCGCGATTGTGGGCCGCCAATCTTGCTTGGCCAAGAGCGAACTCGAAAGTTGGATGAGCCCGGCGAACGGATGCGCCGTGCGCATGACGAGGTCGCAGGTTAACATGGCGCCTTGAGAAAATCCCCCAATGACAGTTTGCGCAAAGTCGATCGGCAAGGAACGCGGGAGGGCGGCCACAAAAGTTTCCAGAGATTCGCGCGCCTGCGGCAACCCCCTGGGCACTTCCTGCGACAGATCGCGCACACGTCCTGCCGCGCGATCCGCTTCGAACCTGGCCATGTCGATGATCCACCAGGCCCGTGAGTCCCCGAAACCCATGCTCAAAGAAAGTGGACCTTCAGGGAATAGAAACCGCGTGCCTCTCGGGGCCGCGATCCAATCTGTCAGCGGGACCAGATCGTCGCCCGGGGCACCAAACCCATGCAGAAGAATGACGACAGGGCCCTTGCCGCCGCCCAAGCCATCGGTGCCGCCAGTAAGCCGTGTCTTTAAGCCGCCCAGTGTGATTTCTCGCATGGGCGGTTTAGTGATGGGCGTACAGATATTGGAGAAGGGCCACGAGGCCGTAGAGAGAAGACTCGATCACCGGTTGCTGATAGAGAGGCACGAAGGCACCCTGTTGGTTGGCTTCCACTTCCTCGATAATGAATTGGACCTGCTTCATCCGCACATCATGTTCCTGGCCAGTTTCCAAGGCTTGAACCATCTGCCGACTCAGTCCGGCGAGCATAGCGGCCTTCGCCCCGCTCGCCGCCTGATACAGCAGATACGCGGCCAGCAGCGCCAGGATCACGTTCAATGCCCATGAGATCAGCAAGAGAATGGGATAATTCCAGATATCAAAGTAGTCGTTTCGGCCAGCAATCATGATTAACAAGGCGATAAAGGGGTATCGGATCAGCCGATTCACCACTTCGGTCCGTTGCCCGATGAGATCGACTACGGCCAAATACTTCAGCTTCTCGAATTCGGCTTTCTGGGCCTCACTCAAGCCATAATCGACAAGATATTGCTCTTGCACTTGTTGCGACCAGCCGCCTGTCGAAGCCGTGACCCAACCGATCCAGCGGCGGCAGAGCATCACGGCATCAAACACCGCAAGATTGAGAAACACGACGAGGACCGTGCTGCTTAGCGTCATGACCCAGTCCACCGTGCAGCTGAGCCGTCCACGGCACGGATGGATGTACTCCTCGTTGAGCACGTAGTATCCCAATGACCACATGATTCCGAGATAGAGGATAAACAGCAGAATGGTCCGCGTGACCCACTGCGCCGGCTTGCTTGCCTCGCGATACCAAGACCAGGCCTGATCCACCGTCGTCGCCGTCATCGTCGCAGCCGGATGGAAGACCCGCTTCAGGTTAGTCCAGAAGGTCCCGGGTGAAAAACGTTGAGAGTCGGACTCATCTTGGAAAAGGAAATCATCCGTGATGAGGTCGCCGTTCTTGCTAAGGTCACGCCATCCTTTTCCAAGGAAAATCAGACAGAGCACCACAACCAACAGACGAATCAGCTCGCTCGGCCAGACACTGACTCCGGCAGTCCAGGAGAACGGCTCGCCCTCATCGTGACCGGATAACAGTGCTGGCGCACCGCCTAACGCCACAAAGGCCGAGAAGGAAGCCAAGAGGAGAATGCCGATAATGCTCAACAGCCGGGGATTCCTCGATACCCATAGCCAGAGACGGTGATTGCTCCAAGCGATGATCGTTCCGACCAGCATCGTCAGGAGCAAGGTTACCGCGACGGCCGTATCATCGAATCCGACCCCCAGTTTGAGCTGCCCTAGTTCTTCAGTATGCGCAAGATCCTCTCTGAGAGGATGGATCGTTCGCACCCCTTCCTTTTCCACCACGCTCAAGTCCACGGCGCCGTCCCGTCCAACTTCGAACAGCCTCGGATGAGGTCCCGCGTCATAAAGACGGTTCTCTGGTGTCAGCGAAACATGGTATTCGGTCGCGCAAGGCCCGACTTGCTTTTGATGTCCGTGCGATTCACAGAGCACGTGCTCAACGGCCTGAAGAACAGCGAAATAGGCCGACGTTTGATAGCTGCTGCGGAACGGTGGCACATCGCGTTGAAGGCCTCCCTCCAACTGCAATCCAAACGGAGAGGCGACGACCATATTGCGCGTTGACTTATACTCGCTCGGGTGAAGATGGCGCGCGTCGAGATCGATGGTAAAGAAAATCGCGTGGGGGAAAAACGGGCGAAGGGCCTTGATGATGAGGAGCGCATCGTACGGATCCGTCCCGAGGATACCGATCGCCCTGGCGCCTTCCCCTTCATCATGAATGCGATTAACCAGGGCGCGCACGTAATCGAGTTGACTGGTCCCCTCCGGACGGTCCCGCGTCACATCCTTCGACTGGTCCCCAGCGGTCGCCTTGGCGGCTCGGGCCGCTCTTGCCGCGTCATCTCCCGGAACTTCTCCGTCGAGGCCACCGAGATAGCTGTAGCGAAAGACGTTCAGCGTGAGCGATTCATAGTCGGCGGGCCGCTGAATCTGCAGATCGACAGCACGGGGAATCGTCGGACACCAATTTTTAATGTCGACCGGGACCTGGATCTGTTTCAGATCGGCGTCCGAGAACGTCGCCACCTTGGCACAGGCCGCGGCGCGGAACTCGATGGGCAAGGTCCTCCCGTAGAACGAATCCCACTCCCCGATAAGGATGACGGCATCCCAGCCGAGTCGTACTTGTCGCCGGTCCAATTCAGCGATCAGCGCTTCAAACCGTTGGTCGTCGGATCCGATATCGAAGACAAGTCGCACGTTCGCATCGGCCAGCCGGCGATAGAACTCATGTTCGCAATCCTCGTATGTTGTGCAGGCCGCTCCTTTGCCGGACTCTGCCTTGAGCCCATAGGCCAGCAGCCCCTTCATCGCGCTGGCCCATGGCGAGTAGAGTTCGATCGACCCGTCGGCATTCGGCCAGACGCCGATTCCCTCGTGCGAATCGCCATACAGCTTCCCGGCCTCATCCAGAAGCGCACGATAGTCCGACGAACTGCGTGGACCTATGATTTTGAACGTGACGGACTGTTGCAACGATCTATTCAGCCGCACTAGCCAACGCTTGTCTTCGCTGACCAGACACTCGTTCCGGCTGGTTTCCTGGCAGACGAGCCCTTGAGAAAGTGATGTCAACGTCGCAAAGAATCCGCGACTCAGGGCCTCATCGGGCAACCAGACGACGAGAACACTGTCCGCACGCGACCCTGCTTCTCCACAGACGCGCGTCTTCCTGAGGCCATACCATTCGTAGGGGAGCCCCCGAATGGATCCTTTGGAGTCCCATTCGACAAAGGCGAGATGGCCCTCTTCTTCCGGAGCGTAACAAGCAACGCCGAGCGCAGTGCCGATGGCGTACCGATCGCGGATACGCGATTCGGTGCTCTCGACGTAAGGACCCCCGCTCGTGGTCACCAGAAGCACCGTGAGGCGCTGCCCGTTCTTCACCCGCTCGACGATCGCTTGCCGGAGCGGCCTGAGCCGGCGGGCCAAGGACGGTTCTTCTGCCGTGGCAGAGGCCGCTTTGGTTGATCCCTTCTCCCGCATGGCTCGTTCGACCGCCGCCACGGGATCTTCCCACAAACGCGCGCGGACCAATTGTTCGCCCGTGGTCTGCTTCATCTCGAGCCCGGTGCCGACCGGTCGCGAGCTGCGCAACGGCTCTTGCACGAGCAACACGCCGGCAATGGCCAGCACAAGTGTGAGCGCTCCCGCTACTGCCAGTTTCGAATCGCCGGGTTTGTTCGCCATGATGCCTGTTTCCTGGTCCGGATAGCCCCGCCACTGTACAACAAACCGTGAGGGGGACTGCAAGGCAGGAATGCGCTATGAGCTACAACTGACTGAGATATGCTTACCCCAGTTCGGAGGGGCCGCCGCGTAGGAGTCCATTCCGGCATAGTCGGTGAACGGATCGTGCATGAGGACGAGGAGTCGATCGATTTCGGAATAATCCTTCTGCTGAGCCTTTTCGATCGCAGTCTGGGCCAGATAGTTGCGAAGCACGTATTTCGGATTGAGCTTGTTCATACGTTCCCGTCGCTCGGCGTCGGTCCCGCCTTGCTCGAGAAGGCGCGTGTGATACCGATCGGCCCACCTGTCAAACGTGTCCCGATTCACGAAGAAATCGCGAAGGCCTTTATTCAGTTCGCTGGCCGATGAACGAAAATCTCCGAGCGCGCGGAAGAAGTTCGTGTAATCCGCATGACTCTCCGCCATGAGGACTAAGAGGTCGTTCACCAGCGGTTCATCGGCAGTAGCGATCCCTTCAAGGCCCAACTTGCGTCGCATGAGATCCAGATACTGCGTTTGATGAATCGGCGTGTAGCGGTCGAGTGCCGCCTTCAACTCCTCTTTCGGAATAATCGGCAAGAGCGCCTGCGCCAGGCAGCTCAGATTCCATAAGCCGATGAAGGGCTGCTGATTGAACGCGTACCGGCCGTTGTGGTCCGAGTGATTGCAGATGAACCCGGGATCATAGTCGTCGATGAAGCCGAATGGCCCGTAGTCCAGCGTGAGGCCGAGGATCGACATATTGTCGGTATTCATGACACCGTGCGCCCACCCGACAGCTTGCCACTGTGCGATCAACTTCGCCGTCCGCTCCATGACCTCGTTAAAAAACTCGGCGTATTTGTCTGAGACATTGGCAAGATGCGGATAGTAGTTCCCGATCACATAATCAGCCAGGATCTTCAAGTGTTCATGTTGCTGCCGGTAATAGAAGACTTCAAAGGACCCGAACCGGACGTGTGATGGGGCCATGCGCAACAACGTGGCCGCGGTCTCGACCTGCTCGCGATACACCTGGTGATCGCTGCCGACAATGCAGAGTGCGCGCGTGGTGGGAATGCCGAGGCCGTGCATCGCTTCGCTGCAGAGATATTCGCGGATGGTTGAGCGCAGGACCGCCCGGCCATCGCCGTCTCGTGAGAACGGCGTGAGGCCCGCGCCTTTCAGTTGCAGTTCCCAGCGCTCGCCTCGTTCGTTCCGCGCTTCACCCAACATGATCGCTCTGCCGTCACCCAGTTGCGGGACATAGACGCCGAACTGATGCCCGGAATAGAGCATCGCCAACGACTGCATGCCCGGCACCAGCAGACTTCCGCCAAAGACACCGGCGAACTCCGGTCGCTTGAACTCTGCGGGATCGAGATCGATCAGTTCGGCTGCGGCACGATTCGCGTGCACCAGATAGGGAGGGGAGCTAAACGGTGTCGGGTTCAGCTTGGCGTAGAAGGCCTCAGGCAGGCGGGCGTAGCTGTTGTCGAAAGTGAGGGTTTCAAGGGAGCGTCTCGTCATGAGCAAAGCATGACAGGACTAGCGAGCGGCTTTCAAGCGATGGGAGTTCTTGTCCAACAAGGTCGTAAATCGTTCGCTCTCGAAGTCGTAGACCCAGACGTCACCGGTCGAAATGGAATAGACCCATCCGTGGAGATCGACCTTTCCTTTCCGCAGCTGAAGCGCGACTGACGGATGTGTGCGAAGGTGGTCGAGCTGGGATCGGACATTTTCCTGCGTCGTCATGATCAGACGGTCTTTGCCTGCGAGGTTCGTATAGTGCTCGACCATCAAGCGTCTCGTGGTTTCGGCCTGCCCGACCCATTCTTTGACCGCCGGCAAATCATGGACTTCTTCGGGATGCAGCACGGCCTTCATCACCGCGCAATCGGTGTGGCCGCACACGATAATGTGGAGGACTTTCAGCACCGCCATCGCATACTCAATAGTGGCCGTGCTGCCGCCTTGCATGGAGCCGTACGACGGCACCATGTTGCCGGCATTCCGGAGAATAAAGAGTTCCCCGGGATCTGTTTGTGTGAGGAGCGTGGGATCAACCCGCGAGTCCGAACAAGTGATGAAGAGGACGCGAGGGGTCTGGTTCTCAGAGAGCCGGGTAAAAAACGCCCTCTTCTTTCCGAACACTTCGGTGCGAAAGTTCAGGAAGCCTCTGACGAGCTTCTCCATCGACGGCGTCTCTATCCTGCGCGACCGCTGGTTTGCATCTCCCGATCCATCGTGAACACAAAGACCCGTTCGCCGAGCTGCACGTCGATGTCGGTGAAGACGCCGAGAATCTTGGCTCCGGTGATGTCGCTCACCTGCTCGCAGAGCTTGTCCCGCCCCTGCGCAATCAAATTCTGGCGCAGGCGCTTCACCATATCGACACCTTCCGTGGTTTTTGCCAGCTGCCGTTCGGCCGGTGTGAGCACGCCTTTCAGCCGAACGACGACGAGATCGCGGACAATGAAGGCCCGCACGTCGTCCGGGCCACGGCCCATAAACTCCTGCTCGAACTTGATGATCGCGTTCCGTATGGCGTTTTCCATGGTCGGCTCGACTTCTGGCGATGAAGCACGGCAGCGAATGCAACCTGTGACGGTCCCGGATTATATGGACCGTAGGGTGAGCGAACAAGGGGAATCTTGAGCCTTTCGTGTCAACCGGTGTCCAGAGATGGGCCTTTCGGGCCACGCTTCACCGGTTGAGAGACCTGATCACCGTTTGGAGCTTGACGCTGCTCTCCGAACCATATTATTGATGGACTCACACTGATCAGACGGCGATGTTGCTCGTCCATACGATTGCTTCATGGATGGGCAGGACGCCTAGTTCCTTTCCTACGGGGCAGTAGGGTAATCGGCAGTTCGCACGAGAGGCCGGTTGCAGTACAAGCCAACCGAGTTGCTTCGACGGTCGGTCGAGCATACCGGTTGGCTTTTGTATTTTGGGGGGCCATGAGGTGCTGATGTCGGCCGTGCTGCTCGTCCCTCTGCTTCCGCTATTCGCCGCCCTCCTTGTGGTGGTCGGCAGCGATGCGACTCGCCATGATCGTGCAAGGATCGCTGCCTGGCCGGTCGGCGCAGCATTCTGCGGCGCGATCGCGACGCTCTATATCGTTGCCACACAGGGCCCGATCACGCTTCGGTTGTACGATCCTGCATCGGCGGCGGCACTCGCTGTGCCGTTCGGTCTCTACATCGATCGGCTGAGCGCGGTCATGATGGTGTTGATCTCCGGCGTCGGCACCATCATCTATACCTATTCCGTCGGGTACATGTATCAGGACCCCCATGAACGGCGGTACCTGGCGCTGATCGGATTCGCAATCTTCGTGCTGCTCTGTATGGTGTCGAGCGCGAATCTCCTGATGCTCTTTCTCTTCTGGCAGGTCTTGAGCTACCTGCTCTATGTATTGGCGCACAACCATGGCCATGCCGGCACGCTGGCGGGGGCGTTCAAGACCTTCACGCTGCTGCGGGTGGGCGACATCGCGTTCTTGGCCGGCATCGTCCTCGCCCATCAGCTCTATGGAACCCTGGAGTTCCCGGACCTGCTCGCCAAGGCGACGGAGGCTGCCGTCACGTTGTCGCCTCTGCCCGGGTGGGAGATCAGCGGCGCGACTGCGGTCACCTTGCTGCTGTTGATCGGCGGCATGAGCAAGTCCGCCCAGTTTCCCCTGCACATCTGGCTCCCGCACTATCTCTATGCCCCGACTCCCGCGACGGCGCTGCTGCACGCGGGCATCATCAACGCCGGCGGATTTTTGATCAACCGGCTGGCTCCGCTCTTCGGCTTGAGCTCGACGACCCTGCACGTCGCCTTTGTGATCGGCACGCTCACCGCGATCCTCG
>JAWOMO010000133.1:0-8415 GCA_033852435.1 Nitrospira sp.
GATGAAAGGGATGAGTGAAGAGATGAAGGGAATGGGTGGTGAGATGAAGGGAATGATGGGCAAGTAAGACGCCGCCACGCCAGGGTTTCCTCTTTTCACGATGGCCTGTGCTTCGGGGTCACCTGAGTACAGGCCGTGGCGTTTCTAGATAGAGGGGACGCTTGCTATATAGGCAAGCTCTAGGCATGGGACCCGCGTGTTGGCGATGGCTTAAAGAGGGTGGGGTGTGGCTTGACTAGGAGCCGTTACTGGCGAAAGGACCTGGAACGAGTCTGGAACCAGACCAATGGCCCTGCTATGATTTTCACATGTCAGGGGCAATCATCTCATTGTTTGTGGCAATCCTCCTGACAATCCCTGCATCTGTCAACGGAGAGCCAGGATTTGATCCGAAGTACGAACGTGACTACAACATGTTCAATCCGGCCAATCAGTACCGTCCCGATAATCCATTGAATCCTGCCGACAGATTTGATCCGAATAATCCCTTCAATCCAGTCAATCGCTTTGACCCCAACAATCCCACCAATCCTGTTAATAAGTTTAACCCCAACAACCCGTTCAACCCTGCCAATCAATACAATCCCGATAATCCCTTAAATCCGGCAAACCGGTTCAATCCTCAGACACCATTTGAGCCGCTTCGGTAGATGCTCATTCAAGGTTTCGGCTCAATGCAATTTGAGTCTCCCCGCCCTTGGCACAAGCGGTAGCGCAACTTCTCGGCCCAAAACCGGTAGGCCTCTTCCACGTCATTCCAGGAATTGGTCATCCCGCTCAGACTCTTGGTGCCTCCCCGGCGATCAACGGACTCGGCAAGGATCGTCCCAGTTTCGGTGTCGGTTATTTTGCCTTCCACGCTTGCACTACCCGTGAACAACGAGACTCCAGTGGCAAGGCTCTTTCCGCCGGAGAGCAAGCGCGTCTGCGGGATAATGCTGGTGATTGTATCCATCACCGCACTCGATTCTCCGGCCTCGGTGATGGCGGCTTGGATTCGCATCACATCGGGACCAGGTTGACTCGTCATCTGATAATCCTTTCTGAGTTGTTCATCGAGCTTGGCCCACAAGAGAGCAGCCAGCCGCTGCCGATCTTCCGCAGACACCTCCTTGAGTTGAGAGTCTTTCTGACTCATCCAGATGGTCACCGGGTCCAACTGAATCTTCTTGTACTTGCGCCAGTCCGCAGCAGGGTTCCTGTAGACCAGCAACGCCTCGTTTTCTGCGCCTTGGCCAAATGAGGAACGCTTCCCCTCTTTCAGCAGCGAATAGTCTCCGAGGAACCCGGACTTCTCCACCGACTTGGCTTCTTGTGTTGAAGCGCAGCCCCCAATTCCTATGAGGACACCGATCAGGACGATTGTGGTGACGTGACGCATATCCGCCTCCCTTTGGGAAATCTATAGGTGTTGGACTTCTAAAATAAAACTTCAACCGAATATTCGTGTCGACGAGAAGATGCGTATTCATGTTGATGCCGAACAGCTCCTGAACAAGGTCTTCCAGGGGCAGAGAAGCCTCCGTCACGACACAAAGGCTAGGTCCTCAATGGGGACGTGTCAAGGGAACGTAGTGGGGTTACCGAATTTCGTCCCAGTCCTCGGTTCCTCAGGGAGGAACGGAAGTATGCCAGGCATGGGGGAGAGGCATGTTCCAACCGACCATAGACGTGACCGGTTACCTGGGTCTCAAGCGGTTACGGACGCGATAATTTTATGGGTGTGTGTGAAGGAGGTGGAGGAAGTGCCTTGCTGACGTGTGTCTGCTATAGAAAGGGGTCCCAAGGTATGGTTCGACAGGGACAACATGCGCTGTCTTAATGGGCCAGTTCGTCTCGCACCACACTAAGTAATCTGTCCAGAGTAAACGGTTTCTGCAACGTCTGCCGTGACCCTAACAGCTTGGCCGTGGCCAATCGGTTCTCCCCATCTACCCCCCCTGTCATCGCGATGACCTTCACGTTCACATAGCACCGTGTTAGTTCGTCGATGAGCATTAATCCACCCATTTCGGGCATGACCAAGTCGGTGATGATTAAGTCCGGTGATTGCTCTCGGTAGAGCTCAAGCCCCACACGGCCATTCGAGGCTTCGAGGACGTGGTGATTATCCCCTTCCAGAACGGTGCGGAGTAGAGAGCGTATTGCCGCCTCATCGTCTATGACGAGTATGGTTGCCATGGGCGTCTCTCCTTCCCCCCCCCAAATCGCCCGGCGAAACGACCCTGTGTTTTATAGACCGCTGGTTGCCAACTCCCGGTCCACATTGGCAAGGCGAATCAGAGCTTGTCCGTCTTCCAAACCCATCGCATATCTCATGAACACGTCCTCAGGACAATACCGATAGAAGTTCGTGTGATCTCGATGGAGAAGCGCATCACGGAGCCCTTCCTCTTCGGCTCGCCATGCTTCCATCTCAAGCTGCGTAAGCGCCAGTGTTCGCTGCCACCGGCACCATTCAATGCGACCGAGGATTGCGGTGTTTAGATATGTCATGACTCTCTTCCTCGACTAGATGGACAAGCCACGGATTTCTTTCACTGCTGCATTCTAGAATGTATTCGCTGCGTTTGACGCCTGTACCTGCCCTGCTTCCCCCCTGCACACTGCGCGTGGTACTGCGTGCCTGTTGCCATATCTGCACTACATTTAAATCGACCAGACGAAGCCGCGCTATCGGTCATCGTTCGATTTTGGTACCGAGTTTCCAAATAATCCTAGTGTCATGGTTTGTACGACACGAAGAAGTGGTGACCGGAAGAGGGGAGAGCGTCAAGATACAATCTCGCGATGACTGGCGTGGCGGGTAAGTTCAGCAGTGTTCTCCATGCTCATGTGTTGGAGAACAGGCTCCGGGATTTCATTGCACGGAGAACGGGAGCAACGGGAGGGACATCCTCGCGCCACTCAGACCAGGGGGGCGGTGCGGGTACTAGGTACCCGGTGTTCCGGTTCACATGGAAGGCGGGGGGTAGGCGTGTTTGGAATCGAAAATCAAAAGACCTTTCCTCCGTCCTGGGAAACTATAAAAAGGGTCTCGGGGCGGGCCAGCGCGATTTAAGTCGGTCATCCGGATGAAACAAGTTTCTTGGTGTGCCCTGCACAAACAACCAGGAGTGCAGGCAACGGTCGGAGGGAACCATTCACTCAAAGAGTGGAGCATCACCCTTCGGGTAAAGCCTGCACTCCAAAACTTCTAATGAAACGGCCCGCCCTTATGTGGACCACCGGGTCTGTCGACTCGCCGGGATGCAGTTCGGTAACCCTTCAGTCACCCTCGCTGGTTACCCCGCGCCGTGGTCATCGGGCTCGCATTTTACGGCCATGCCTACTGGCATCGAGCATCACAGGCGCGTCCCCTGAACCATCATCCCGCCACTGAAACAGAGGCGGTGCCCTTGTGCACGTTGGCGGCATAAGGACGAGTCAAACACTTCACCAGGCTGCTGACCTTCACTAAGCGAGCAACACCTCCTTCGATTTTAGAGTAGTGACGCTCGGCAGAAAATCAAGTCGCAAGCTATAGGTGTCGAACATACCACTCCGAGCGGTTGGGGAGATGCATGGTGTGGAGAACACAAAAAAAACGAAGCGGGGGCGGGTCCAGAGAGCTCTATGGGCATTGTGGAGGTCTTGGAGGGGTTTTAGGCGTCCCACCCACCGGTGGGCCTGCTCACCGCCCCTACACCGGACCTCAATGTCAGGAGTGTTCCTCTCACCGAGGCCCCCGCTCACTTACCAGATAACGTGCTTCCGCCCCAGATTAAGGAGGGAAGCTGGGACGGAAATATGTGAGGGGCCTGGGGATAGGCTTGTTCCAAGCGTCGTACGGCGAACCGGGTACCCTGGGGTCCCAAGCGGTTGGACACGCAATAAAAAGGCTCCTCCTACTGGAGGAGTTTCGCAACGTTCACCCGTCGTTCGCGAGGTGAAGCAGAGGATCATGCTTGCGTGATGACCCCGAGACGACGAAGACAGAACACTCCCAGATGACAGAGTAGAACATAGGCATAACCAAGCAGGAGGCCGAGCTTCCCAACCCCAAAAGCCGTTATCATCCAGTTTGTTCCATCACGAAAGAGCAGTGCGCTGCTGGCGGTGAGGACAACCGCATAGATCAATGGGAGCACAAAGGAGATATTCCGATACCAGAAGGCATCGCGATTCCATCCGTACGAGAGCAAGGCGGTGATGGTGAGCAGGTATGGAATGCCGCCTACAACGACCGACATCATCAGCAAGCCCACAAATTGACTCATCATGCTGGTGCTGCTCAGAGGTCCTGCGAGCTTGTTCACGATTGCCGATAGGATCATCGCGACGGCGGGGAGCCCTAAGGGTAATCCGAGGCAGAGTTTATAATAACGGACCAGACTCATCATTTCGGAATAGATTTCCTCATAGAGGAACGAAGGAGCTGGCACAGTCCAAATCCTTCTCTCCAAAGGTAGACGCGAGCAGAACCTTCGTCAAAAGAAACGGCGGTTTGGGCTGTAGATAGTACGTGGAGAGAAGGTTTCGATTTGAAACTCATATCTCTCAGGCGGGGTTCCCCGGGGGGATAGGCTTGGGAACCACCCACTTCGCGTAGAGGCTACCGGGTATGGGGCCCGCATGTTGGTGTTGGCGTAAATTAAATATGGGTGGGAGAGGGGCTAGAATGTTCAATGGCGAATCTTGAATGGTTCGGAGGAGCGACGAGAGATAATTCATGGATGAGAAAGAAAGCGGGACGCCGCGCGCCGCGAAAGGGAAAATGTCAGCAAGGAAAGATGTGATGCCGTAAGAGCTGGACAGGCCGGTTTGGCATGAGCTGTGGCTTCCTTGTTGAGGGATAGACGCGAGACAGACGATTTAATAGACTTCCCGAAGATCTTTTGCAGCTTGCTCACAGCCGGTCTTTGGCTCGACAGGAGGCTCTTTCCTACCTTGTATTGCAAGTCAATCATGGGCCACACGGGTATTTCACGCTTACGCGGAGCCGGACTTGTCGTGGCATTAGCTGCCGTGGCCTCGGCATGTGACAGCGGCGGTGGCGGAGCCGGGTCCAACCAGACCCCTGCGTTTAATAGTACTGTGCTGAGCATCGCCCTCGCAGGTGATGGCAGCGGGGATGTGTATGTGGGAGGCGACTTCACCAGCTACAACGGGATAGCGGTGACTCGCTTAGTGCGCCTCAATGCCGATGGGACAGTGGATCCGGCCTTTGCGACGGGGGTCGGGTTCGATGGAACCGTGCGCAGCATCGTGCCCGCGGGTGATCACACCGGGCGTCTATATGTGGGAGGCGACTTCACCAGCTACCGCGGAATCGCGGTGACGGGCTTAGTGCGCCTCAATGCCGATGGAACAGTGGATCTGGGCTTTGCGACAGGGGTCGGGTTCAATGGAACCGTGCGCAGCATCGCGTTGGCGGGCGATGGGAGCGGGGATCTCTATGTGGGAGGCGACTTCACCAGCTACCGCGGAATCGCGGTGACGGCCTTAGTGCGCCTCAATGCCGATGGGACAGTGGATCTGGCCTTTGCGACAGGGGTTGGGTTCGATGGAACCGTGTTCAGCATCGTGCCCGTGGGTGATCACACCGGGCGTCTATATGTGGGAGGCGCCTTCACCAGCTACCGCGGAATCGCGGTGATGGGCTTAGTGCGCCTCAATGCCGATGGGACAGTGGATCCGGCCTTTGCGACGGGGGTCGGGTTCAATGGAACCGTGCGCAGCATCGCGTTGGCGGGCGACGGGAGCGGCGATCTCTATGTGGGAGGCGACTTCACCAGCTACAACGGAATAGCGGTGATAGGCTTAGTGCGCCTCATTGCCGATGGGACGGCGGATCTGAGCTTCGTGACAGGGACAGGGTTCAACAATACTGTGCACAGCATTGCGCCGGCTCGCGATGGGAGTGGGCATCTTTATGTGGGAGGCGCCTTCAGCACTTACAACGGGATGCCGGCGAATGACCTGGTGCGGCTCAATGCGAACGGGACGGTGGATCAGACTTTTGTGACAGGGACAGGGTTCAACGATACTGTGTTCAGCATCGAGCCGGCAGGCGACGGCAGTGGGGATGTGTACGTCGGAGGGGAGTTCACAAGTTATCAGTCCACCACGATAGGCAGGTTCTTGCGGCTCCGATCTACCGGATCCATCGTCCACTGAGCCAGTGACCCAAGTTTTTCAAAGAACCCACACGTCACGGTCCTGTGCCGCGGCATCAATCTCTAAATGCCGCGCGCGGCTCACCGGCTCCGATTCCGCCACTCCCACGGCGGCACGGGCTGCGGATTAGCCCAAAGCCCCACCCTGGCAGTTCGTGCTCTCGTTTCCAATTCTACGAGAATCACATCCTCCAGCAGATATTTCTGAGCGCCACCCCTTCATGCTGGCCGCTCTCAAAGAAGCTGCTTCGTCATCTCCCTTTAGCCCGACGGTTATTTCATTACGTGACTGTCATAAGGCCAATTGCCTTCTTGTGTCTGCGCCTCGGCCAGCGTATAGCACATCGCCCGCTGTTTGGAATCTCCCCCAAGAAAGCGCCCCCCATGGAACGACGCAAGCATACTCGTTACCGTGTCGAGCATGCCGGCTTGTTTTCAGGAGAGAGAATCAGTGCACCGGGTGTCATTCTCGACTTGTCCACCGCTGGCTGCCGAGCCCGCAGTGCGACCGGGTTTAACAATGGTGAATTCTTGGCGGTGCTCATCAACGTCCCCCAGAACGAGCATCCTCTCCATGTGCCCCGTGCGGTGGTCCGCTGGTGGCACGGCCAGGACTTTGGGATGGAGTGCATTCAGGTGGATCCCGACGACCAGCAGCGGCTGCGTGAACTCATCCGACCGATCGAAGCGGCCAGGGCGCTACGACAGGACACGGAGACTCCGTGACGCATCATTGAAGGGTAGGGCGTTTATGGGCTGGGCGGGTTTGTTCTGGTGACCTTTTCTGGGCAGTTGATGCCGTTGAGTCGGATGCGTTCAGCTATGTGATTGTGCACGACTTCGATGTTGTCGCCGTCGAGGACGGACACGACGGGACCGGTCACCTCAGAAGAAAAAGCGAGAACACAAAATAGGGGCGAGCTGAGCGCAATCCACAAGAGGGCACAACATCGTAATCGTCGATCTTGGCCGTTAATTGGGTCCATCTCTTTTCAAGCTTTGGAGTTGCGTCGTTTCGCAGGGATTAGGACCATCGGCCAAGCGCGTAAAACGTCCTCCTGCCCCCGCTTGGTAGCGGCGTTGTTTTCCTTCAACGCACACTGAAAAGCCTTCTGTAGTCGTGACCGTTCTCTTGAGCAATAAATCCAGTAGCTCTCTCTTCAAGGGTAGGCGGCGCGTTTCGAGCCATGCAAGGGTCTCTTCGTACTGCGCACGTCTCACTGACTGATCCGAGAGCGCCTGATTGTCCGCCACCAGTGGAAGTGAGTGCGCCTCGTCCGATCCTCGCGGCACGAGCAGTAAACTCCCTAAGCCGTGAATGACCGTTTTGTCAGCGACATCGGATCGGCCCTCCAAAATCCGTTTCTCCCGTTCCTGGTAGGTGAGGGTAATATCCGCTCGCCCTTGAGCGATGAGCTCAGTGGCGAGTCGAGTGGCCAGTGGTTCAAGTACTTCATCTGAGAAGTCACCGAAGGAAGCTTGGGACGCTGAATGCGCACAGGCGAAAAGACCGCCACAGAAGGTGGCAACACAGCACGCTGCCAAGAATCTGTCTATGCGTGCCCGCCCTCTCTGTTGCCTTGTCTTCAATGACACATTCTGGGCCATCTCAATGGTCCCGCCTAAAATCACTACTGCTTCGCCACGATCTTATATTTGATCCCCTCGTAGGTAGCGCGTGGAATGATTTTCTTCTGTACCAACTCGTCTTTTCTGGCATAGGGACGATTCTTGATGATCTTTTCTGAGTAGGCGTCACCGATGCCTGGTAGAGCTTTGAGTTGTTCAGCCGTCGCGGTGTTGAGGTCGAGGAGGTCGGCTTTCTCGGCTTTCGCCTTAGAAGGCTCGGCAGCATAGACCGCTGAGCCATCAGACGTTGTCTGTGGCAAAGGCGAAAAGGCCAAAAGCAGAACACCGAATAATCCTAGACCGAGTGTCCAGCGCACCAATTGAGAACGCATGTCAGCCTCCTGCTACTCGATGGTCGAAATAATTCATCTTCCTCGCTATTATTCAATACCTGGTCCCAGTCCGATGCGCGCCCTCAGAAGATCATGGCGTGTGACAGAATAGGCCACTTTGCCTTGCTTGACGAGCGGGATGTTTAACAAATGCTTCTCCTTCATAAACCGGATCGCGTCGGCAATGGTCGTCGATTCGTCGGCGACAAAATGATCCTTGTTCATGAGTTGGTCGGCGGTCACCTGGCTCAGATCTTTTCCGGATTCGATCGCTCCAAGCAAATCGAACTCGCTGA
>JAWOMO010000140.1:0-3079 GCA_033852435.1 Nitrospira sp.
CGGGCACGCGATCAATCGGAGCGTCGGAGGTATGCTGCTCTTGCTTCCTGGGAAAGTGAACAAACGACAGGTGGTTGAGATTCAGGTGCCCTCAAGGGTGAAGAAAACGCAGAGCGTCAAGCTGGTGGAAGTGTGTTGGAGCCGCACCATTTCGGTCAGTGCGCGAATCAAGATGTACCTGGCGGGCACTCGTTTCTTGTTTGAGCTTCCTGCTCCTCGTCAGTCGCCGCAGACTCGCTAAACCCCGCTCTTGCTTCCCTCCGTTCTGCATAGGATTCAGAGACAGCATACGCGAGGCGAAGCTTGTGGACTGATCCGCAGCCCGTGCCGCCGAGGGCCTACCTCAAGGCGAAACATGGACCTCACTTCGGTTCGTCGCAGTTGAGTCCGCTGATTCCTAATGCAGAGAGTGGCCATCACGCCACGCGGATGAATCATTGATTCCTTATCATGATTGATCGGCTGCTTTCGTCAAATACTGATAAGTGTTCCAGCTTACTAATTAACGGGCGTTACTACACGGGCGATGATCTGAACACCCAGTTCCTTCCCGTCCGATGTGCGAACCACGCTCGGCAGCGCTTCCATGTAGCCTTCAACCACGATGCGGGTTCTCTCCGCAACAGCAGCCGCATGTTGCTCTCCGGCTTGACAGCGGACTTGATACAAGACGTGAATTGTTCCGCTATTGTCTTCGAGGTCAAAATCAGCGCCGCACACTGGCCGTTGGGTTATCGTTTCAACGCCGGATATGACGGCGACGTTCTTCGCAATCCCGTCCAACTTCAACACCTTGTGATGAAAGGCACTGGGATTGACCAAGAGAAAGCCGATAGGCGTCACCGGCTCAGCCGACCAGCCATTCCCCGCCATCATGAGCGTGATCCCAAGCAACGCGATGCAGTGGCAGAACGTCCGTTTCATACTATCTCCTTTCTTGCTACCAACAACTAGTTCGTATTCAGAAATATCAGTCCGGCCAACAAAAGCAAGATATTTCCCCAATGTAGAAGAGCTACACCTAAGAAAGATGGCATGAGGAGGAGCAGCCTAACCACGGAGGGCTGGTCACACCCATGCCGCCGTGGGAGTGGAGGAAGCGACAGCGAGACACACACAGCTTAACCGCTGGTCCGTCCCAGCTTGCGTCCTTGATTGTGCGGAAAAGCACGTTATCTGGTAATTGAGCGGGGGCCTCGGTGAGAGGAACACTCCTGACATTGAGGTCCGGTGTAGGGGCGGTGAGCAGGCCCACCGATGGGTGGGAAGTCTAAAACCCCTCCAAGACCTCCACAATGCCCATAGAGCTCTCTGGACCCGCCCCCGCTCCGTTTTTTGTGTTCTACAAACCGCGCATCGCTCCCCAACCGCTGACACGTTCGACACCGATAGCTCGCGGCTTGATTTTCTGCCGAGCGTCACTACCCTAAAATCGAAGGAGGTGTTGATCGCTTAGTGAAGGTCAGCAGCCTTGTGAAGTGTTTGACTCGCCCTTATGCCGCCAACGTGCACAAGGGCACCGTCTCTGCTTCAGTGGCGGGATGATGGTTCAGGGGACGCGCCTGTGATGCTCGATGCCAGTAGGCATGGCCGTGAGATGCGAGCCCGATGACCACGGCGCGGGATAACCAGCGAGAGGGTGACTGACGGGTTGCCGAACCGCATCCCGGCGAGTCGACAGACCCGGTGGTCCACATAAGGGCGGGCCGTTTCATTAGAAGTTTTGGAGTGCAGGCGTAACCCGAAGGGTGATGCTCCACTCTTTGAGTGAATGGTTCCCTCCGACCGTTGCCCGCACTCCTGGTTGTTTGTGCAGGACTTACCAAGAGGCGTGTCCGATGCCCACGACCGACTTACCGGATAGTAGTTAAGGGGTCGAAGAAGTTGGTGGGCCGTCTAAAGATCGAACCTACGGGCCGTTGATTAAGAGTCCCGCCGAAGCCCTACCTCAGGACACCTCTCACGACGAATCCTTGGCAAACGAGGCCGACTGATGATGGCTCACCTCATCATCGATCATGGTGGATCATGGTGTTTTGGCACCAGATTGGCACCAAGGGGAGCTTACACCCGTTCTGGAAGATTTTTGGGCTGCTGGTTACTCGCTTCCAAAGCAGACAGCATCTCGCTTTGCGACGCAAACGACTGCCCAGCCAATGGCCCCTGGTGGCAGTGATAGCCGCCGTGTTTATGATCGTGGTGGCACCCGTAGCCATCGAGCCCACCACCGTGAGCATGCAAGGGTCTCGGCGTCATCAGCAGGATGGCGGAGAGCGAAAGTAGGCCCGCAAGGGAGACCTGAGCTTTCATGGGGTCCTCCTGGGTTTTGATAGGGACTTCGCGCTACCGCAGGAAGGACGATGCAACGGTTGGACCGTCATGGGAACGTGGACGTCACGCCCTTCAAGTTTCTGTACTTTCAGACGAGTCGTTGTTGCTTGGCCAAATGCAGGTCGATGGCGTCCTGTGGCGGTTGTGTCGTGCTGTGGCGAATTAGCGAGAGTGCAAGGACTGCGAGACCGAGCGGCGGGATAGCCGTAGCCCCGCTGATTAAGAGGGAGAAAGAGCCATTTCTGACAAAGCTCGCTATTGCAAAGGTTTCCCCAATTTAGTTAGCCATACCGAGGCCTTGCAGAGTTCTATTAGTTCCATATTTGTCCCTTCTTTCCTTTCTGTTCCGGCCTAATCTGGTCACAAAATTGGTCATGTCCCGCATAGAGCATCTTCACCGACTCGCAGTTCCAAATCGGCATGGGCGACATAGGGTTCCGCGACAGCGGTGCCTCCACAGGCTGTCATCATCACAACGATAATTCCGCTGGCATTTGTTTTGACGAGTCGTCACATCAGTGGGTAGGACTTGTCTTGTGTAAATCGGATGAGGGTGTGTGGTAGGAATCAGCTCGGATTGAGGGTTGCTAGGGGTCAATTTTGGTGATCTTTGAGCCTTGAAGGCCCAAGCCCGCCATGAGCCCTTGCTGGCTGAAGATGAACGCGTAGACGTCGCTTCGGCCCGTCGTCGTCGTGAGACTTTTCCCCGCACCTTTATCCATGACCACGATGCTGGGACCAACACCGA
>JAWOMO010000032.1:0-5291 GCA_033852435.1 Nitrospira sp.
GAACGTCCGCTGGGCCGTAAGGGCCATGCGTATCAATTATCCGATCGTCATTGACAACGATCACGCGATATGGCGCGCGTTCAACAACGCATATTGGCCCGCGCTCTATTTTGTCGATGGGCAGGCACGCAGCCGGCACCATGTTTTCGGAGAAGGTCAATATGAACAGTCGGAGACCGTGATTCAAGAGCTCCTAGCCGAAAACGGGGTTCGAGGCATCGGCAATGAGTTGGTTTCGATCGATCCCCAGGGCGCTGAAGCTGCCGCCGATTGGAGCGAACTGAAATCCGGTGAAAACTATGTCGGCTATGGGCGCACGGAGAACTTTGCGTCTCCTGGCGGTGCAAGACTGGACAAACATCAGGAGTATGTTTTGCCCTCACGACTAAGACTCAATCATTGGGCTCTCTCTGGCTATTGGACGATGGGTGGAGAAGCCATCGCACTGAACCAGGCCAATGGGCGGATTGCGTACCGCTTTCACGCCCGTGATCTTCATCTCGTGATGGGACTGGCAGCAAAGGCCGCCATACGATTTCGAGTGCTTATCGACGGTCAGCCGCCGGGAGCAGCCCACGGAGTCGACCTGGATGACCAAGGCAACGGCACCATTACCGAGCCACGGATGTATCAACTGATCCGGCAACCGAAACCAATCGTTGATCGACAGTTCGAGATCGAGTTTCTCGATTCCGGTGTCGAGGCGTTTTCGTTCACCTTTGGCTGATCTGCATCAGCCGGTGTTACACCGAGGAGGAAACCCCATGACTAATGCGAGACGTGTTGTGATTGGTGTTCTGCTTCTCGTGGTGCTGGCCATCGCTGCAATCTACTGGGCGCAGAACCGCCAGCCAGTCGGCAAACAGATTGCCGAGACGTACGGTTTCGATTCTTTTGGCCAAATCGAACAGATCCGCTACACCTTCAACATACCGGGGTTCAACATCTCTCGAACGTGGATCTGGGAGCCCAAGGCCGACCAGGTCTCCTACGACGGGAAGGACAAGGCCGGCAACCCGGTGAAGGTGACGTATCGGCGCTCCCAGCTCAGCAGTCAGGCCGCGGTGGTGAAGGACGAAGTCGATCCCGCGTTCATCAACGATCAGTACTGGCTGGTGTTCCCGTTCCACCTGGTCTGGGACAGCAGCGCAAAGATCGAAGACACGGGCATGCAAAAACTGCCCCTGGGGGAGGGCTCCGCCAGGCGAGTCGTGGTGAGGTATCCCGCGGAAGGCGGCTACACGCCGGGCGACACTTGGGAACTCTTCGTCGGCACCGACAACCGTATCCAGGAATGGGCCTGGCATAAGGGCAGCAGCACCCAGGCGACCGGCGTCTGGTCGTGGGAGGACTACAAGCAGGCCGGTCCCCTCCTTCTCTCGCTGAATCACAACGGAAAGGGGCCGGACGGGAAACCGCTGCGGGTCTTCTTTACGGAGGTAGCCGTCAAATTGGCGGGGGGAGACACCTGGGCGAAGGTGCAATGAACACACGAGCGGGCGTCGCCAGGGTTCCCGCGTGGAGCGTCTAAAGCCAGGCCCTACTTCGTAACGGGCAGCCCGATTCAAGTCTTGCTTCTAATGATGCCTGTTCTGAACAGGTATGCCTGATTGTCCTTACGCATCGATTCAATGACGCATACTCGGAGGAGGCACGGTATGCCACGGATTGTTTTCGTACTGGCTGCAGTTGTCGCGCTGGGCGGCGTAGCCGCCTACGTGTTCGCCGCATCTGGACAGGCAGATGGAGAGGCCGCCCCCACCTTCGGAGTCAAGCTTCCTCCCGACTACCGCGACTGGCGGTTGATCTCCGTGGCCCACGAAGATGGCAACCTCAACGACTTGCGCGCCATCTTGGGCAACGACGTCGCGATCAAGGCTGCCCGAGAAGGGACACTCCCGTTCCCCGACGGCACAATCATTGCGAGGCTCGCCTGGAGTTACGACCCGTTGGAGGAAAGCGAAAAAGCCTTCGGCCGTCTCCAATCGTTCGTGGCCGGGCCACCCAAGAACGGGGTTCAATTCATGGTCAAGGACGCAAGAAGATACGCCTCGACCGGCGGCTGGGGGTTTGCGCAATTCAACGACGGCAAACCCGCCGACGCGGCCGTGCACAACACGTGCTTTCCATGCCACGCGAACGTCAAGGCCCGCGACTTTGTCTTCAACCGTTACGCGCCTTAATCCCGAAAGAATGCAAGGAGAAGTCCGATGGAGATCAGGACTACCACGCAGACCGCGGCAACCGATTATGTGATCGCGGGACTTCGAATTCTGTACGGGATCTTGTGGATTCAGCAGGCGATGTGGAAGGTGCCACCCGATTTCGGCATGGCACATGGGGATGGGCTGTTCTACTGGACGAAGGAGATGGTGAAGTATTCCCTTCTCCCGCCACACCGGTTCTTCGTCGAATCGGTGGTGCTCCCCCATTTTCTCGTGTTCGCGTGGATCACGCTCCTGACGGAGCTGTTCATCAGCGCCTCGCATATTCTGGGTTTCGTGAATCGCATCGGCGCCTTGGCAGCCCTCTGCATGTCGCTCAATCTGATCATCGGGTTGTCACGCCATCCGAACGAGTGGCCGTGGAGCTACATCATGCTGGCAGGCTTTGCCTTGCTATTCTTGAGCACGCATCCGGGCCGCGTCTTCGGCCTCGATGGCTGGCTGGCCCGGCGAATCGACGCTTCGCGGCGCGCTGGGCACAGTTGGATCCGGGCGCTGGCGCTCCTCACTTGAGCGGCTAATAGGTTCCATGGCCTCGGAGTCGGGTTTAACACGTCACAGCCATTCGCGGAGATCTGGGACCGCACGCGATACCAGGAGTTTTCGAATGCAGTGTGAAACCGATGAGGCGCCCGATCCGTGTCACGGCTGCGGACGATGTTGTTCCATCTAAGGTCTGCCGACACTCACCCCGGCGCAGTTGAAGGTTCGCCAGTTCACGGCCTCGAGCGCACGATTTGGGCGCTGGGCGGCCTATCCTCGCTCGTGTACGTCTCCATGCTATTGCGCCTTGGGGTGCATCCGATCTTTCTCCGCTCGGGATTCCCGCTGCAGGACTTCATTCCGTTTTTCTTCGGACATTTTGGCCTTCTTTTCGCCCTGGTCCTCGCGGCCGCCTACTGGGCATTCAAGTCGGAAACGAATGACCGTCGCGTGGTGGCGCTGATCGTCGGCTTCGGCGTGTTCTTTCGCATCCTGCTCCTGCCCACGCCTCCGGCCCTGTCCGGCGACCTGTTTCGATACATCTGGGACGCTCGCGTGCAAGCGGCTGGCGAGAGCCCTTATCTCTCGACGCCTGCAAGTTCCGCCACGGAGCGGGAAAAACAAGAGCCGCTGTACCAGCAGCAAAACCGGCCATTCGCCCGCACGATCTATCCTCCGCTCGCCGAGTTAGCCTTTCGCCTCGTCCATGCCGTCGCTGGCGAGAGCGTAACGGCCATGAAAGCCCTCATGGTATTCGGGGACCTGTGCGCGCTCGTCCTCCTGCTCCGCCTTCTCACGGCATTGGAGTTGCCGCGGAGTCGCATCATCCTATATGCATGGCACCCGCTGGTGATTATTGAAACGGGAGGCTCAGGACATGTTGACGCGCTTGCGATTCCGTTTATCGTGCTCGCCATGCTCTTGTGGGTGCGAGGGCGCAGTGGAGAAACGGGGGTCGCATTGGCCACGGCTACGCTGATGAAGATCTTCCCGATTGCGCTGGTTCCGGCATTCTTCGACTGGCGGCGCTGGCGCGTCCTCATTCGCTATGCTGGCGTCGTCGCGCTCGTGTATCTGCCCTTCGCCTTCCAGGCAGGGTTCGGAGTCCTGGGACACCTACCGGAGTTTCTGAGAGACCCGGGAGAGGTTTTCAACCCATCAGTCATGGGCGTATTGCTGTACGTGGCACAATTCTTCACCGGCGCGCCTACCGTGTGGGTGTCACGGATCGGTCGCGCCGCAATGGTCATCGTGCTGGTCGCTGTCTTCCGACAACCTGCCCGCCGCTCCCAAGACCTCCTGGCGAACATCTGGGCCGTCGCCGGCGCGATCGCGCTGTTCACGTTGACCTTGCATCCCTGGTATCTGCTCTGGGTTATTCCTCTTCTCTCGGTTCAGGCCAAGCCAGCCTGGGTCTACCTCAGCGGGGCAGTGGTCTTGAGCTATGCATTCTATCTCACCCCTCTCGTGCCGGTTCGAGCGGCAGTCGCAGTTGTGGAATACGTCCCATTCATTGTGTTGCTGGCACGCCAATCCGTACGCACGTCACAATGGGTATAGGGCGGTTGGGCTGGGAGCGTCGCGGCGTCACCTCTGCTTCCGCCTCGGCATCCCCGGCCTATCAAGGGCGGCATCGGCACTATCTGCTTCAGGAAGCCCCGCAAGCCTGCGTCCAAGCTGTCGTCGAAGTAGACGTTTATTGCTCAGCAGAGGCTGGAGTTCGCAGGAAAGGTCCGGAGGCAGCCTAGACGGCCTTGAAGCGATGCTTGTTGATCTTCAGCAAGCGGATCTTCGATTCGAGGGTCGAGGGCGGGAATCCGAGCTTGGCAGCCGCGCCGGACGGTCCGGCCACGCGGCCCCGGGTTTCCGCCAGGGCCGCCTCGATCAGTTCCTTTTCCTGTTCCACCGGCCTCTTGGAGAGCGTGTGATTTGTCGGCCGCGGTGGCGGAGCCTCGCGAGAGAGCCAGCTCTCGTCCACCGAAAAAATGTCCGTTTCACACACGATGACCGACCGCTCAATCACATTCTGCAACTCGCGGATGTTCCCGGGCCATGGGTACGCCTGGAGGAGATCCAGGGCCCTCTTGCTGACGCTCCGGATTCTCTTCCCCGCTTTCCTGGCGTAGCGATCCACGAAATACTCGACCAACAAGGGAATGTCCTCGTTGCGATCTCGCAGCGGCGGCATCTCGATGGGGAAGACGTTGAGCCGGTAGAACAGGTCATTGCGAAAGGTGCCGGACGCGATGGCCGCCTCCAATTCTCGATTGGACGCCGCAATGACCCGCACGTCGGCACGAATCGGGTGCGTGCCGCCAACCCGTTCGAACTCTCGCTCTTGCAGCACTCGCAAGAGGGCAACCTGGGTCTCCGCCGGCAACTCGCCGACTTCATCCAGGAACAGCGTCCCGCCGTCTGCCAATTCCATCCGCCCGATCTTGTGACCGATAGCGCCTGTGAATGCCCCCTTCTCATGTCCAAATAATTCGCTCTCCAGCAGGCCTGTCGGAATCGCCGCACAATTCAGTTTTACAAATGTACGGTCCTTGCGCCGGCTATTGTCGTGAATGGCGCGGGCGATCA
>JAWOMO010000091.1:0-3130 GCA_033852435.1 Nitrospira sp.
GGCTACCATAATCAAGCACGTTCCTCTGGTCTCTTTGGTTTGCTTAGTTCATCTGGCCTGTTTTGTTTGTTTCGTTGATCTGGTTTGTTTCGTTCGGTAAACCGCATAAACCAAAAAAACCAGACAAACAAAATGAACCAAATAAACCGCCCTCAGCACTTCTTCAGCGTCTCAGCCCTGTGTCCTCGAGCACAGGAAACCTCTCGGCCTGCTCACTCGGACTCCCCCCATCAGTACTAATTTGCATACTTTCACGTTATTGCCGGGTCGAAGTAGACGAGTTACGGTGAGGCACGCACGGAACAAGCCGGGCGAGGACGACGTAGCCGGTAGGAAGGGACAGACGAGCCGATGAGTGACGCAGTCTTCAGATTGATGGTGGAAAGTGGGGTGCTGCGACCAGGAAACCGGGAGATCCGACGTGGTCCTGGCGGAGTCCCACTCTATGCGACGAGGCAGGTCTCAGATCTTCTGAACCATTCGTTGGACGTGCTCTTCGGCCCTCAAGTGAACACGAATCAGCAGAAGATGCTCAAGGTGGTATCGCGGCCCCAGGCCGACAAACCGACTCCGTCCCAACCCGCGGCTTCTCGATTCTCCCTGAAAGGAATGCTCATACGGTTTGGGTTGCTTGATCAGACCAACGGCGGCTCTGGTCCGGAGGCGCCTTCGCCTCAGCGGGTAGTGAATCGACTTGAATCTCGGATACAAAGGCTCGAAACGCTCCTGAAGGCCGAGCAGACCCTCTGTCAAGCGCAACGTGAGGAACTGAGCAAGCTTCGCGCTCAAGCTAATCGCATGGATGTCCTCGAAGCGGACCTGGCAATTGAACGTGAGTCGAGTGCCCGGTTAGTTCATTGGCTCCAGGAGGCGGAACAGGAACTTGCCGACCTACGCCGGGTTTTTTATGGCGTGGGGAAAAAACGGCAATAGCAGTCCTCCGCGCAGCGTAGGTTATCAACGGTTTTCAACACAAGATCCTACTGTCTCGCTCCTGCGCACAGGTCTCGCGCTTCTCCCCTGCCTTTCTCAGCACTCAGCACTGCTGTTTCATTCTTATCGGCTCGCCCGCAATCCGCCCTTCTGAAAATGATTCGGCAGCAGCATGATGCAATTGGGGTTGAACCCGGCTGACTTCAACGTATCGATGCTCCCCAGGACTTTGTCGTTCTTCAGGTCGATCACCGTGATGGACCCATCGCTCAGGCCGTCCAAATTGAGCAGGCTATTCTGGACGAAGAGGTACCGTTCGTCTGGCGACAGCACGCTATGGTGGGCGCCGGCGGCGGCGGCAATCGTTTTGAGAAACTTCGGCTGCCGTGGATCGCTGTTGTCATACAGATTCACAAAGCCCGGCTTCGCCGTGGTGACGAACAAGCGGTCCCCTGCTTTGTTATAGAGCATTTCCAATGGCATCCCTTGTTGCCGTGGTTCGAAATCATCGACCTGAGTGAATGAAAATGCCTTGCTCTTCGGATCCCAGACCCCGGCCCACAGCGTCCCTTCCAACATATTGGTGATGTGGACCACGGGGGGATTGGCATTGGGGCTGAACATAATTTCGACGGGAGCGGATTTGGCGGGAGAAGGTTTCATCGAGATTTTGTGCGTCGAGAGCACTTTCCCGGTACTGGCTTCCAGCACCGTGATCGACTCACCCGCTTCGGACATATCTGGCTTGACGGTACTGGTGACGAGGAAACGATCGATGCCATTGTGAATCGCAATCCCGTGCGGATACAGGATCATGGCCGAGGTCGGATCACTTGCGCTGACCGTTTTGATCGGCTGATCCTTGACGGCATCCCCTACGATCACGTTGCTCGAACCCATGCAGGTGAGGTACCACGTCTTGTTATCTTCCGACACGACGAGATCCTCGCCGACCTGGCAGTCTGGTACGGCAATCGCGTGCAGGCGATAGGGGAACTGGGTGAGATCCACGACGTGCAGAATACTTTTCCCCAGGGCCGTGATGTATGCTTTGCTTTTGTCACGGTTGAAGAAGATGTGGTGGGCGACGAGGTCGGAGGGAAGCGGAATCTCCATCAAGATCTTCCCGAAGTCCGCAGATTCGGGATCGATGTCCATGATGGCGATCCCTTCTCGTCGCACTGGCTGGCCCGGCTTACTCTCATAGTTCAAGAGAGCAAGAATTTCCGCCGACGCCACAGCCGTGGACGAGAGCAGCAGTACCAAAGTCAAGGAGAAGATTCGAAGCCGTGGCATGGAGGCCTCCATTGTGGTTGCGGAGAGAGAGGAAACGGTACTCTTCTCCATCGTGAGAAGCAATATGCCGCACTATAGAACAATGACTGGCCGGCGTCTTATCCGGAAGTCTGATTCTCTTAACAGGAAGGGAGGGGCTGGCCACGGTCACCTGGTCCACAATCCCCCGTGCAAATGTCTCAAGAAATGTTCATAATTTAGTGGAGCAATGATCCCTGAAGCATGAGTCCAAAAACAAATCGTGTTGTCGTTACTCGCAGAATCATGTCGTGCCGCGCCTTGCTTGAATGGAGAAACCGAAGGAGGCTGTTATGCCGCAGATGACCGCTGTGCAAATAAGTTCTCCGGGGGCGCCATTTGAAGTTGTGAAGCGAAAGATCCCGGTGCCCGGGCCCAACACGGTCCGCATCAAGGTGCAAGCATGCGGCATCTGTCATAGTGACGTGTTTGTGAAGGAAGGACATTGGCCCGGGCTTCAATATCCGCGTGTCACCGGCCACGAAGTTGCCGGCGTGATCGACGAGATCGGAACGGGCGTGACGGCGTGGAAGAAGGGCCAGCGGGTGGGAGTAGGGTGGCATGGCGGGCACTGCAACCAGTGCGTCCCGTGTCGGCGCGGCGATTTCATCAACTGCCAACACCTCAGGATCACAGGATTCAGTGATGATGGTGGCTACGCGCACTACATGATTGCTAACAGCGAGGCGTTGGCCGCTATTCCGGACGCGTTATCGCCGGCAGAGGCGGCTCCGCTCCTCTGTGCCGGCATTACGACGTTCAACAGCCTGCGTCACAGCGGGGCGAAAGCCGGCGACCTGGTGGCGGTGCAGGGTCTCGGCGGGCTCGGTCATTTAGGAATTCAGTTCGCGAGCAAGATGGGGTGTCGCACGCTGGCCATTGG
>JAWOMO010000072.1:0-2763 GCA_033852435.1 Nitrospira sp.
GTCGGTCAGTTGATCGCCGAACCCGATCATGCTCGTTCCGGGCGAGCCATGCTTGATCACCCAAAAGATTTCGCCTTCCGTGCGATGGCGCCAGAATCCATGGTGGTGAAAATTCCTGGGGGAAGGATTTAGTGAGGCCGCAACCGGACCATCGCCCGCTCCGCTTTGACCGTGGCAGTTCACGCAGGCTCCTTTCCCCGTGTAGAGTGCCTTCCCCTTCTCCACAACATCCGGAGAGTCCTGCAGAGGGCTCGTGAGCGCGCGAGCTTCCGCTAGTTTTTCGGCAGGCACTCTCGGCCGCATCATATGGTCCTCGGCCCCCATAGCCGGCACGATCACCAGCACCGGCATCAACGAGACGATGACGCAGCCTTGCACGGTCTTCATCGTTTTCTCCACGATGATCAGAAAGCGATAGTACGATCCCGCTCGGCAACGGCCTTGATATAGTCAGGCATTCCCTTGATCGACGCACCCGCCACCAGATCACCGCTGCTGATCTGCCTGGCCACGGCGCATGCGCCGCACACCCAGATCTGCACACCTGCCGCTTGCACGGCGGCCAGCAAGTCCTTGAGCGGAGTCAGATTGACGCCCGTCACATGATCGCCTGTGCCCTTGCGCCCAAGTGTCACCGCTTCATTCCAAAGCCAGAGCACCACGTCATGCCCCTGCTCCTTGGCCACTTTTGCCGCCATGAACGGTAGCGTGGCCATTGTGGGGTCGTCGGTACCCCGGCTGCCGGATATGATAAAGCTCGCCATCATTCCTCCTTCAACTTATGACACCCGTTCGCCACACGATGGCGTGTCTCCTTCAGAATCCTACTTTGGTCCCTTGAATGTCGCTTTCAAGTACGCCATGACGTCTGCAACCCCCTGTTGCCCGATCGTCAACCCCCAATAAGGCATGTTCGCCGATTTCCCCATCGCCGCTCCGCCGTAATTGACCATGTTGTACAAGTATTCTGTCGGCACCTGCTCGAAATTGATATTGGCGTGAATTGCCGGTTTGGGTTCCAGAGTGGCCGCGGCCGGTCCGTCGCCTTTTCCCTGTGCACCGTGGCACTGCATGCAATATTCTTTATAAATTACCCTCCCACGCCCGACGCTCGCCTTCCCGAACTCCGGCGCTGTCCAGGGTTCGTAGTACTTGAAGTCCGGCACGCCTTGTGCGGCGAGATATCCGATCACTGCCCGCAATTGGGGGTCGGTCGCGTCAGCGAGAAATTCCCCGGTATGGATGATGAAATCCTGCGGATTCTGTCCAAAACGGTAGAGCCAGTCCATGTTGTAACGCTGGCCGGCGCTCTGCAACGCAGTGCTCTGCTGTCCGCCAATGAGCTTCCCGTCCTCTTCGATCGTATGGCAACCGAGACAGGCATGGGCCTTATAGGCCATCCCGCCGAACGTCACCTCGAACTTGCTCACCTTCGACACGTCGAATGCGCCGACCTTCACGCGCGGATCTTTATTGTTCTTTTCGAAGTAGTCGGCCATGGCATTCGCATCGGCCTCACTCACGACCGGATGTTTCACCGAGCCCTCACTGAGGTCCCAGCGGTAGCCCTTGGCATACAACGGTGCTTCTTTCCCGGTCAGCCAACGGATGAGCCAGGGTCGCTGATACTTGCTGCCAGCCCAGATGAGATCGGGCGCTCGCAGATTAAATCGTGAATCCGCCTGCCCCTCCAGGCGATGACATTGGACGCAGGCCTGCTGAATCAACTCCTTCGCCCGGCTTTGATCGCTCCCGAACAGCAGGCGGGGAAAAGACATGAGCCCCACCAATGCCAGCACCGCTCCTCCGAGCAGCATCCCGCGTCTCATCTTCATGTCACGGCTCCTTTCGGTTGAAAACTTGATCTCCTGCGCTCATCTGGTCGAGAGCCAGGCATGGATATCAGCAATGTCCTGATGACTCAAGACAGAACCCCAGGCGGGCATCGGCCCTCGCCCATGCAGCACCGTCTCCCAAAATAGATCTTCGTGTTTGAGGATCGGATTCTTCGCCAGCCTCGGACCCATACCGCCCATGGCCCCGGTCCCGTGACAGGCCTGGCAATTGTGTTCGAAGATGCCCGCGCCTCTCTTGGCCTCGCCGACCAACGGACCAGCAGCCGCCGGTTCCGGCGCAAGCGGCTCGGCCTTGTGCAGATCAATGTCGAGGGGCGCTAACTGGTCTGACGCGCCTGGGTGATACCGAGCCGACAGATACCGCACGAGCAGGTCGGCTTCGTCATTCGAAATCTCCGCCCCCCAATGTTTCATCTTCTGGACCGTAGATTCCCATCGCGCCCTCGGCAATCGCTGCTGGGCGATGAGATCCGGGCTGTGACAGACGGAACAGCGCGCAATGATAAGCCCCTCCGCGCGCGGAGCCAGCGACGCACTCACCGTTGCCAAATCGTCCTCCTGTGCCGCTGTTGTCATCGCAATGAACAGAAGACTGCCGAAGAGAAGCAGGCCGACAACCGTCCCCTTCTCTCGCCTCACACCTAGCGTCTTACGTCTCACGCTCACACCGCCACTGTGATCGTCACGCGATCCCATCCGTTCCACAGAAACCCGCTTGGGTTCCAAGGGCTCGCCGCTGGTTGTACATTTCCTCTCTCGTCCGTCGCGCGACACAGAATTGTGAACATGCCGGCAGTCTTCGCCTTCCAGACATACTGCCACTGTCTCCAGGCATAGGGCTGATCCTCTCCGACCAACCGGACCTGTTCCCAGCTTTTTCCGTCGTCGACCGACACCTCAACCTTCA
>JAWOMO010000135.1:0-5991 GCA_033852435.1 Nitrospira sp.
CCATGTCGACGGATTCATGGGGCACCCCCTAACTTTTTATATAGAGTGTGTACCTCTTCTGCCAGCCTTGCGACCGGTGCATATGAGCCGTCCGCGAACCCATAGGCTCCGCAACCGCAGTGTCCTTCGTCAAGAACCGGAGCAAGGAACACGCCACCACCCCTTTCCCGGAAGGTCGTCGTAACTAAATGATGGCGAAGTGATTATGGCGAGAGGTGGGGAATTGAAGTGGCCATCAGCGGGTCATTGCGCAACAACCCAGAACCCGTTGCCTGTAGAGATAGGCCACACCGCCTGACTTAATGAATGAAATGAAGCGAGCAAAGCAGCGGGGGGCATTCTGCTTTGTCAGGACATCTCACTCTGTCGCCGAGTGAGGGGAGGGGGCGGGGAGAAGCCGGATCGCCATGGGCCGCGGAATGGTTCCGGGCCAATTTCATTAGTCTGCGTGTTTGCGCTTGAGCATGTTCGCGAGATGGGCGAAGGGTGTGAAGGGCCGATCTGGTTCACGGATCGGCGGCACCGCACCCGAGGCGTCAACCGCCAGGTACCGCTGGTGCTCATTGTCGTGACAGTAGAGGCAGAGCAACTCCCAGTTGCTTCCGTCGGGCGGATTGTTGTCGTGGTTGTGGTCCTTGTGATGGACCGTGAGTTGGCTCAACTTCTTGCCGTCAAATTCTCGTCCGCAATGCGCACAGATCCACGGAAATATTTTGAGAGCTTGCTCCCGATAGGTCTGCCCCCGCTGAGACTGGTTACTCAGTGCCATGCGAGCCTCCGTGAAGATGGCGACTCGTCATGGGGATATTTTACATCAAGTCTTGGACGAAAGCCCGCCCCGCGCCGCGAAATGGGGCTGGGCACCGGTTCATTCCAAGAGAGGCTGGTTACTTCAATGTGTGGGTCTTTTCGGCCAATTCCTGTGCGACACGTTGCATGTCATCCCGCAAAACCTCGTGCGTCTCATCATCGATGCGGATGGCATCCTGGCTTCCTCCGACTTCTTTGCCCCCTGGGGATTCGAAGAGCTGTGCCACGATCTGCATAATCGGATAGTTCTTAAAGAAGAAGGTCGAACCGCCGTGGGATACAGTGGCCGGAGCCCACAGCACGTACAAATAGTCCACACCGAGGTGATGCTGTAGCTCCTTGACGCGGGCAAGATCCGTCCTGCCATAATCCACATCAATTTCAAAGTAGGCTGACTTGTACGGTCCCTTGACCAACTGAGGATAATTGGGAATGGCCTGAGCAACCTGTTTCTGAGATAGCACCTGGAACCGACTGGTTTTGCCAAGCTCGTCGGCAAGTGCCTGCGCGGCGTAGAGTGAGCCAGGGTTGGTCAGTCCGGCAATGACGGCCAGCTTTTTTCCTTTCGGCTGAAAGGGCTCTTGTGTCAGATGAAAGGTGGCACAGCCGCTGATGAGCAGGGCGACCCCGATCGCTAGCCAGGACCGCTGTGAGAACGTGTGCCGCACGGTGTCTTTAGCCCCTTACTTACGCTTGCCGGTGTTGGTGACCTTAATAAATTCGTCCACAATATCTTCCGCAGACAACTTGAGCAGCTCGTCGACGTAGTAGCCCTTCGATCTAAATAATGCCAAGACGCTGTCACTATTCCGTCTATTGAAAGCGGTGTGAGATACAATCTGTCCGCTGGGATACTCCAGCATATTGCCGTACACGTCAGCCGAATAGGTATTGGAGCACCCTCCCTGGCTGGAGCAATACGAGGTTTGCTCCAATCGCTTGCTCCAGATCACGAAGACATAGTTAGTCTTTAATTTGGCAGATATGTTTTCGAGTTTCGCCTTTTCGGTGGGGTCAACCCATGCTACCTCTCCGTTTTGTTCTTCAACGGTTTTAACCGCGATCGGATAGCTGGGAATGGCTTTACTGACTTCTTCCTGGCCGACCACTTGCATGGTCGTCCGATCTTTGAGTTCTTTGGTGAGGTACTCCGCCAGTTTCAGGTCGGATTCCTCCGACCCCCCTGTAATAACGCTGACCGAGGTTGGTTTCACGGAATAGCCGGGGTCCTTTAGCGAAAAGACAGTCCCGCCGCCTCCGCATCCACCGAGTAACAGAGTAAATGCGGTGGCCGCACAGGCACGATATAGCCAGGAACTAGTCGGGAGATGCCGTATATTCATTGCAACCTCCACAGCAACCGAGCCTTTAGGCTTCATTCGAAGACCGTGTTGACGAGAGGAAGAGGCCACCGCCCGTCTAGCCCGGATTCAAAAGAGCTACAGTAAAGCTTAGCAAGCCGTTCCGCAGCGTCAATATCGAATGGGGGCTGGCTACACAGGTGCTGCTCAAGTGAGGGGAAATAATGAGCGACAAATTGTCCCCGCGGCTGGGCACTTTTGAGACTGCATGGCAGCCTCTCAAGACGGTGAACTCGGCGCGGTCGGTCGCAAGTGTCACCATCTTCGAGTTGGGAGGGTGCGTGAAGGGTAAGGGGAGGGCGATTCAGAGAGAGTCTATCTGGAGTGCGGGTATGTCTGGTCAATTTTGTTCTGTGAAGGAGATAGACCATGGAGACGAGATGGACCAAATCCCCGCCACGCGCCGCAAAATGGTTCTGAAGTCCATTCGATCCGGTCATCTTGAAACATATACGCCAATGCCTTTATTGCCTATCTCGATTTATCACTTCATTCCACGTATGCTTTGAGTCGCCCAAACAAAAAAATAACGAAACAGGTTGTATTATGGATGCGAGTTTCTGGCACCAAAGGTGGGAGAAAAATGAAATTGCTTTCCACGAAAGCAAGGCTAACCCGCTACTGGTCAAACATTTCAACGAGCTGTCTTTAGCAAAAGGCAGGCGTATCTTTGTTCCATTGTGCGGCAAAACTCTTGATATTTCTTGGCTGCTCTCCAAGGGCTATCGTGTCGCTGGAGCGGAATTGAGTCAAATAGCCATTGAGCAATTGTTCATGGAACTTGGAGTGCAACCAGAAATATCAGCAGTTGGCGAAGTCCAGCAGTGGAGTGCAAACTATCTCGACATATTTGTTGGAGATATATTTGCTTTGTCTAAAAAGGTACTTGGCCCAGTTGATGCAATATATGACAGGGCTGCGTTAGTGGCCTTCCCTCAAGACATGCGAAATCGATATACAGGGCACCTCACAGAGATTACAAGTAAGGCTCCACAGTTGCTGATTTGCTATGACTACGACCAAAGCTTGATGGAAGGTCCCCCCTTTTCAGTGAGCAACGACGAGGTCAAGCGACAGTACGCATTGACTTATGATGTAACCCTCATTGCGAGCACAGAGGTCTCTGGTGGATTGAAGGGGAAATGTCCCGCCAAAGAGAATGTCTGGCTGCTAAAAAATAATTGAGCCATGTACATGTGAAGCACTCGAGTCCACCGAAGAAGTCTACCGCCTCACTTCAATCCTTTGTTTGAACCCGGGCCCGCCCCGCGCCGCGCCGCGAAATGGTTCCCGACATCTTTCTGCTCCACGTGAGTGGCAAAAACAATCCTTTGCCTAAGTTCTGGGAATCGCTAGAATGCGAGTGAACATGATGAGTCCTATTGCGATATGACCTTTTCCTCATCAGCTCCCTCTCCCTTCAATCTCCCCGCTTGGGTTGAACGGTTGGTGCAAGATCAGAAGACTCCTTTGGTGTCTGCACACGACCGCATGGGACTGGTGATCCAGTTAGCCTTGTCGAATGTGGAGCAGGGTATTGGGGGACCGTTTGGCGCTGCCGTATTTGAAGCGCAAACGGGTGCGCTCGTTTCTGTCGGAGTCAACCTTGTCACAGTGACGAATTGCTCCCATGCCCATGCAGAAATGGTGGCGCTGGCCAATGCCCAGCAACAGGTCCGGAGCTTTGATCTCGGTGCTCCCGGCATGCCGCGTCATGAGCTGGTGACCAGTTGTGAGCCTTGTGCCATGTGTTTCGGCGCGATTCCCTTGTCCGGGGTTCGAAGCCTGGTCTGTGGAGCACGGTCCGAAGATGCCGAGGCGTTTGGATTCGACGAAGGGGCCAAGCCGAAGAATTGGGCGACTGCTTTGCAGGAACGAGGGATCGGCCTGACTCGGGATGTGTGCCGAGGAGAGGCGGTTGGGGTGTTTCAGGAATATCAGAAGCGCGGGGGCCTCATCTACAATCCTCGACGTGGAAGGTGAGAGGATGAGGAACCGAGAGATTCTACCTTTTCAGGTCGGCATGGTCCATGCCTTGGACGTGCCATGAACGACGACTGCTGAGTTGTGGATGCCTTGTGTGAGGGGAGAGGCTGGAGAGAAGAGCGAATGGCGTATAGCTGATGGCAAGTGCGCGTGGGGATCGGCGGGTCTGTCTGGTCTCTCTCGTTCGTCGAACCACACACACAAGACAGACCGAAGACACCAGATGAACCAGCATCCTGCCACGCGTGGGGAAATGGGGCCTGACACTGTTGTTGGCGCTGGCCGAGGAACGGAATCAGGAGTTAGAGCGGAAGGGAATGCCCGGAAGGGAAAAACTAAATGAACTGCTACGGGGGCGGGTGAGGGAGTTGGGCTCCCGTAATTGGCTGGAGTCCGACCTGATGGCCTAGCGGGTTGGAGGCCGCTGCACGTTTCCGCCCAGCGGGGTCACCAGGGATGAGGGGAGCTTCGAGGAAGAGAGGCACCGGACTCCCAGGCAGCGTGATTGGACGACGAAGCATCCACTTGCCCGTCGGGAGTACCCCTGTGTAGTTGGTGAATGGGATCAACTCCCCCGTGTCAGTATTGAGCAGCATGGGGGTGGTAGCTTTCTTCCACCGCCGAAAGTTCCGCAATCGTCGCCAGGCCTGAACCAGCACCATCTGATTCCTTCAAGAGCCTTAAGACATTGAGTGATCCCTCGACACGTGGTGCTACGTATGAGCAACCACGATGCCACAACAGTCTTTCGATACCCCATAATCGAAATGCGGTGGTTACTCCATGAGATCTATTGATGCTTCGCATCTCGATTCAACTTCACGCATTCGTCGTAGAACATGTGTTGCTGTACTCTTTGCCCATCAGTCAGTGCACACCTTTGCACAGTCGCGCCAGGAGACACTCAGGGTCTGCGTGTCTTTTCCCTTCCTAGAGTGGCGTACTTTCTCAAAGTGGAGTGCTTTCTCAAGGGGCCGGACCGCCACGCGCCGCGAAATGTTCGATTCAGGACCTGACCCTCATTCTTCATTCGTGTGCGCGGGGAAATGGTTGATGCCACCGCTTCTTATGCGTCCGGTGAAGCGCCTTGGCGAGCGGCGGCTTGCTGTGCGGCCGGGACCAAACCGTACTTGGACATAACGCCAAGAAGCTTCGCTCGGTCAGGGGGACCGCCACCGTTGACGATCGAAGCCACATCTCGAAAGTACTGTGCGCCGATGTCCGGGGTTAAAGTGATCAGCGCGCGGGCCGTTTCGCTGTGTGGATTACTGAATTGATGAACCGCCCCGCGAGGTGTGAACATCCAATCCCCTGATCGCAAGTCACGCTCTACACCATCCACCGAGTACCGAAGCGTTCCCTCCAATACATAGGCGCACTCTTCATTCAGTGAGTGGCTATGGGGTGGCGGAACATTGGAATTCGGAGGGACGCTCAATTCGAAGACGCCCATGCCACCGGTGGCACTGCCGTCAATGAGATACCGAATGAGCAATCGACCGACCATGATGGATTCTTGCGGTGATTCCGAGGAGACGACAGGCATGCTGACCTCCTTATGCACGTTCCCCCCAAGCTATATTGAAGTTACCGTGCTCTTAGATGAACTTCGCCGACGCTCCGCTGTTGCCGTGGGAGAGCAGTGCAAAGCCGTGTTAGGCGAAATTCTGCCACGGCGTTTGAAGACACCCCACACACTATTTCGGCAACGAAGCCAGAAACTCTTCCAGCACGCGATTGAACTCCTGCGGTTTAGCGACGAAGAGGGCGTGCGGGGTCTCGTCGATAACCTTTACAGGCACCTTCGGCCAACCCTCGCGAACCTCTTTCGCTG
>JAWOMO010000112.1:0-3839 GCA_033852435.1 Nitrospira sp.
CAAATCGGCAGGCCACCTGACCGGCCACCAATATGGCCTTGTCGGCATTGAAATGGAGGACCCGGCCGCAGGTTTTGAGATAGGCCTGCGCCAGTTCGACGGCAACGGATTCCATCACGGCGTCGCAAATGGTGTCCGGATGACCCAGCCCCTTCCTCTCGACAATCTCCACCGCTTCCTGCGAGGGGGAAATCCGAGAAGACTCGATTATCATGGGCTCAGTCACGTTCTCTTCTCTTTCAGGAGTCGCAACTCAACTCGAGACAGATGGAACCTGTCCATATCGCCCTCTCAAGGGAATGTACAGCACTTCGCAGATGACCTGGCGATTCAGGCCCTGTTCGCTCTTGGTCAGCAGCGTGAGGTTCTGGATCCCCTGTTCCTCGATCGGGGCGATCAGCTTCCCTCCTACCTTGAGTTGCTCCAGCAGCGGTGACGGAATCTCTTCACAGGCAGCCGTGATGCAGATGCGATCGTAAGGTGCGTCCACCGGATAGCCGAGACCGCCGTCACCCAAGACCACGCGCACATCGCGATAGGCCGCCCGTTCGAGATTCGCCCTGCCGAACTCATAGGTAACCGGGTCGATTTCGATCGACACCACCAAGCCGGTCTGTCCCACGACTTCCCGCGCCACGGCGGCTCCGTAGCCCGAGCCAAGACCGATCTCCAAAAATCGATGGCCCACATCGAGTCCCAGCGGTTCGTAGAACAAGGGATAGCTGTGGGGGCAAGAGATCGTGGCACGGGCACCGGGGAGTGGGAGCGGAACTTCTTGATAGGCATAGTCGCGATATCGACGCGGAATAAACTCCTCGCGAGGAACCGCCAGGAGAGCGGAGCGGATTCTGTCGGAGTGAAGCAGTCCATCCGCGATGAGCTGCCGGACCTTCTTCTCTCGCTCCTGTTGAAACTCGTCACAGCTTTTCCTCGGCTCAGTTTGCGGCGGGATGATCCAACCCATAATACTGTCGCTCGTCACCCATCATTCGATAAAGAGGGGACTTCCGATTGACGATTGATGCTTGGCCATTTACTTCCTGCCTCCTCACACCTCAGCCAACCACGCGACCGCCGTCCCCGGACGTTCTTCATGGAGCCGGTGCAGCCCGGCCTCCTTGGCCGCCGCGACCGCTTGCTCAAATTCCTCCCTCATGATCGCCCGGTTCAGCGGCGGGTAGTGGGTCGCCTTCCAGCAGGGCCGATACTGATCCATGATATTGACGTAGGTATTATTCGAGATGTCGTCCGCGAGAAAGCGCATGATCTCGCGAGTCCCTGCCAGCCCGCCCGGCAGCACCAGGTGACGAAGGAGCAGGCCGCGCACGGCCAAACCCCGTTCGTCGATGATCAGATCGCCGGTTTGCCGGTGCATCTCCTTGATGGCGGTCTTGGCGATCTCGGGATAGCCGGGAACTTTGGAGTACTTCAACCCCGCCTCCGCATCGGCATACTTGAAATCGGGCAAGTAGATGTCAACGATGCCGTCCAGCAATCGGAGCATCTCCAATTCATCGTACGAACTGGTATTGTAGACCAACGGAATCCGAAGACCTTTCTGCGCAGCCAGCAGCAGCCCTTCCAGGATTTGCGGAACTTGATGCGAGGGCGTGACGAGATTGATGTTGTGGCAACCCTGATTTTGGAGGCTCAGCATCATGTCCGCCAGCTCCTGGGCCGACACGTCTCTCCCCTCGCGCAGCTGGCTGATTTCATAATTTTGACAATAGACGCACCGCAGGTTGCAGCTGGCAAAGAATATTGTGCCCGATCCATTCCAGCCGCGAAGCGGCGCTTCTTCCCCGTGATGTGGACCATGACTGGCCACGAATGGCTTGGCTCCC
The DNA here is from genome assembly GCA_033852435.1 of Nitrospira sp. Taxonomy (GTDB): domain Bacteria; phylum Nitrospirota; class Nitrospiria; order Nitrospirales; family Nitrospiraceae; genus Nitrospira_C. The sequence goes on from JAWOMO010000112.1 coordinate 1,845, forward strand.
ACCAGACAGAAGCCAAGGTCTCCTTCGAGACGATCGATTGCACAATGACGGGGACAGACATGGCAACGTCGTAACCGTTCTCTTGCTTGCGCGACCCGTTCAGTCAGCATGCCGGACTCCAGCAGCCGGCAATAACTCGCGCGTTGCTCTCCGTCCAGGGCTTTGACCATGTCTTCACCAGATATCGGCGCCACAAGACTGTCCGGCAGTGACCATTCGACACGCCTCAGTCGTCACGCACAAAACTTCCGCATGGGACAATCTGCCTTCTGCTGTCGACGGCAGTAATCCCGTCCTAACCGCACCAATGCCGATTCGAAATCACTGAAGCTCTTTCCCTCCACACCGGCTCTCTTCCACAAGACGCGAAGTCGGTCCATGGTGACACGTGTTCCATTCCCTTCGGCGGTGGGACAGAGCCCCAGATCCCTGACAGCCAGCATACTCAAGGGAGACAAGGTCGGCTGCGCCTTCGGCCATATTCCCCGCAACTCGCGAAGAAAGATCTGCACCGTGACGTCGCCGATTCCCTTTCCTAATGCCTTCAGACGAGTTTCCACATCGCGATCATCGACGGCGACATCGTGCAGATTTTCCAGATCACCGCCATACTGGTCGTTGAGATGAGTCATGACCTCCAGTAATTTCGTGGCCGTCTTGAAGTCGTATCGCACGTAACCACCCACATCGAGCGCATCCACCAGCCCATCCCAGCCGGTCTTCACGATGGCCTGTGGGCTCGTGAGCCCGCGCCGGACAAATTCGGCATGGGTCCTCGTCACAATCGAGCCCGAAATCCTTGCCCCATAGAGGATCGCCGCCAAGAACCAAAGAAAAAACTCTTTCGGGCGGCGCGAGGATAGACGAAGCCCCAGCTCCAATGAAAAACGTCCCGGCACACGCGCGACAAGCGTTCTCACCACCGCGCGACAGCGCGCTGCTGCCGGACCGGGTTGACCGCCGGCTGAATTCCTCCTGGCCACCACCATACTCGAATGCCCATGAACAGACATGGGAGCAGGCGCTATTGTGTCAGAGCGGAGCATGATTACTCCGGATTAGCCTCCGATGGTCCAGCGTCCCATCACGAACTGACTGCAATCCGGACATCGGCCGGCCTGGAGCCGATTCTCTAGCACGGCGAACCCCCCTCGCCGGATCACGACCGTTCCGCATCCCGGGCAGATCGTGTTCTCCGCCCCTTCCTCTTTAGGCACATTGCCGATGTAAACGTACCGCAGTCCCGCCTCTTGTCCGACATCTCGCGCACGCAGCAGCGAACGGATCGGCGTTTCTTTCCAGTGTTCCATTTTATAGGCGGGAAAGAAACGGCTGATATGCCAGGGGACGTCTTCACCCAGGTCGGCCTTGATAAAGTTTGCAATGTCCCGCAATTCGCTTTCGTCATCATTCAGCCCTGGAATCAACAGCGTGGTGAGCTCGATCCAGACGCCCAGCTTCTTATATTCACGAATGGCCGCCAGAACCGGCTGCAAACGGGCCCCACACAACTTCTTGTAGTAGCTGTCGCGGAAGGATTTGAGATCGATGTTCGCGGCGCTGAGGTACGGAGCAATCTCTCGCAACGGATCCAGTGCGATGAACCCGTTCGTCACGAAGACGTTCCCCAAGCCTGCCGCCGAAGCCGCCCGCGCGGTCGTCAAAGCCAACTCAAAAAAGATTGTCGGTTCTGTGTAGGTATAGGCGATGCTCTGCGATCGGGATTTTGTGGCTTGGTGCACCAGCTCGGAAGGAGTCACCTCCGTCCCCAGCCCCCAGTGGTCTTCGGCCGGTTCTTTTTCGGCACACCACTCGCTCGCCGGATGCTCACCGACGGCGGAGGGCGCTTCTTCGCCCCGATCCACCAGCTCCCTGAGCTTTGGCCATTGCGAGATAGTCCAGTTCTGACAGAACCGGCAGCGCAAATTGCAGCCGACCGTCGCAATGGAATAGGCGGAGCTTCCGGGCAAGAAGTGAAACAACGGCTTCTTTTCG
>JAWOMO010000023.1:0-30144 GCA_033852435.1 Nitrospira sp.
CGGTTCGAACCGGCGATTGAACGCGATCCAGGGAGTTGGTTTCAATGCCAGCAACGCTTTGGCCTCTTGCACGTCGACGCCAGGCGGCTTTTCGACCAATGATGGGAGTCCGGCTTCAGCCGCACAGCGCGCGTACTCCAGATGAAATCTGGTAGGCACCGAGATAACGAGGGCATCAAGCCCAGCGGCCTGGATCAACGACTGAATATTTCCATACGCTGGAACTCCGGGAGCAACAGCACCACAACGAGACAGATTCATATCGGCGATGCCGACAAGCACGACACCCCCTGCTTGCCGGAAGGCCGGCAGATACCCGAACTCCGCCACGCGCCCGCATCCGATGAGCCCAACCCGGACCTGTGAATTACCATCAGAATGACTTATACGATTAGGTGTCGGCACTCCCTGTCTCTCCATTTCAATCGTTTATTATGCGCGAGACGCCGTTGCTTGCTTGATGAGCCTCAAATATTGTGGAACATGTACTTCCGCGCTCCACTTCTGTTGCAGCGCTTGATAGCCCCGCTGTCCCATCTGCTCCCGCAGGCTTGGCTCACCCAACAGTCTGTCCATCGCTGAAATCAGCTCCGTCTCAGTATCGAAGACAAATCCGCCGCCGCTGTCTTCTACAACCTTCGGCATCCCTCCCATCTTCCTCACGATCACGGGTGTCCTTTGCGTGAAGGATTCCAGGATGACAATCCCAAAGACTTCGTTCCAGATAGATGGAACGATTGTGGCCACAGCCTGTTCATACAACAAGCGCAGTTGTTCGCCTGACTGATGGCCGAGAAATTTGATGTTCGGCGAATCAGCCGCCATCGCACGAAGCGTCCCTTCATACTCACCCGTGCCGGCAACCCAGAGTTGTGCGTTTCGATAGCGCCGAAACACCGGGATCAGGGTCTGAAGGCCTTTGATTTTTTCCAGTCGCCCGACAAAGAGGAAATACGGATCCTCGCGGGGCGCATATGTTTCGGTCGGCTGATTGTGAGACCACCGGGACGTGAAGTATGGCAGTTCGGCGATGGGCCTCTGCAAACCCATCTCACGATGCTTCTGCATGGTGAATTCGCTCGGAGCAATGAACAGATCTACGTGATTCACCGCCTCCTTGATCATCCGTGTGTATCTCCACATCTGCGGCGGACGGCGGTGAGCGATAGTACAGGCGAAACAGGACTGTTCGATGCACACCTCCTGGGCGAACTTAAACAACATGTGGGTGGGACAGATCAGCCAATACTCATGAAGCGTGTAGAGCTTGACGGCGCGACCATAGTCAAGGACTTTGGGCCCCCCTACGAGTGAAATGTTGTGAAAATGGATGACGTCGAAGGGCTTCTCCAGAATGGATTTCAGCTGAGATGACTTGAACACCGGCCAACCTGTTTGCTGCGTGACGAGGGGAGACAAAAACCCAGCCGGGCTTTTCAAGCCGTGGACCGTCACGTTGGGATGGTCCTGATAGGGCACTGATGGCGTTTCACCGCTGAGGAACTGGTAGGCATCCCGGCAATGCACAACCTCAACATGATGGCCCCGATTCGCCAATTCGTTGGAAAGTTGGTGCACGAAAATGCCATCCCCTCCAAAATTGTAGGGGGGATAAAACGTGGTCACCATGCAGAAGCGCATCAGGCTGTCTCTTTCAATACAGAATCGCTACTGACCGAACGACTTCCCTTCGACTTGATGATGATGCTGTACAGTCATCAAAATTCCACTCTTGGACCGCAAGGTCATTTTGGGTTCAAGCACGATCGTTTGGCCGGGAATCATTTGCAATGTGAATCGCTGTGCAATCATGGCCATCACCAACACACCTTCCATCTTTGCGAACGCTTCGCCAATGCAGAGACGAGGCCCTCCACCGAACGGGAAATATGAGAATTGCGGCCGGGCCTTCTTCGCCTGCTCGCTGAAGCGTTCAGGATCAAACCGATCTGGAGCAGGAAAGTAGCGAGGGTTTCGATGCATGACATACTGGCAGAGGTAGAGTTTCGATCCCGCGGGAATTGTCACACCACTCGGGAGCGTGTCCTCATGCCGAGCCATCCGGACAAAGATCCAAGTAGGCGGGTACAACCGCATGGATTCGGCCAGAACCATTCCCACGTAACCGAGCTTTAGAAGGTCCTCCGACTGAGGTACGCGACCGTCTAGCACCGTATCGACTTCGGCAAGGAGTCTCGACGCTATGTCTGGATGTTGAGCGAGCAGATACCACGTCCACGACAAGGCTTCCCCTATAGTTTCGTAACCCGTGACCAAAAGGATCAGGGCTTCTTCATGTATCTGTTTGTCCGTCATCCCCGTTCCGTCGTCATACCGAGCCTGGAGGAGCAGGGACAGGAGGTCGTGGCCCTCGTCAGGGTTCTTGCGACGCGCTCTGATGGCATCATAAATCGTGTTATCGATCAGCCTCATGGCTTCCGGGTAGTTCCGCCGTATGCGAGTCGGCAGATGCTCGGGAAAGGGGAGAAGAGAAAAGAACACCTGCTCCAAATACTGCCGCCTCGTCGTAATCGCGGCGGCAAGCTGCCCGCCTCCATCCGTGAAGTCGGCGCCAAAGACGCTTCGGACGATAATTCGTTGCGCCAATTCCATCATTGCTTTGGCAATATTGATCGTCGCGCCAGGCTTCCAGCTGACAAGAAATTGTTGGGTGGTATCGGTCATGATCTTTGCAAATGACTCAATGGTTTTTCTATAAAACACGGGCTGCAACATGCGGCGCTGTCGAAGATGGGCGGCTCCAGAGCTGGTGAGCAGACCTTCCCCCGATAATTGTCTTGCCTTCCCGCGGATCATGCGCGGTGTCTTGTCAAAGTTGTCGGGATTGGTCACCAGCACATACCGAATGTCATCAGGATTATTCAGAAGAAATGTGGGCTCCCCGATGTTCAATTTCACTACCTCGCCGTATTGCGCGGCACAACGGGAGAGAAATCCGAGTTTGTCTCGCAGAAAGGCTGGTAAATGACCCACCAGCGGATAGCTCTTTGGACCAGAAGCGAGGTCTCTGCCTTTTCCGAAGGTATTCATATGGTTGTGCCCCATGAACCCTGCCCATGTTTCCTGAGCAGGTACATCAGAATAATACCTTCTGTGTCCCCCTTCACAAACGGACGGATGATCGAACTTGCAAGCACCCCCAGGCGATGCCGCATGTTTCCACGGGCTGGCATCTTGCACGGGAATGCCTTCACACCGACTCTCAAGTGGAAATGATCAAAGATCGTTTCCAGCTCAGCCGTAGTCATTGGATTAATATGACCGAATGGCTTCCTGTAGTCCTGGAACATCAGGAACTGTCCCGTATGCAGGAACAGAAGACGGGAATAGATGGATGCGATGTGGGGCGTCGAGAGCAGAATACATCCGTCAGGTTTGGTCATTTCCGTACAAAATTGCATAAAGGCCCAGGGATTTCTGAGGTGTTCAATGATCTCCAGTGCCACAATCGCATCAGCCCGACCACCATGCGAGTGGATGAAATGTTCAATTTCCACGGCGTCATTCAAGTCCAGGCTGTGACACTGAACTCCCGGTACCCGGCATTGCGTTATTTCGCCATCCACCGCATGAACCTGGTATCCAGCGTCCAAGGCCAGCTTGCTGAATGCTCCTTGCCCACAACCGATATCCCACAAATCGCAAGGGGGTGGCACCTGTTGGCGCAAAACCTCAAACGCGGCCTGATGGAGTCCGTCCCACGCACGTGCGCGAGGGTCGCCATCTTTTTCGGTAGACTCTCCCATCCGAATCGCTTACCCTTCGAACGATTTATTCATCAAATCCGCACCAAGTGTGGTGTCGGTCACTTGAACGGCGTGTTTCTGCTGTTGGATCGCACCAATAAGGTCCAGATAGGCGCCCACATAGCACTGCTCCGTGTAGTATCGTTCAAACCCCATGCGCGCGCGCCTCCCCAGCGTCTCACGTAGTCGAGGGTCCCCCGCAAGGGCCGTCAAAGCCTGATACAGCTGTTCTCGTGATTCATACACAAACCCGCCTTCCGTCATATCGATCGCTTCTCGGTTGCCTCCTGCAGCATGCACAATCGCCGGCGTGCCGCACGCAAACGACTCGATCACGGATAGGCCGAAAGATTCCGGTGCGAGAGAAGGGAGAATGAGTGCGGTCGCTTGTTGGTACAACGGTGCCAATTCGTGATGTGGAAGAGGACCTAAAAAACGAATTTGAGGACTTTGAGCGTATTGTCTCTGAAGCGCGACACGCAAGTCCCCATCTCCCACGATCACGAGATCGTAGTTGTGAATCGACAAGAAGTCGTTCAACAACACAGCTATTCCCTTGGAAGCAGTCACACGGCCGACATACAGAAAGTACGGCCGGTCCGGCATGTCGGTCTCGACTGGAGGATATGAACCTAAGTCGGAGAACAATGGCAACACATGAATTGGCACGGTGAGTCCCGCTTCCCGGTGTCGGTCAGCAGTAAACCTACTGGGCGCCAAGAGCACATCGACGTTTTTCAGGCTTCGTTCGATCAAGGTGGTATATCGCCACAGTTGAGGAGGGATTTGCGATCGCAGACAACAACGAAAGCATTCCAGCTTGTCACACGCGTGCGAGCGGTTTTTCCAGAAAATATGCGTCGGACACAACAACCAGTGCTCGTGGAGCGTGTACAGAGTCACCGGCGCCGAGCTCAGCGTCAACACGCCAGGACCGCCAATCAATGAGATGTTGTGGAAATTCACCACGTCAAATTCGCGACGTAGAATTGTTCGCAGATGCCGTGCCTTTAGCCCGGGCCGACCGGTCTGCTGTGTGATGAAAGGAGAAAGGACTCCGAACCTGCTGCGGAGACGATGAACCAGAATGCCGTCGTTATCTCCTGACTCGCTTGGGGATGAGGCACTCCCTAACCGGTAGGCATCTTCACAATGGACCACCTCCACCTCGTGACCCTTCCGGATCAACGCCTGCGCCAAGGCCCGCACAAAAACGGCGTCTCCTCCGAAATGGTACGGAGGATAAAACGTGGTGACCATGCAAAAACGCATAAGGGCTTGCGAACCTTAAGATGCCGGTTCTGCTGCTAGTGCCCCCTACCTTTGTCGCAGGTTGACGACTTGGTTGTATATTGTGCCGATTGCCCACCCGCTGACTCCACCGCAGAAAGCCCCATAGAAGAGGCCCACAACACTGCCCGACCAAGTCACTGAGTAACCAATGAAGTAGTTGGAGAGTAATTGCAGATGAGCGCCGGTATGAGGCCCCCCTATGATGACCAGCCATGCCGTCATCACAAACAGCCCGACGCCTCCTATTACTGCGCAAACCAACGCCAGCGCGTCCGTTCTGATCCTTGTCAGCACGCGACTGATTTCATCTTTCTGCAATGTTTGTAGTGCCATGTTTTACTCGCTTTCTCCGATCGCCGGCTACATCTTGTCGAGCAGATGGCGACGTTCTTCGCTCTCGCCGCGCCATCGTACGAACCGTGCGTAGGTTTCAAGCCCCTGGTTTCTCAGCCACGCCCCGAGGTAGCCCAACCCGAAACCCATCAACCCAACCTCTAAGGAACCGATCACCGCACCGGTCCATGTCACTTCGAATCCAGGCAGATAGTACCCAAGTAGGGAGAGGTTAGGCCCGACGTGCGGTCCGCCTTTGATCAAGAGGATCGCCGTTGCGAACATCAGCCCCACAGCGCCGACCAGTCCGACAGCCACGCCCATGGCAAGCGGGTCCAGCCTCGCAAATGCGGCCTCGATGACGCTATCGTCGAGTTCCCCGACCGTTTCCCAGACTGAAACCGGCACCGGGACAAGCCGATCGCCGTGACCGACCGTTACGGATCCGCCTTCTTCGAGATAATCCTTCTCCGTATTCACGGACCAGACGTCGTACTGTTCTCCCGTGACATTCCGTGCGGCATACACGCCAGTCAGCATAGAATGATCCTGGTTGTTGTAGCGGTGCAAGCCGTTCCGACCGATGGTTTGGAAATTCGAGAAGGTTTCCAAGTACCATCGGACCGTCTCGACGTGCTCTTGATACGACTGGTCATAGACCGGGTAGGCTTTTGCCATCCGGACGACAGTGCCGTCTTCGACTTCGCGCGGATCGATCAGGCCCAGTCTCGCGCATTCCTGGGTTCCGAGGTGAATGAGGCGGTCGTCCGACCAGGTCCATTCCTCATCCTTGTCCCAGAGGAAGTACTCCAACCCCAACGAAGTCTTCGATGCATCCGGCACCATATAGGGGCTCCAGTTTTTGTAATTTTGGATTCGCCCCATCTTGACGTCCGGCGAATGGATGTAGATCCAGTTGTCCGGAAACAGCGACTCGCGGTTCACGACCAATACCACCGTGAGATAGTCCCGGTAGCGGAGGCCTTCTGCCGCCCGAAGCACCGCTTCGGGCGGCAAGGGATCCAAGGCATGGATCAGCTCGCGGAGAGGCATGGTTGAAATAAAGTGTGCGCCATCATAGTCCACTCGTTCTCCCGTCTCAGTCCTGGTAGTGACGCATGCGACCTGGCCCTGGCGGTGACGGATCCGTTCCACTTTCATGCCGCGCAACGTGACCGTGCCCTGCCTGGCCAATGAGGCTTCGCACTGTTCCCACATCATCCCGGGCCCGAAGCGGGGATAATGGAACTGCTCGATCAGCGAGGTGATGGCGGTGCCGTCCATGCCACGGCGTGCTCCGAGAACGGCATTGCGCACTGCCTGTTTCAGGGACAGATTCTTGATCCGTTGAGCGGCCCAATCGGCTGAGATCTCGTTACATGGGATCCCCCAGACCTTCTCGGTATAGGTCTTGAAAAAGATGCGGTAGAGGCGGTACCCGAACCGGTTGGAAACCCACTCTTCGAATGTCTTTTCGTCGTGAATGTGGCTGAATCTGGCGCGAAGGTAGCTGAGACCGACGAGCAGAGATTCTACCGGCCCCAAGCCGACCAACGCGTTGATCGGCTTGAGCGGGTAGTCGAAAAAGTGCTGGTTGTAATAGATCCGTGACAGCCGCGGGCGGAGGAGAAACTCCTCGCCCAATATTTCGTGCCAGAGTTCGTTGATGAGAGGAACTTTTGAATAGAACCGATGGCCGCCGATGTCGAAGCGGTAGCCTCGGTAGTTCGCTGTGCGTGAGAGCCCGCCGACTTGTGCAGTTGCCTCGAGAACAGAGGCCGTGACACCGCGTTTCCTCAACTCATAGGCTGCCGTCAGACCGGCCGGCCCGGCTCCGATGATCACGGCAGAATGCCGGCTCATTAGTGCGACTCCGACCCTGGGGCTGAATGTGGTTGAACGTGTGATGGCACCGGTCGCCTCGACCACACGGAAGGGCTTCGCCTAAACAGGTGGCGAACAAGACCGATTGAAAAACCGATCCCGCTGTAGAAGAAATAGAGCCAGTGCCAAGGGATGACTTGCAGAACGAAACGGACTTCTCGCTTCCTGAGAAAAAACCGGTATAGCGGAGCATTGAGAATCAGGAGCGCCAACGCCATCACGCCGGCCATCGGCAGGGCGAGGGCATACCAGGGGGAAACCGCCACTAGGCAGAGCAGGCCGAACGTCAGCAATACGCTCGCGCGCCCGGACATTCCGGTGTTCAAATCGTTGATGCAATTGCGATCTCTGAAAATCAGGTCGGCCCAAGGCAGTGCTCGCTGAAAGAAATCGGCCTTCAACATCGACCAGAGTTCCCAGCGCTTCCAATGTTTTACTTGGAGAGATTTGCATAATTGGATGGCATATCCGGCTTGTTTGAGACGGTAGCCTAACTCAATGTCCTCAATAGAGGGTTTGACATACGTTTCATCAAATCCTCTCATCGCAAGAAATACATCTCGTTTGATTGCGCCACAGGCGGCCCAGAACGTGGAGGCATCCTCCCGTCCATTCTGATGCACATAGTGGTGAAGCAGGTTACGGTATTGTGAGAGAAAATTGGTTTCGCCCGGATCATCGTCATAGGATCCAAAAAGAGCTGCAAGGTCCGGCTCTCGCTGAAACACCCTCGCCACTTGGCCGATTGCATCTGAGGGGAGTTTGACATCGGCATCAACAAAGAACAGAATCTCCCCCTTTGCCAGCGATGCTCCGAAGTTCCTCGCTCGCGCTGGCCCGCCTGGAGAGGGAATTCGAAGCACGTGGACGCCAAATTCTTGAGCGAGCTGCGAAGACCCATCGGTATCACCATCACCGACGACGATCACTTCAAGAGGGGACGGCAACAACGCCTTCACGCTCACTAGACATTTCCGAAAATTCAGCCCGCCGTTGTAGACGGGGATAATGACGGAAATGGTGAGCTCATCGCTCGAAGTTCTCAACGAGGAGCATCGCTGTGCGACCGAGACCGGATCAGAAGAAGTCGTCATTCTTCAAAAAACCTCGAAATTTAGGGCCTGCGGCTACCTGATAATTCTTACAATTTCCACTTGAAAAAGATACCCCTCCAAAGAGTGACTTTTCTAAATTTTTTGATTAGAGATTCAAGGCGGAGAGGTAGAGCAGTCGCGAGCAGAGGCCCTTGGGTATCGGTTGATCGTCTTTGTGAAGGCTCACCGGATAGCGTCGGCATGGATTGCCGCCATGGTGGCTTGGTTGATTGGGTTGTTGGTGAGCCTGACTTCGCCTTCCCTCTGGTCGGTCTCGGATCAAGCCGACCTTTTCATTCTGTTCAGCCTCTTTGTCCTGTCTCCTTCGGTCGCGTACCTGATGGCCCAAGCGGCCATCGCCTTGATTTTGCCTCCACGAACGGTGTCCGAAGCCTTGTCGAAGCGTGAGTGGGAAAGCGTCGTTCAGACTGGAGCCGGGTTGGGGAAGGGGATGAGGGCCGTGCTGATTGGGCTGGGAGCACTGGTCGTGGGGCTGGTGTTGATTGGGTTGGTGATCTGGAATGGGAGTGTGTTATTTTCTGCATTTTCTTCTGCGCCGTGGTGGGCAGTCGTAATTATCGTGCTGCTCGTCATTCTGATCCTCAAGTGACACCTCTACGGTTGGGAGACGAGATGAAGAGATTGGTGGTGGCAACGTGTCTCGTGCTGAGTAGTGGGCCGGCCTATGGGGAATGGCTGCTGGTTGTTTCGAATGACACCGAAGGTGTTACAGTGTACGCAGACCCGAACACCGTTCGTCGGAAAGGGGATCTCGTGAAGATGTGGACCTTGTTCGACTTCAAGACCACACAATCCGTTGGAGACATCTCGTGTTTATCTAGCAAGGGCCAAGACGAATACGACTGCGCCGAAGAGCGGATACGACAGCTCGCACTGACGAACTTCTCCAGCCATATGGGACAGGGGAAGGTGGTGCACAGTGATGCGGATGCAGAAGAGTGGGCACCAGTTTCACCGAACAGTGTGGGGAAATTGCTGTGGGATCTGGCCTGCGGGAAACCGTGATGGTGCTGAATAGGAGAGATATTCTGCTTTGGCTCTGCTTTGGCAGAACTATCGGCGGGCATCAGAAGGAAGGGTGCCAATCAATCAGGTGAGTCGAGCGGAAATAGGCGAATAACCGACGATCAGTTACAATAGTCTCGCATCAGAGCAGGACTCTCGCGAACTTAAAATCCCTCGGGCTCAAAAGGCCTGTACCGGTTCGATCCCGGTCTCCGGCACCATCTTTCAAGGAGTTAAGCAGCTGTACCGAAGCTGATACATCGAGGGAAAAACCTGAGGATTGTAACGGTTCTGTAACCGTTCTCGAATTCTGCCTTTCGTAAGCATGCAGCCTCGCCAATTTCTTCAACCCCTCTGACAAGTCGGCTTCACTCACGATCGCATAGCGCCGGTACACGCTCTCTGTTTTGTGTCCGGTGAGCTTCATCGCGACGGATCGCGGGACGCCAGCTCGTTCCAGGTTCCTCACCGCGGTTCGGCGAAAGTCATGCGGAATCCGAACGGGGACTCCGGCCTTGGTACAGGCGTGCTTCCAGGCCCCATAAAAATCCTTGATGGGCCTTCCGTTTCGATGGAACACCCACGGAATGGGAAATCCCTTGTCTCAAGCATCACGTAAAGCAGGCTTGTTTGATCGCGTGCTGGATCTGATCGAACAGGGAGTGTTGCACCTCGCTCTCACGATTTGGTCCCACGACCCTTGCGAAAAGCTGCCATCTTGCCGGTTTCAAGCCCCGCCTTCGGATCCAGCCTCCCGAAGAGGTCGATCAGACTCGCGACAACCCCGGTCCAACCGGTCTGGTGGCTCGCCCCGATCCCGGCCCCGTTGTCGCCATGGAAGTACTCGTAGAACAGGAGATGGTCCCGCCAGTGCGGATCCTCTCGGAAGGTTTTGCTGCCGCCGCACACCGGCCGGTGCCCGTCGCGATCGCGGAGAAAGATCCGCGCGAGCCGGTCTGCGATCTCTTTGGCGACCTCGAACAGGTTCATCATGCAACCTGACCCAGTGGGGCACTCGATTTTGAAATTGTCTCCATAATAGAGGTAGAAGTTCAGGAGAGCCCGGATGATAAGGGCGTTCACCGGCGTCCAGATCGGTCCCCGCCAGTTGGAGTTGCCCCCGAACATGCCGGTGTTCGACTCTCCCGGCAGGTAGTCCACCCGGTATTCCTGATCGCCCACATGAAAAATATACGGGTGCTGCTCGTGAAACTTGGACAGCGACCGGATTCCGTAGGGACTCAGGAATTCGTTCTCGTCGAGCATCCTGGTGAGAATCCGGCGGAGCCGCTCTGGATTGACCAAGGCGACGATGCCCCGCTCGGCCACGCCATAATGCCCCGGACCAACGGGGTGAATGAATTGGAACAGCTCCGGCATCCTCTTGAGACGTTCAACGTTCAATGCCGCCGTTTTCGGGATCGCTTCGCGTTGCCAGGGCTCGACGACCGTCGTAGCGCATAGCGGCAACAGCCCTACCATCGACCGCACCTTCAACCGCGTGGCTGTTCCGTCGGGCAAGCGCAGAATGTCGTAGTAAAACCCGTCTTCTTCGTCCCACATCCCGTCTGCCCCAGGCCGATTCATCGCCGCGGCGATCCAGAGGAAGTGTTCGAAGAACTTCGCCGCCATCTCATCGTACACGGGATCGTACATCGCCAACCGGATCGCGAGCTCTGCCATGTTCTGGCTGAAGAACGCCATCCAGGCCGTTCCGTCGGCTTGTTCCAGGTGGCCACCCGTCGGCAACGGGGCACTGCGGTCGAAGACGCCGATGTTGTCGAGCCCCAGAAAGCCGCCCTCGAACACGTTCTTGCCAAAGCGGTCTTTGCGGTTCACCCACCAGTTAAAGTTCAACAGCAGCTTGGCGAAGGCTGACTTGAGAAAATCCACATCTGCTTGACCTTCGCGACCGATTGACACTCGCGTGAGAAAGAGCGTGGCCCAGGCATGCACCGGCGGGTTCACATCGCTGAAATTCCATTCATAGGCCGGGATCTGACCGTTGGGATGGAGATAGTGCTGGCTGAGCATCAGGTCGAGCTGCTGTTTGGCGAAATCCGGATCCACGGTTGAAAGGGCGATGGTATGGAACGCGAGATCCCAGGCGGCGTACCAGGGATATTCCCACTTGTCGGGCATCGAGATGATGTCGTCATTGATCATGTGGAACCACTCGCCGTTGCGGATCGCCGGTCGATCCCCCCGATGCAGCGGATGGGAGTGGTGCTCCTCCAGCCACTGGTCGGCATCAAAGTAATAGTACTGTTTGCTCCAGAGCATCCCCGCCAGGGCCTGCCGCATGACACTGGCGCGGTCGCGATCGGCCTTGACCGAGGGCGGCGTCAGCTCGTCATAGAACTCGTCGGCCTCCTTGAGCCGTTCGCTCATCACCGCCTCGAATTTTCCGAACGGGTCCTTGAGCTTGCTTGGTGCTGACCACGTCAGACGGAGTCGGACCACTTGCGTGGCCCCCGGGTCCACGGTTAGCTTATGGTGCGCTGCAGCCTTGGTGCCGACCAATTCCGGATTCACCGCGTCCTTCTGCCCGTGGACGAGGTAACTGTTGATGCCGTCCTTCACGTAGGGCGTCCGGTTGGTCGTGCCGAAGAGCCGGGCGTGGTTGGTTTCGTTCTCCGTGAACAGCAGGGGAACAGAACCTTCACAATAGAGGTAGTAGTCGTTGAGGGATTCTTGGAACAGCGGGTCGGTATGGTGCGCGTGGATCACGCTCGCTTTTGAGTGCTTGACCGACGTGAGCACTGGTTTCGACCCACCTTTCGGCCAACACCAGGTGTTGCGAAACCACAGTGTTGGGAGGAGGTGGAGGAGCGCCGCTTCCTTCCCGCGATTGCACAGGCTAATCTTGATGAGAACATCATCCGGGGATTCTTTGGCGTACTCCACGAAGACATCAAAGTACCGATCGTCGTTGAAGGCGCCTGTATCCAGCAGCTCGTATTCCGGCTCGTTGCGGTTCCGGCGCCGGTTGCTCTCGACCAAGTCCGAATAGGGATAAGCCGCCTGCGGGTACTTGTACAGATACTTCATGTATGAGTGCGTTGGCGTGCTATCCAGGTAGAAGTAGTATTCTTTCACGTCCTCGCCATGGTTACCTTCGCTGTTCGTCAGGCCGAAGAGCCGTTCTTTTAGGATCGGGTCCTTGCCGTTCCACAGAGCCAGCGAAAAACACAGCACCTGACGGTTATCGGAGATCCCGGCGAGTCCGTCCTCGCCCCAACGGTAGGCCCGTGAGCGCGCCTGATCATGGCTGAAGTGATCCCAGGCATTGCCGTCCTGACTATAATCCTCCCGCACCGTGCCCCACTGTCGCTCGCTTAAGTAGGGGCCCCACTTCTTCCAAGGAACCTGCTTATCCCGCGCCTCTCGAAGCCGGTCTTGCTCAGCGCTCATGCTTCATCCTCCGTGGAATGAACGACGCAAAGCTAGTCATTCCGTTGTCCGGTGTCAAATGCCCAGTTACTGAAAGGTCAGTTCCAGACAAAACGCTCATCCACGATGTCACGGGTTTCTTTTTCTGACTTGTCCGCCCCAACGAAACGTGACGTTTCACTGTAACGGTTTTGTGAAAGAACTATCGAGCGGGGAGGCGGGCTATTGAGAGTCGGCATCAGTCCTCCGACTCCCAAAGCTTTTGATATTTTTCCGATGAGTACAGTTCGCGCTCGATAGTCTCCGTGTCAGTATCGACCTGAAAATCCCTCGGGCTCAAAAGGCCTGTACCGGTTCGATCCCGGTCTCCGGCACCAGAGAAGAGGCCGTATCGTATTTCGTATCACATCATTCGGCCCAGGCCATACACTCATTTATCACGGCAATATCAGGTAGGGTCAGGAGGCTGTTTTCTGCCTTCAGCAATCGATGCAGGCCGTTTGCTGATCACGCTTCAGGTATGATCTAAAAAGACCGAGGAGAATTTATGCACGAACGAGAATGCGATTGAGCTGGACTGGTTGTTGCCGATGCATGGCTGCACGGGCGTCAACAAACTGTTTCAGTCTCATCCGGTCGTGCGAGCTGACCTGAATCACATCCACAGCGATCCAATGGTTGTGGACCCTCGTCACTTCTGCAAGCCGAATGTCGATAAAGGCCCCGTCATCTTCCAGCCATAGCCGGACTCTCACAAAATCCCCTGTAATCAGATCATTGGGAGTGGCCAGCTTGCTGCTGGCCTCTGAGAGCTCGAGGAGGCACCCGTCCGCTTCAAGTTGCCCGGAGACGTTCGAGAGCATGCAGTCAATCGTGAGTGTCGGGCTGTGCCAACTGGCCTGTTGTTTTCCCTGCGCCATACGTAATCGCGAGGGTAGTTCGAGAAGAGGAGACTTGGCTATCCCTCTTGAGGTGGGGGAAATACCGAAATGGCAGGGTAGGGGAAATGCTTTATTCTCTCCTGCCTCTCTACGATGCTCAATGGTTGAGGGATGCTGCACGTGAAGGTGAAGGCCAGCATATCTGCGGTTAATGCCGTTCAAGTTGATTCGCCTTAGCTGACCGCTCTGCACGGAGGCAGGAAGATTCCCTCGCCCTGTTGAGATACCGTCGAGTCTGCTACTATGCCGCGATGAAAATTGCCTTAGTTCATGGCCGATGAAAGGCGGGTACTGCGTTGAACAGTCGCTCATCTCTCTTTCTTTTGCTCGGTTCGATCTTTGCCGGTATTGCAGTGGCCGCCGGTGCCTTTGGCGCCCATTTTTTAAAGGGACTGTTGGACCCTTCCATGCTAGCGGCCTTCGAAACTGCCGCACGATATCAGATGTACCATGCTCTGGGACTGTGTATCGTCTCATGGGCCATTGAGCGCTACCCGAACCAACGCTTCTCTACAGTGGGCTGGCTTTTTACGGCCGGTATTCTGTTGTTTTCGGGAAGTCTGTACGGTCTATCTTTGGCCGGCTTGCGATGGCTGGGACCTGTGACGCCGCTGGGAGGGGCCGCGTTTATTACCGGCTGGGGGCTTTTTGCCTGGGAACTGTGGCGGCCGAGAAAGGGAGGGGATTAAGGCACTTCATTGCACGGTGCACGATGCGGTCCGCTTTCCGCTGATAGAACCCCAACCTCCTTGAGAGTTGACGAAGGTTCCTTCCAATCGATTCCCTTCTTTGGAAAACAAGAGGCTGTCCTCTTGCGTCTTTCCTTCCATTTCCCAACGAAGGTAGACGGCATCCCCCAGCACGACAATTTCGCTGAGACCAGCAATGCCTGTGCCGTCCTTTCCCGAAGGGGGAAAGATTAGGGAGAGCTTGTGTTCCTGATGGTGGTTCTGATGGTTATGAATGGCCCATTGCCACGTGCCGCAAAGACGGGACTGGCCGCGCGCAACTCGGACACGATCTTTCCAAGTCTTCAGCCGCCACCACTCCGTCATGGCCTGCTGGCTGGCTTCCAGCCCCAGCCGACCGGCTGAAACGGCAATGGATCCGATGTTCCCGTTAAGATCCGATGCACCTGTGGGAGGGGAGTCCAACATCGTCAGCTGGTGAATTGTTTCGGTCAGGGATGGAAACGGCCCATTGGCGGTCAGCCAATCGACTTGGGAGGGCGCAACGCTCACGGTTCCAATTGCCGGCTTGGCATTATCAGCCAACGCTTTGGTGAGTCGGTCAGATACCTGCAAGGCAATCAACGCGGCAATCAAGCGCTGGGCCGATCTTGTGACATCCGGAAGAAACAGCTCTTTAGCCATCCGGGAAGGAATTCCCTTGGCCGCTATGGTGCTGGCCGCATCAGTCAGGGAGGCTGCCGGTCCGATTGCCCCGATAAACAAGTCGATGGCCTGTTGATCCGAGTCCAATTTTTCTAATCGATCACCAGACGTCTGTACAAGTTGCGACCAATCCGGGATCGCAGGAACTTTTCCCCCTTCGGCGGCCCATGTCGTGGCAGAGGTTAAGCAGGCAATCAGAATGATCGCCAAGAACAGGCTCACCTGTGGTCCAGATCGATTCTGACTTGAGAAGAGAGCGTTCAGCATGGATGGCTATCAGTAGGTTGAGACAACTATCTTAGGCAGTCCGCGAAACTAAGCCGCTAAGCCCCTTGAAGGCAGTTTTTTAAGAATATGGCTGTGGCTGTCCAAGCTTCGGCTGCGGCTCCCTCACGGAAGACATCGGGGCGCGTTTCGTTGCTGAAGGCGTGCGGTGCGTCCGGATAGGTTCGAATCTCGACACGCTTCTGGTATTCTGCAGCGAGCGTACGCAGCCGATCGACTTCTTGAGCTGGGACCCAGGTATCTTGCCCTGCCTGATGGTAAAGCACCGGGCACATCAAGCCTTGGAGGCCGGTTTCCGGCTGAATCATCCGCCCATAATAGGACACCGCTCCGCGCAGGCGCTTCCGTTGGCATGCGAATTTCAGTGCGAACGTGCCGCCCATACCGAAACCCACGACACCATGGATGTTTCGTTTGATATTGTCCCTAGTATTCAAGTATTCGCAGCAGGAATTGATGTCTTGCAGTATCAGCGAATCATTCAACTTGCCCATCAATGCCTCGGCGACCTCCGCATTGCCCGTGACCATACCTCCGATCCGGCTATAGAGGTTGGGGATAATCACGCTGTACCCTTCACAGGCCAGCCGTGCCCCCAAGTCCTTGATCTGAGAATTCAGTCCCCACCATTCGTGTAGCAACACAATCCCGGGATAAATCCCTTTTTCCTGAGGCCAGAATTGAATGCACTCGACCTGTATGTCTTTGGATTGGCGCGTTTTGATGTAGGGATCGACCATGGCATCCGTAATGGTCGGAATCGCCACTCCGCTTGGAAAACGAGCCGTGCCTGTTCCAATCTGGTCTAACGTAAAGGGGGCGGTCGTGGAAATCATCATCATCGTCCTTCGTACTCCCTGACTATTGATGGAGGCTCAATTGAGCTGTATCGCCGGTGCATTCGTACTATAGGGACCGCTCCGCCGGCTTGTCAATGCAACGGGAATTGAATTGACCTGCCGGTAATTCCCTTCTACAGTTTTCTCCATCAATGGGACAGTCATCAATCACGGAATTGGGAATCGGTCTTATCGGGGTCGGTCGGCATGGCAGCCGTTACGTTCAGCATCTGCTGCACGATCTGCCGGGAGTTGGTCTCGCCGCCATTTGCCGCAGGAGGATCGAGGAGCCCCTGCCTGGCGCTGCCGTTCCGGCCTACAACGATTACCGTGCCATGATTGCCGATCCACGCGTGCAGGCAGTCGTGGCTGTCACATCTCCATCTCTCTGTCGCGGCATTTGTCTTGCTGCGGTCCGCGAGCGCAAACCGGTCCTGATCGAAAAGCCTCTGGCGATGACAGGGGCTGATGCACGAGCCATGGTAACGGCTGCCGACCAAGCCAACGTCCTCCTGATGACCGCGCAGACATTGCGGTTTGACCCGTCCATCCTTCTGCTAAGAGAACAGCTCAAGACCATCGGCCCACTGCAGTCAGCGACACTCACGAGTCATATCGAAACAAAAGCGAATGTGATTTCTGACGCAACAGGACTGGTCCCCATCGGCGCACTGCTTGAGCTCGGCATCCATTTACTGGACCTTGTCCGCTTTCTCACAGGCGACGAAATTCTCAAGGTGCAATGCACCATGACTCCGAGTCCGCCGGAAGCACCGGAAACAATGGCGCAGGTGAAGTTACAAACGACAGGCGGGGTGAACTGTATGCTCGATATCGCACGTGTGGAATCATCGCGCGTTGGAACGGCTGAATGGGCAGGTATCAGTGGAACCGTCACGGCGGACTGGCCGAAACGGCGAGTGATGAGAACCGATATTCACGGAACGTCTGAAGCATGGACCGTTGAGCCATGTCCGACGGTCTTAGCCACGCTTCAGGCCTTCGTTCAGGCCATTCGGACCTCCACGCCTCCTCCTATCACAGGCCTGGATGGTTGTCGTGCTGTTGAGGCGGCCGACGCCTGCTATCGCTCGGCAGCATTGGGAGGCCTGTGGGTCGAGGTCGTCTCGCCTATCTGAGAGGCTGTTGAAACGTCCCTTGCCAGCGTTCTCATATCGCTCAGAGGTTCAACGCACCGGGCAGAACCATATCCCGGGGCGTTCTAACTGCTTGTTACACAACTTCTAGGTGTCAGCGACGATGTGGGTGTCTGTTTCCTCTACGCCTTCAATTTGATGGATCTTGGTGATCACGACATCCGAGAGCGAACGTTCATCATGAACACTGATAAAGAGAAAGATGTCCGGTTGTCCGAAGCAAGAATGGGCCTGCTCGACGCCGGGAAGCTTTTTCAGAGACTGAAGAACCTCCTTCGTCTTTCCTGCCTTAACTTTGATGAGAATATAGGCCTTCGTTGCCATTTCGCCGCTCCTTTCGGTCATTGCGTTGTCCGCCCGGCATGGTTCCTCGGTGCCCAGTAAAAATCTGATGGATGTCTTGGCCCCGCTGGCTCAACCTGGCTTGGGCCTTCCCAAATAAATCGCTTAAGAGTTCAAAGTCAGCCAAACGCATGTTGTATTGAGAAAACGCCCCGGCCAATTGTGCCCGCTCCTGCGCTGAAAGCTTCGCGTACCGTTCGCTGATGGCTTGCAAAACTTCGGAGGTCCATCCCCTTGCGCGAAACCCGTTCCCGAGTTCCTGCGCGCGCGCTCCCCATTTCTCCGCAAGCGCCTGATCGAAGAACTCCTGCACGCTGGGATCGGAGCTTTTCATGAAGACCGCCTGGAACTGAATCACAATTTGAATAACACGATTGGCTTCTGCCGTTCCTTCAGGTGGAAGGACATCGGCATCCTGCAGGGTAGCTAGCATCGCCATGGATGCCCCGACCGGTTCGGAAGATGTCCGCCCTTGCGCTTGCAGTTCGACCGCAAGGGACCATCCGCTCTGCATGATCATCAGGACGAGTATCACGGCCGATTTCATGACCGGATTATACAGAAGGGCAGAGTAGGGCACCAGCATGCAACAGACGATCGTCGAGTGATGGAAATGGAAGCATATTCGCACCTTTAGCGGTTGTTTTTCTTGAATCGGTGACAGGGCCTTCCTATAATCCCGGCACCCACCGGAGGCACTGATGCTTGCGAAGGTGCTGAGTGCTGCGCTCGTCGGTCTCGATGCACACCTGATCGATATCGAGGTCGATATTGCCGGAGGGCTTCCACAATTCTCGGTTGTCGGATTGCCGGACCCCACGGTTCGAGAAAGCCGCGACCGCGTCCGCTCTGCGCTGAAGAACACCGGGTTTCATTTTCCCGCAAAGAGAATAACGGTCAATCTCGCCCCAGCGGATATTAAAAAAGAAGGAGCTGGACTCGATCTCGCCATTGCCATTGGCATTCTTGTCGCGGAAGAAGTGATTCCCGCAGATCGCCTCGCTCGCTGGGTTCTTGTGGGGGAGCTCTCACTCGATGGTCAGGTCAAACTTATCTCGGGAGCGCTATCGATTGGAATCGCCTGCCGCCATCACTACGGTCTCTTGCTGCCGGCCGCGAATGCTCAAGAGGCTGCGATGGTTGAGGGCGTGGCAGCTCATCCCTTGCACACGCTGCCTGAAGCCGTGGCTGTTTTGAGGGGAGAGCAGTCGATTCAACCACTCAATACCGATCGTGCCAGTTTGTTCTCGATACGACCGCTTGAGGAGGATGAGTACGGCGATGTCCGGGGGCAAGATCAGGCCAAGCGTGCACTCGAGATCGCGGCAGCCGGCGGACATAATGTCCTGATGGTCGGTCCCCCTGGCTCTGGGAAGACGATGCTGGCCAAGCGTCTGCCGACAATTCTGCCGCTGATGGAACCGGACGAAGCGATCGAGACCACGCGCGTGCACAGTGTGGCGGCGCAGCTGCCGGCAGATCGCCCGCTCCTTACAGTTCGTCCCTTTCGCTCGCCGCATCACAGCATTTCGGATGCCGGATTGATCGGAGGGGGAACGATCCCACGTCCCGGCGAAGTGTCGCTTGCCCATAACGGCGTCCTGTTCCTCGATGAATTTCCCGTTTCGACGCCCGGTTCTCGATGGGCTCCGCCAACCTTTAGAAGAGGGAGCCGTGACGCTGACGAGGGTCAGTGGGTCGCTCCAGTACCCGGCCCGTTTCATGTTGATTGCTGCTATGAATCCCTGTCCTCGCGGTTACTACGGTGATCGGTCGCGCGAATGTGTCTGCACGCCTCAACAGATCCGCCGGTATCGGGCGAAGCGTTCCGGTCCCCTGCAAGACCGCATCGATATTCACATTGAAGTCCCTCCGGTGCCGGTTCGTGAGTTGCACAATCACGGAACGGTGCCGGAAGCCTCTTCCACGATTCGCACGCGCGTGCTGGCCGCGCGGGATCGGCAAGCAAGACGATACCGCGAAGATGGGATCCATACGAATGCGCAGTTGAAGCCGCGCTTGCTGAAGCGGTATTGTAGCCTCGATACAGCTGGGCAGAGTCTCTTGGAGCTGGCAATGGCTAGGGTGGGATCATCAGCCCGCGCGCTTGGACGCATTCTGCGGGTGGCGAGGACGATTGCCGATCTGGCCGGCTCTGATAAAATTGACCCGGTGCATGTGGCGGAAGCGATTCAATATCGCAGCTTGGATCGCCGGTTGGAATATTGAGGAACAGCTGTGGTCTCGACCGTCAAAGTCTTTCTCTGGTGGTTTATTGTCGGGGCGACGATGGCCTTGTCGGTCATCATGTTGCAGGGAGGAATTCGTGAAGTCATGCAGGCTCAGGGGTCCGTGTGGGAACTTAAGCTCGTGGAGTTGCTCACGACCATTCTAGGTGGTGGCTTGCTGGGAGGCTGTATCGCGTTAATCCTTGACCGCATCAAGAAATCGTAATGCCTGTCACACTCGAACGGAAATTCCAATTTCAGATGAGGAGAAATGATGGATCTAGAAGTCGGTTCGAATCTATATCAAAACACGGATGGCACGATTGAAGTCGAGGGTGTTCCGCAAATTGAGATCGCGTTAAAACCGTCGACGAATGCCTTGCTGATTAACTTTGCGCTGTTCGATGAGCAGGGGAAAATGACGGCGAAACTGGTCGACAGCGCGCTGACGTTCAATGAACGGCGCGCCTACGAAATCACCAAAGCGGCGTCCCGTGTGACATTGACTCATGTGGAAACCAAGAACATTGTGCTACAGTTTGAGCTGAAGAAGCCGGACCTTGTGGCCTTTACCAGAGGCGGGTTTTATACCGTCAAGGGACACCTGCTCGAAGTATCCCCGACGGAGTGGAAAATCGAAAAGCAGCGCTCGAGCGGTGCGACCCAGGATCTAAAGGGCGGTGCGGTCAAACTCGGGTGATCCGCGTTACCCCTATTGTTTCGTCACCGTCGGCACGATAACAATTGCGTTGTTCTTCGCATCGACCGTTGCAGTGTCCCCGTCGCGCAACTCTCCCTTCACCAACTGCCGGGCAATCGGGGTTTCCAGCTCCTGCTGAATGAGCCGCTTCAACGGTCGCGCACCATACACGGGATCGTATCCTCGTTCTCCCAGATGTCGGAGCGCCGCCGGCGTGACCGACAGCGTGATCCGTCGTTCAGTCAGGCGAGCACGCAGCCGCTCCAACTGAATTTCCACAATTTTCGTGAGTTGATCCGTGTCTAGCGGATGGAAGACAACTGTCTCGTCCACACGATTTAGGAATTCCGGGCGGAAGTGCCGCCGTAGTTCGTCCATCACGACCTTGCGCACGTCTTCGTAGGACGAGCCTTGCTGCTGCGCCTCGAGAATCTGCGGACTGCCGATATTGGACGTCATGATCAAGACGGTATTCTTAAAGTCCACCGTACGCCCCTGAGAATCTGTCAGGCGACCGTCATCCAATACTTGGAGCAGCACGTTGAAGACATCATGGTGCGCTTTCTCGATTTCGTCGAACAAAATGACGGAGAACGGCCGGCGACGCACGGCTTCCGTCAATTGGCCGCCTTCTTCATAGCCCACGTAACCCGGAGGAGCTCCGATGAGACGCGCGACCGTGTGTTTCTCCATGTATTCGGACATGTCGATGCGGACCATGTTTCCTTCGTCGTCAAAAAGTGTAGCCGCGAGCGCCCTGGCGAGCTCGGTCTTACCCACGCCGGTCGGGCCAAGAAAGAGGAAGGAGCCGATCGGCCTGTTCGGATCTTTAATGCCGGATCTGGCGCGCAACACCGCATCTGCGACCGCTCGTACGGCTTCGTCCTGTCCGACGACTCGCTGATGGAGCAAATCTTCTAATTTAAGCAGTTTCTCCGTTTCACCTTCCACCAACCGGGAAACCGGAATGCCGGTCCATCGGCTGACAATACCGGCAATATCGTCTTCATCAACCTCTTCCTTGAGGAGGCGGCTTTCTCCCTGTTTCTTTCCGAGCTGTTGCTGTTCGATCGCCAATTCACGTTCGAGTCGCGGCATTTCACCGTATCGTAATTCGGCCACGCGGTTGAGATCGTAGGCTCGCTCCGCTTTCTCTATCGCCTGTTTGACTTCATCGATTGCCTCCCGGGTTTTCCGGAGCCGCGACACGGAAGCTTTTTCCGATTCCCATCTGGTCTTGAGAGCCTGAAGGTCTCGCTGTTTCTCACTCAATTCTTTTTCGAGCGTCGCCAAACGCGCTTGACTGGCCTGATCCTTTTCCTTCCGCAAGGCTTCGCGTTCGATTTCCAATTGCATGACTTTCCGCGAAACCTCATCGAGTTCGGCCGGCAGACTATCGATTTCCGTCCGGAGACGGGCAGCCGCCTCGTCCACAAGATCGATCGCTTTGTCAGGAAGAAACCGGTCGGCAATATATCGGTGCGAAAGTTTGGCGGCAGCGACCAAGGCCGCATCCTTGATCCGTACGCCGTGGTGAACCTCATACCGTTCTTTCAGCCCGCGCAGGATTGAAATGGTATCTTCAACGGATGGCTGATCGACAAACACGGTCTGAAAGCGTCGCTCCAAGGCCGCATCTTTCTCGATATGCTTGCGATATTCATCCAACGTCGTTGCGCCGATCATGTGCAATTCGCCGCGCGCCAACATCGGCTTGAGGAGATTTGCCGCATCCATCGCACCTTCTGCTGCACCGGCACCTACGACCGTGTGCAGCTCATCGATAAACAACAAGACTTGCCCTTGCGAGGCTTGAATCTCTTTCAAGACCGCCTTCAGTCGTTCCTCGAACTCGCCGCGGAATTTTGCGCCAGCAACCAAAGCGCCCATATCGAGTGCCACGACACGTTTCTGCTTGAGGCCTTCCGGGACGTCGCCCTTCACGATGCGGATAGCCAGTCCTTCGACAATGGCCGTCTTTCCGACACCTGGTTCTCCAATTAAGACCGGATTGTTTTTTGTTCGACGGGAAAGAATCTGTACCACGCGACGAATTTCCTCATCGCGTCCGATGACGGGATCCAATTTCCCTTGATTGGCAAATTTCGTGAGGTCCCGGCCATACTTCTCCAACGACTGGTATGTGCCTTCGGGATCCTGGCTGGTCACCCGCTGATGTCCACGTACTTGTTGCAGCGCTCCGAGGAGTTTGTCTCGTGACAGGCCTAACTTCTTGAACACTCCGCCCTCCTGAACCATGGCCAGCAGGACATGCTCGACGCTGAGAAAATCATCTTTCAATGATTGTTGTTCGTCTTCCGCTTTGGTTAGAACCTGGTTGAGGCGGGGAGTCAGATGGAGTTGGCCTGGACCGCCGGCTGCTCCCTGGACCTGAGGAAGCTTGGCAAGAGCCTGTTCGGCTGCATTTCTGACCGAGGGAAGCGACAGGCCTGCTTGTTCGCACAAGGCAGGTACGACACCGCCCTCTTGTTCCAGGAGGGCCAGCAACAGATGCTCGACATCCATTCCTTGATGGCTGCGCCTCATGGCATGGGACGAAGCGGATTGCAGCGCTTCCTGTAACTTGATTGTCATCCGGTTCATATCCATTGTCGCAATCTCCTCATAGGTGTACCAATGAGAGCAACATAATCACAGGGGAGGGAAAGTCAAGCGGCCGTAGCGTAGGATGGGGAACGGCTTGACCATGGAAGAGCGTCCAGACTATTGTCCCTTATGGCGAATCAGCTGACTGCCGCATTCGAACTCTACCGCAAGGCCATTCAGAAGACATGGCAGTCCCTCCTCCGGGGCTGGATGACTATTGTAGCCGTAATCGGGTTCCTCTTTCTGCTCCTGCTTGCCCAGCAACTCGCCGCACCATTAGGCATGGCCGGTGGGTTTCTGCTCGGCGCGATCAACGCCTTGCTGGTCGGAGCAACATTGAGCCTCATTGAACAGTCGATCTCCTTTGCTCGTTCACTCACTTTCCGGGATGTCCTGGACAGTTTCGGTCACTACTTTTGGGATGTCATTGGAGTGGGCTTTGTTCTCTGGCTTCCCCTGATGGCGCTCGACTTGGGCACCCAATCCAATCCGAACGGACTGTTCCTTTCTTATGCCGTCATGCTGCTGATCTTTATCCTCCTGAATCCCGCGCCGGAAGTCATATACCAGGTTCGCCACGACTCTCCGCTGGACGTATTCAAGAGCGCCTACGAATTTGTCCTTGAGAATTGGATTGAATGGTTCTTGCCGATCGGCATTCTGTTGATTCCGTTGCTGGCGGCGCCCGGTGGTCTTGTATCTTTCTTTCGCTTATCACGCAGGGTGGGGAGAGGCGCCGGTTTGGATTTTTCCCAAATACTGCTCCTTCCATTTACGATCCTTGAGAGCTGGTTTGCCTATCTTGGGCTCGGTTCCGACATTGCCTGGTACGTCATGCTGTTCTTTACCCCGCCGACTGCAGTCGCCATTCTCCTGTTTCGTGGCCACCTCTTTGCATCGTTGTCGAGATCCACTCGTCGTCAACGCCAGTTTGCCTCGCAATTTACCCCAAGAGGGTAGGTTTAAGGTCCTCCGGTACTCCGCGACGATAGTGCTGGAGCCTATCCGCGCAATTTCATGCCGTTTCGTGGGTAAAGACTTCGGGTATTTTTAATGGTTTAGCCTTGAGTGGGGAAAGAAATTAGTGTATGGATTTACCTACACCACAGTTAGACTCCATAGCTCAATCAGTCCATAGGAGAGCCTCGCTCGTGCGGTTGTCAATTTTCTGGCGAATTGTCCTGACCTCTCTCTTAATCATTGTGGTTATGGCAGGAGTCAACTTTTATGCCTTATTTCAATTGCGCCAACTCTCGGCTCTCAGCACGAATTTGGCTTCTCAGCACTATCCCGCAATCGAACTCGCGAAGCGCGTCCTCACCGTCGCCTATGGACAACTCAATAGCGAGAAGAAGTATCTCGCGGTTCGCGATGCCACCTTCTTGCAGCATTTCGACGAGGAGGCTGAGGAGTTTCATCGAGGTGTCGAAAGCCTGCTTCGCCAGGAGACATTAGCGGAAGGCCGGCAATTCCTCGAACAGGCCAAACGTTTCCAACAGGAGCGCCTCGCGTTGTTTCACGAGGAATTGGAAAATATCCCGGCCACACCCGGCGCCTTGTCTCCCGATTATGAAAATCGTCGCAATGCGGTGATGGACCGGATGACCACCACACTCGATCACTATGTGGATTTTCACGAAGCAGCTATCAGTGCCGGCGTCAGTCGATCGCGGGAAAGTTCGGCCCAAGCGGAAGCGGTTACCGAACAGCTCGTGTTGTTGGCGCTTGTCTTTGGTATCGGACTCGCCGGCATTGCCAGCTACACAATTCTCCGCCCGCTCCGCCAATTGCAAAGCCACATCAAGCAAATCGGCCAGGGTAACTTTCGGGCTTCATTGAACATTCGGGCCCCCAGCGAACTTCGCAATCTGGTTGATACGGTGAACTGGATGGGGGGTAAGCTTCAGGAACTCGATGACATGAAGGGGGAGTTTCTGGCCCATGTATCGCACGAGTTGCGCACACCCATGGCCTCCATCCAGGAAGGGACGCATCTGCTGCTCGATGAAATCCCGGGCCCTCTCACCCAGGAACAAAAAACGACGCTGCGCATCATGGCTGACAGCAGCCGACGCCTGATCACGCTGATTTCCACGATTCTCGACCTCTCGAAGATGGATGCGGGCATGATGGAATATCGAATTGTTTCTACCGATCTCAAACGGATCACCGATATGTCCGTGAATAAAATTCGCCTCCTGGCTGATGCCAAACACGTGCAGTTGGTCGTCGAAGCTCCGGCACCACGAATATGGGTCAAAGCCGATGCGATCCGTATTGAGCAGGTCCTCGATAATTTGCTATCAAATGCCTTGAAGTTTAGCCCAGAAGGAGGCATTGTAAAGACGTTGATGAAGCCGGACGAGAAGTCCGGGGTTCTTGAGGTGGCTGTTTCCGACGTCGGACCTGGTATCCCGCCAGACGAATTGCCGCATATCTTCGAGCGGTTCTACCAAGGAAGCACAAAATCGAAACATTCGACACCGGGGAGCGGTCTCGGGCTTGCCTTGGCGAAGAAAGTCGTTGAAGCGCATGGAGGAAGGATTTGGATCGAAAGCGAAGTAAAGAAGGGAACGACTGTACGGTTTATCCTACGCCTGACAAAACCGGGGTCGGCAACGTGAGTCTTCAGCTTCGTATGTTCGGGGGTTTGCTTCTCGGGCTTGTGGTTTTGGAAGGATGTGCCTCCTGGTCCTCCACTCCGCCGATGTCACAGCCATATTTTGTGGTGAACCAGACCGACGCGAAATCGTTTCATGCGCTGGCGAAAAAACAGGACGCCTTGGCCGCAAAATGTGCCGAACATGATTCATGCGACCATGCGTATTTCACTCGTGCGCTCATAGGGTTATATGAAAGTCGCGAAATAGCAAGCAGGTATTTCGAGAAGGTCATTGCTGTAGCTCCGAAAGGCCAACTGGCCGGGTCGAGCAGACTCTGGCTCCAGCTCCTTCAAGAATATCCCGCTCCGAATGATCGCTCCTGGATGGCTTCAGTGATGATCGCTCCGGCCATTTCGGAGGGGCAGGTGATGCTGGGGCAGACCTCAGATCGTCTGGTGCGGGACTTGCTTGATCGTGAGATGATGATCCAGCAGTTACGAACCATGAAGGAGGCAGACGCCCAGGCAATCGACCAACTCCAGCGGGATTTGGCTGAGCGCGATCGGAAGGTCGATATCTTGACCGGCAAGCGAGATCAGTCCAAGGCTCCCCTGGATTCGGCAACGGTCCAGTCCCTCCAAAAGCAGTTGTCCGAACGAGACAAAAAAATTGATGAATTATCCAGTCAACTTGAAGCGTTGAAGCGTATCGATCAGGAAATGCGGGATAAGGTGCGCCCGCTTCGTCCTCCGTCGACCGTTGCGCCTCCTCCAATGCCTGAGCCTGCGAATCCATAGAAAAGGAATATCATGGAACAAGAGCACATACTCGTAATCGACGATGAAGAAGGTCTATTGCAGCTGGTCAAGATGAGGTTGACGGCCATGGGTTTTGCCGTGACCGCGTGCACGACCGGGCGCGATGCTATTAATGCGGCCAAGACCAA
The DNA here is from genome assembly GCA_033852435.1 of Nitrospira sp. Classification (GTDB taxonomy): domain Bacteria; phylum Nitrospirota; class Nitrospiria; order Nitrospirales; family Nitrospiraceae; genus Nitrospira_C. The sequence continues at coordinate 26,833 of JAWOMO010000023.1, forward strand.
CCGTTTCGACCTGGCCATTACCGATCTTCGTCTCCGAGGCGAAGATGGGTTAGATGTGACGGAGGAGTTGCTTCGAAACAATCCCGGCCTTCCGGTTATCATTCTCACCGCTCATGGCAGCATTCCCAATGCGGTGGAAGCTGTGCAACGCGGGGCATTCGGTTATCTGACCAAACCCTTCGACGACAAAGAACTCAAGGCCAAGATCGAGGAAGGGTTAGCTCCGCATCGGATGAGCCGCGAAATTCAGCGGCTCAAGTCCCTCGTCAATGAATTGTATGGAATGGAGAATGTCGTCGCCCGCAGCCCTGCGATGCAGCGGTTGCTCCAACAAGTCATCCAGGTTGCTGACTCAGATGCAACCATGTTGCTGTTCGGAGAAACGGGAACTGGCAAAGAAGTGTTTGCCCGGGTAACCCATGCCAATAGCCGCCGCAGCAAGGGGCCCTTCGTCGCCCTCAACTGTGCAGCGATTCCGGAAACCTTGTTCGAATCTGAGCTGTTCGGGCACGTGCGCGGCGCCTTTACCAGCGCTCATGGTCCCAAGAAGGGCCTCTTTCAAAGCGCCCATGGCGGGACGTTATTCCTGGATGAAATCGGAGAAATGCCGTTGTCGATGCAGGTGAAGCTCTTGCGCGCAGTCCAAGAACGGGAAGTGCGCGAGGTCGGCTCCGAACACGCGACCAAAGTGGACGTCCGGATCATCGCCGCAACGAACAAAGATCTTGGCGAAGCAGTGAAGAACGGCACCTTCCGCAATGATCTCTACTATCGTATTTCCGTCGTGCCGCTGTTTATCCCGCCGCTCAGGGATCGCCGGGATGATATTCCCATCCTGGCCCAACATTTCCTGACATCCAGCGCAAAGCGGGCCAATAAGGACATACGCGGCTTCACTCCGGCCGCCTTACACCGACTAGTGACCAATCCCTGGCCAGGAAACGTCCGGGAGCTGGAGAACGCGATCGAAAAAGCGGTGGTGATGTCGCGCCAAGACATGATTACGCCCGATCTTCTTCCGTCGATCGGAATCGCCCAAGATTCCCAGTTGAAACCGCTGACCGAGGCGAAAGAGGAATTCGAAAAAACCTACCTCAAGAACGTGCTGCAGCTGACTGGTGGAAACATTTCACGGGCTGCGCAGTTTGCCGGACGGTATCGAGCGGACTTCTATAAGATGCTCAAGAAGTACGGACTCCATCCCTCGACGACGAAGGGAAAACCGGAGCCGGATCTTGAGGAACTTGAAAGCGAGACCACTCTCTCCGAAGCAGAGCGATAGCGCGCTACGTTCCTTCGTCCTCTGCGATTCACAAATCACGAAATGCGCACCTTCAGGAGAAATAGCACCTCCTGGAGGTGTTGCTCAGTCCCTCTTTATTCATGACGCCGAATAAACTTTCCCCCGACCAGGAAATCGCTGGTCTCACGATCCCGGGCCCTGCCGGCCGCCTGCTCCTTGTCGCTCCTCTCTGATCTTGTCAAGGAAGGCCTGTGCTTCTTTAATCCATGGCTGATTGGCCAACGTGTTGGGCGATCTTCTCACGTATTCACGGAACGCCTCGACGGCCTCTCGTGTTCGATTCTCTTCCTTCAAGAGGTTACCGAGATTGAAGTAGGCCTCCACCAAGTCCGGATTCAACTTGATTGCTGTCCGATATTCCCCAATGGCGTTCTCCACTTGCCCTTTTGTCGAAAGCGCTGTAGCCAGATTGAAGTGGGTCAACGCATCATCCGGCCGGAACTGAAGGGCCGTGCGGTATTCGTCAATCGCTGTCGCTATATCGCCCTTGCGCTGGAGGGCACTGCCCAAATCGTTGTGGGCATCGGGATCGTTCGGGTGCCGCTTGAGTAGCGTGCGGTATTCGGCGATGGCTCCATCGAGATCTCCTTTGCCTTGCAGCGCCGCTCCTAAACCCAAATGGGCTCGATCCAGATCCGGCATGAGATGAAGCGCCAGACGGAACTCTGCAATGGCCTCATCATAATTTCCTTGCTTGACGAGCAGCGCCCCCTTCTTGCGATGCTCCTCTGCGTTGTCGGGCGTGCCGGGTGACTCCTTTTTCTGGGTGCGAGGTTCCTGTTTTGCTCGGCCCTCCGGATGTCTCGCTTCTGGAAAACCGACCAGGCTCGTCCAGGTGTGTGCAAGCTGTTCTTCCGTGTCGATCAGGCTCAGAATGTCCATTCGATGCTGGAGGATGAGCCGCACATCAACCTCGTCCTTACTCGTCGCTAATCGTTGCTGTTCAGTTTTCAGCTCTTTTCCGTAGGCCTCGATGTTGTCTCTGACCTGCATCAATTCCGTCTTGGCTCGCTCATTCCGCATCAAACCGTCAAGCTGCTTGGTGACAACGGCCGGATCAATCGTGATAGTTACAGGTACCGACACAGTCGTGCCGTGTGCAACACCGGGCGTTTGGATGGGAGGATGTCGGATCTCGAAAAGGCCGACGCTGTACGCTCGGAGTTCTTCCCTATTCAGCCCCAGCTGTTTCACCGTAGACACAGTGTCCAAGTAAGTAGCTGCTTGGTCCAGGGCCAGCGATTTCGCAGTGAACAAAGCGAGCCGTTGGGCATCAGGAAGCGTGTCATACTCGCCCAGTCGATACTCGCCGGTCGCCGTAATCGTCTGCACCTCGGCCGAGGCATGGAAGGGGAGGAGGAGAAAGCATGCGATCACTAACAAGATCGAATGAATAGGACGTCTCGGGTTCGCAAGAAACATCGGTGTTAGTATCCGCTTCTTCAGGTCCTCTTCAAGAAATCTTCACAACCGCCTCTACTTGGCGGACTGGCGAGTCAGTTCTATTTATCTGAGATGCCAACTCGCAGGTCGCCGCACAACGTTGGTTTTTCTACGTTGAACGAGAAATGGCACATGTGCCGGCACACTCATACAATTATGCCAACGACAACATGACGAAAACATGTCCGAACTTATTGGAGTTATTGAAGGTGGGGATAAAGCTGTCGAGAGAATTTGAACCTGCAGCCGATGGTTTACACAGGCCAGATCAACGCAATACCATAGAAGGCGAAACATCGCCACAGCAGCCTCATTCCCGTGATGAAAGCGGAAGGTAAATACAAGTTCGCGTTGCACTGAGTTACATGCGATGTCTCTAGGTTGGACTGACACAGGCATACCTATGGGCACACTGTATCAGAACTTCATAATTGAACCCAGGAGGGTACAGCGGGGATAGGCTTGGGAACCACCACTTCACGTAGAGGGTACCGGGTATGGGACCCGCCTGTTAGTGTCGTTCCCTAGCGCGAGGAGGGGAGCTAGGTTGTTCGTGTTAGCTGCCT
>JAWOMO010000050.1:0-16950 GCA_033852435.1 Nitrospira sp.
GGGCAAAAGGGTTTTACCCTGATTGAGTTGATGATCGTGGTCGCGATCATCGGGATCTTGGCGGCGATCGCCATTCCCAACTTTATGACCTACCAGGCGAAGTCGAAGCAATCGGAGGCCAAGGGGAACTTGGCTGGCATCTACACCTCGGAAGTGGCGTATTTTGGCGATAACAACACATATAATGATAACTTCGGCGCGATTGGATTTGTGGTGGCGAGCACAGGAAGCCAGCGCTATAGCTACAATATCAATTCGCAGACGCTCCAAGGTACGAGCTTTACTACCTGTTCAACCTTTAGCGGGGGTGGTGTAAGCGCTGGTCTGACCGGTGCCCCGCCGTCGGCAACGGGATTCACGGCTGCCGCAGCGGGGAATATCGACGGGGATACGACCTGTGACCTATGGGTCATTAATGACATCAAGGGTATGTTGAATCCCGTCAACGATGTAACCTCCTAGTAGATTCATCTGTAGCCTTTGGCTCTGGGGTGGGGATCCAGTAAGGGGTCCCCATCCCGCTCTATTTTGATGTCCTAGCAACGCTGACAATTCAGTTGCGCACGAGACCGTTGATTGTGCAAGCCCTTGCCGTTCCAACCCAGATGCTCCCCCTCCCTCGCCATTGTGACTTCCTAACCTACCTTGGGCTGGTCTTAGTCAGCGGCCTCTTGCTGTTCTCTCCTCTCCTTGATGGAGGGACCACGCATACTGCTGCGATGATTATCAGGCTGCTGATCCTCTCTGCACTCGGAATCTACTGGGTCAGGGTAATCAGAGTCGGGAGATTGGTTTTTCCACACCTGCCGGTTGGACTGCCGGTCTTGCTATTTTTGGTAGTGGCTGCCGTGTCGACAATTTCTTCCCCTTATACCAACCAAAGCCTGCAATGGTTGATGGTATGCCTAAGCTATGCGGGATTGCTCTATCTTCTTGCGGCTCTCGTCAAGCAATGGGAAGATGTGACCACGTTACGAACAGTGCTGGTTGTGATGGCACTGGCCCAAGCGATCTGGGCCCTAGTTCAGGTTGCCCAAGGGGAGATGTCCAGGCCGAGCGGGACGTTTTTTAATCCGAACTTTCTTGCCGGCTATCTCGCGGCAATATCCGTCCTGTTGTTGGCCTCCGCCTCCTATCGCAAGTTCTGGTCCCGTAGGTCGTGGGGCACTTGGTGGGGAGTCATTCAGAGTACTCTGCCCCTCGTCATTCTGTCCCTTCTGTTGCTAGCGCTGCTGCAGACTGGCTCACGGGGGGGAGCCCTGGCGCTGGTTGTCGGAACAGTGCTGGTGATCGCGTTACGGTTTGGGCGTCGTGGCATGATCGGACTTGTTTTGCTCGTGGCGGTAGCGACCTTGGCCCCGAATCCGATTCGAGACCGCATTGTTGCCGAACACTTCTTCAACCCGGTGGCCTATGCGCGTTGGCACATGTGGCGAAGCGCGATGCACGAGATGATCGAACATCCGTTCGGCATCGGCATCGGCTTGTACCAGTACACGTACCCTCGGTACGCCTTTCCGATCGAGGGAGACATCGTTCGGTATGGAAAAATTGCACAGACGCCTCATAACGAATATCTCCAAATGGGTGTTGAACTCGGGGTTGTTGGATTGGGCATCTTCCTCTGGGGTCTGGTGCTTGTGGCGCGTGAAGCCCGGTGGCTGCTCCGGCAACGGCTCCCTCGCAGGCAACGGGCTTTGGTCGTAGGCATGTGCGGCGCTATCGTGGTCATCCTCACGCAAGCCGCTGTGGATTCCAACCTTCATGAGCCGGCGCTCGCAATCCTGCTTACACTCTTTGTGGGGTTCGTCGGCGTGGGTCGAATGCTCGGTTGCAAGGTTGTTCAGCCTCGGTGGACCGTGGCGATTCAACGACCTCTCCTCTGGGCGACGATGGGCGTTGTCGTGATCGGCTTGCTTGCCGCTAATGTGATTCGGCTAGGACTTGCCTATCAAACGTATGAATTAGGGAATCGTTTGGCCAAGCAGCAAGAGATTGAACAGGCCATCGGCAGTTTTCAGCGAGCTATTGTTCTCGATCCCGGAAAGTCCCTCTATCACAATTCATTAGCTGCCGCTTACTTTGGACTTTACCGACGGTCTCATGATCAGGCAATGGTCCAGGCGTCTATCGGGGAATTGCGAACAGCGATTGCCTTAAACCCATTGGATGGACGGCTTCAGGGATTGCTGGGATTCATCTCTGCGTTTCAAGCTGCTGCCCGTGGCCAGACGGAAATGAAAGACGACGACCGCAGATTGCTCGAGCAGGCAGTGGAGGCCTATGAACGGGCTGCTGAACTGGAACCATTTGCCTATTCCCATCGCCTCGAACTCGGGCGCCTCATGCTCGTGCTGGGGCGGCGCGATGCAGCAGAGCAACATTTGAAGAAGGTCATCGAACTGGAGCCAAATTATCTACCTGGTCGTGAGGCGCTGGCTCGTGTGTATGCCGAATCGGGAAGGCGAGAAACAGCTCAGCAGGAATTTCAAGAAATCGTGACCAGGCAACAGCGGCTTCATGCGCGGCCATTGAGCCAACTGGAGGAATCATTCCTGCGGGTAGACGTGTCCCATCTCGAAGCGTTGCTTGCCAATAAGGCGTCTGCGACATGAGGGCCTACGCGAAGGTTTGGACTGACAATTGGCTGCCGGTGACCGTTCTCATCGGGGTGCTCGGAGGCGGGGCCCTGTCATCGCTTTACGTAGTCGATAAGCAACGTCATGCATTGGCTGGTTCTGTCGAATTGTCCTATCTCCCCAAAGGTGACTATCTCAAGATCGCCGTACTTGGGTACCGACACATTGCGGCCGACCTCCTCTGGCTCAAAGCGGTGCAGGGTTTATCGGGACGACAGCAAACGAGAGAAGGATATCTAGGGGCGTACCATGCCGCCGATGTGTTAACGGACCTCGATCCACAATTTGTCCATGCCTATCAATATACCGGGACGGTCCTTGGGGTGGTCGCAGGAATGACAAAGGAAAGTGTCGCGCTCCTTACGAAGGGAGTGGAACATAATCCCACGGTGTGGCAATTGTCATTTTTTCTTGGGTACGAGTACTACTATGAGGTGCGGGATCCCGCGTCCGCGGCACGTTATTTCCGAGCGGCGTCGTTACTCCCGGGAGCACCATCGTGGCTTGCTGGTCTGGCAGCCAGAATGGCCGTTGAGGCAAACGATTCGAACGCCGCGCTGGAGTTTCTCCAGCGCCTCTACCTTCAGGCAAATGATGAACAGGTGCGGGAAGGGCTGGCACAACGCATTCGTGAAGTTACTGCCGAACGAGACATTAGAGAACTCGAAAAAGCAGTCGGAGCATACCGGGAGCGGTCTGGTTCCTTGCCGAAAACCCTTGACGACCTGGTCAGTGCAGGCCTCTTGGCAAGAATTCCGCCCGATCCGTTCGGGGGACGATATGAACTGTCATCAACAGATGGTTCCGTGAAGAGTCCCGGGTTGCGGGAACGCTTCCGGGTGTATCGACGGTGAGAGGGGAGAGCGGCAGTGGACGCGATCGTCATTGACCAGCTTACTAAAACCATCAAGCCGAATTGGCCCTGGATACCGCCGGCCACCGTCTTGCGCGGCGTGTCTTTCTCGGTGGGACAGGGCGAAATCTTCGGATTTCTTGGTCCCAATGGCGCGGGCAAGACGACGACGTTGAAGATTCTCATCGGTCTGATCCGGCAGACGAGCGGGCGTGCCGAAGTGCTCGGTTCGCCGGCTGGCAATGTGGATGTTCACCGCCGCATCGGATTTCTCCCCGAGTCCCCATACTTTTATGATTACTTGACAGCAGAAGAGTTCCTCCGATTCTATGGACGGCTTGCCGGGCTGGAGGGCGTAAAGCTCAGGCAGCGTGTGACCACGCTGCTCGAAACCCTCAGCCTTACTGAAGCCAGAAATCGACAACTCAGAAAGTTTTCGAAGGGGATGCTGCAGCGTATCGGGCTCGCGCAAGCGTTGATTCACGACCCGGAACTGGTCATCTTCGATGAGCCAATGTCGGGCCTGGATCCACTCGGGCGAAAGGAAGTCCGCGATTTGATTTTGCATCTGCGCGAGCAAGGCAAGACGGTCTTCTTCAGTACTCACATCATTCCGGATGTGGAAATGATTTGTGATCGAGTCGCCGTCATCGTGAAAGGGGAGGTTGTCGCCGCCGGCCGAGTCGATGAGTTGGTCGGTCATGGGCGGACTCGGTCTGTTGAGTTGGTCTGTGAAGGGCTTCGGAGTAACGGACTGGATCCCATGCAACGACTGGGTTCGAGGGTAATTGATCGGGGAACTCAATGCCTCATCGTGCTGCCTGAGCCGGACCGGCTTGATGAGGCGATTGCTGCGATTCGATCTGGCGGCGGGAGGCTCATATCGGTGACTCCCCAAAAGGGCTCCCTCGAAGAGCTGTTCGTGCAGCAGGTACAGCTAAAGGCGTGATATGTACAACATTGGCGTCATTGCGCTCAACACGTTTCGCGAAAATCTGCGAGACAAGATTTTATACAACCTTCTCTTTTTCGCGGGGCTTCTCATCGCTGCCTCCAGGTTGCTCAGCAGTCTGTCGATGGGTGAGCAGGAGAAAATTGTCACGGATATGGGATTGGCTGCCATTAATCTCATCGGAGTGATCATCGCGGTATTCGTCGGGATCGGGTTGGTCAGTAAAGAGATCGAACGTCGGACCATCTATACGATCATGGCACGGCCGATCAGCCGGGTGCAGTTCATGTTGGGCAAGTACCTTGGGCTCGTCGTGACCCTGTCCGTCAACCTGTCCATCATGCTTCTGGTCTTTCTGCTCACGATCTGGTGGAGCGGTGCGTCTGTGCATATGTCACTCTTGCAGGCCGTGGAATTGATTTTTGTGGAGCTCCTGGTGATCACTGCGCTGGCCTTGTTCTTTTCCACATTCAGTTCTGCCATGGTGAGCGCCTCCATGACTCTTGGGCTGTATGTGATCGGCCATCTGACGCCGGACTTGAAAGGGATTGCGGAGAAAAGTCAGAACGAGCTCGCGACGATGTTGCTAACCGGGATCTATTATCTGTGCCCTAATCTCGAGATGCTTAATATTAAGGGGCAGGCTGCGGCTGGCCTGTCAGTGTCCTTTGCCTACCAGTCGATGGCGACGGTCTATGGGCTATTGTATTCGAGCCTCTTACTCGCAGTGGCCTGCGTCATCTTCCAGCGGCGAGACTTCTGAAGCCATTTAACTCCTCGCTTGGAGCTACCAACGATCGTGGTAAGGAATCTCACGATGAGCGCAGCAGAGGGATCTCGCACAAGCGACGCTCGAAAGTTGGAGTATCTTCGAGATCTCATAGTTGTCTTGACCGCGAAGGAGATAAAGGGCCGGTACAAAAACAGCTGGCTTGGTTACGCCTGGTCGGTTCTCAATCCCCTGGCCTTTGCCACGGTGTATTTTTTGGCCTTCGGCGTGTTCATGCGTGTGCAGATTACAGACTACCCGCTATTTCTTATTTCCGGATTGTTCCCTTGGCAGTGGGTCAGCCATTCGATGAGCTCGGCTCCCAACATTTTCCTGGCCAACGCTACCCTGCTTAAAAAGGTCCGATTCGCGCGTCACGTTCTGGTAGCATCCGCGGTACTGAGCGATGGGTTCCACTTCTTGCTGTCAATTCCTGTCATTCTGGTATTTCTCGCCATCTACCATGTCGCGCCGACGTGGTTGTGGCTGGTCGGGGTGCCGGTCCTCATTGGAATCCAGTTTGTCATGGTCTATGGTGTGGGGCTTCTCATCGCGTCGCTGAATCTATTCCTGCGGGATCTCGACCGGCTCACTATCCTGTTCATTGCGTTTCTCTTTTATCTCACGCCGATCGCATACACGAGCTCCATGATTCCGGAGGAGTATCGGCTCTACATGTATCTCAACCCGTTCACACCGCTGATACTCAATTGGCAACAACTCTTTCTCACCGGAACGCTGAGCGGCGGAGCAGTAGTTGCAGCCGGCGCAATGGCAGTCCTATCGGCGATGATTGGATACCTTACCTACTCCAAATTAGCGCCTAGGTTTGCCGAGGTCATATGATCGCCATTCGTTTCACTAATGTGTCCAAGTCGTACCCGCGTTATCTTCATGTCACGAGGGGATTAAAGGCTTCGCTGCTTAGCCTGTCTCAAACGGTTCGGGCATTCAAACAGGAAAAATTCCTCGCGCTGCATGACGTGTCGTTTGAAATTTCGGAGGGTGAAACGGTTGGTGTTGTGGGGCCGAACGGCTCCGGGAAAAGCACTACGCTTGCTCTAATGGCCGGGGTGCTTAAGGCAGAGATGGGATGTGTGAGCGTGCGGGGGCATGTATGTCCTCTATTGGAGTTGGGTGCCGGGTTTCATTATGACTTGACGGGGCGGGAGAACATTGTCCTCAACGGCGTCTTGCTTGGCTTGACGCGACGAGAAGTGATCGCGAGGCTTCGCGACATTGTTGAATTCAGCGAACTCGAGGAGTTTCTCGATCAGCCGGTCCGGACGTATTCGAGCGGCATGGTTGCCAGATTGGGATTTTCAATCGCAGTCCATCTGGACCCAGATATCCTCTTGATCGATGAGATTCTCGCGGTGGGCGATCTGCATTTTCAGGCCAAATGCCGTGAAAAAATCAAGTGGTTCAAAAACCGCAATGCTACGATCGTCCTCGTGTCTCACTCAACGAGTGATATCCGACAATTGTGTGATCGTGTGCTATGGCTTGATCACGGGAAGCTGGTCGGGCAAGGAGCCCCTCATGAAGTTGTTCCGTTGTACGAGCAATCCCAGCTTATGCGAAGCGTATAACCGCAGGTTAGGAAACGAACCATCACGCCTCGTTGAAACTTGTCGGCGGTGGTTATTCGCCTTGAGCCATTGAAATAGGGAAAACTACAAAATGATGCCCAATTTTTGCGAAGGTGTTCTGGCTCCGGCTAAGGAAAGGCCGTGCGTTTGCTTGGGAGATGTAGGCGAATTGGCGGTAAGAGCCCCGTCTCGATTCTCCCGTTCTATGCCCGCGGACTATGTGCATCGTCACAACTTCCGTAAATGGTGGGAATGGGAGTTTATCGCCGAGTGCGCAGATCTCTGTGGCTGCTTGGAGGGCACCCAGAGAGGGGTGGGTCTGGGCGTAGGGCATGAGCCCTTGACCTTTTACTTTGCGAATCATTGCCAACATGTGTTGGCGACTGATCTCTATTCGAAGGAGACGGCTTGGTCGGAGGCTCGTTTTGACGATTTTAATGCGGTCTATGCCTCTTCTCCGATCGATTATCCTCATGAGAAAGTGCAAGTTAAGAATGCGGACATGCGACATCTCGAAGTCCCCGACGGCAGCATGGATTTCGCCTGGTCCTGCTCGAGCATCGAGCATGTCCCAACATTGAAGGATTTGTGGGAGGTCTTTCGTGAGTTGGGCCGGGTGCTGCGGGTCGGCGGACATGCCATTCTCACAACGGAGTTTTGCCTGACTCGCGCCCCGTATCTACTCCCGGGGGTCAATGCTTTGGACCGGCAGTTGTTTCAGCAGATGATCATGGCGTTGGAAGGGTTTGAAGTTGTCGGAAATGTCGATCTTACCTTCAACTGGGCTCATCCTGGGAATGCCGTAAAGCCGAGACGCTATCCTCCTCCATTCATGACGCACACTCCACACGGAACCCTTATGGAGTTTTTCCGATCAGGGCAGATGGCGAACCCTGTCGGGATCTCTATCATCGCGCCGATTGCGTTTGTTCTGAAACGACGAAAAGGCGCAATTCCGCAATGGCAGGATCTAGATTTGCCGGGTGTGATCAGAGACTTCACGGATTCGGTTATTGCTGTGCAAGCGCGGGAGGTTGCTGGGGTATGTTCGAGACTCGAACCTTATGTGGAGAAGGGTCCCAGTGATAACAGCCTTCAATTGTATACGCTGCTCTTTCGTTATTATATCGAGGCGATGGCTATCGAAAAACATCCACGTCCCCTGATGCAGCGCAAGCTGGAATCGTTTCTAGAGCATCTTCCGGCTGGTGATCTGCAGGATGCGGATTGTCTTGATCTTGTGGCGTATTTGCTCTCGGAGTGCAATGATTATGCAAATAGCGCCAGAGTCTATCGTTTGGCGCTGTCTTCTCCGAGCACTACAAGCGAACATGCCATGCGGTTGGGGTTTGATTATCTGAAAGTCATGACGCGGCTCGGGAATTGGGAAGAAGGTGCGGAAGATGTAGTTGAACTGTACCGAGATCTCTTGATCGGTGGTCTTGGCGTGGAGACCGTTCTGCATGCCTGGAATGACGCGACGAGTAGATTGAGCCAGCCGAGATCTCGCCGAGCCGCACTCGAAATGAAGATGAAACGTGCAATGGACAGGGCATGTGTGGAATATCGGCAGGCAGTGCAAGTGCCATCAAAATGGGCCGATGCTTTTAGGGAATGTTTGCGGGTGTGGAAGAAATAGGCGCCACTCTGCAAAGGGGTTCCTCGAAGAGCGGCGCCTATTTATGCCAGGGGCCAGGAAGGGATCGAATGAATCTAGAGGGGGTCCGTGTTCTTCTGGACGGATACAATCTCGAGTTACGGCAAGGGACTGGTATCAATACCTATGGCCTGACCCTGCTGGAAGCACTCCGGGCACTTAAGGCGACGGTGAGCATTCTTTCCAGCAGTCGAACGAGTAGGGAGCCATTTCTCAACGAGGTCCTGTTTTTCGATGCGACGAAGGAACGGCGCAAATCCGTGAGCCCCTCGCATGCCATCAGCGCGCTGAAGGCGCTGACAGGCGTAGGGTTTCGGCCGAAACCTATCGAGCTGGGTCGGATCGTGGCGCAGGTCAATACGGGAAGGTTTTTTCACGAAGTCGCGTCTCTAGCCGGCCTCTACGCGTTGGGAGACTGTTACCAGGTCACCAATACTTTCCTCAGATGGTGGGGCAGGACCACCTACGTGCCTAATCCAGATCGGATTGATGTATGGCATGCGACATCTCCATTGCCGATGAAGATTCGTAAGGCCAAGAAGATTACCACCATTCACGACATTATTCCGCTCAGACTCCCACATATGACACTGGAGGATAAGACCGCATTCTACCGAAACATCAAGAACACGATTCGTGACTCGGATCATATCATTTGCATTTCGCAAAGTGCGAAGAGCGATGTGCTCGAATTCTTTGAAGTCGATCCCGATAAGATCACCGTAATTTATCAGCCGATCGCGTTGGACAGGCGGGCCGTTGATGAAAAGAAAATTGCCGCCTGTCTGAGTAAGCACGACCTCCAGCTACGAAAGTATCTCTTATATGTAGGGGCCCTTGAACCGCGGAAAAACCTGGCCGGTCTTGCGAAGGCTTATGCGGGACTTGATACGGATCTCCCGCTCGTACTGGTCGGGAAGCGCAGTAAGTATTGGCGGGAGGAACTCAGATGTTTGGACGCCGTGAGGAATTTGCAGATCATTGATTATGTTTCCCCGGACGAGCTTGCATGTCTGTATGCGGGGGCCTATTTCTTCGCGTTTCCATCTTTCTACGAAGGGTTTGGTCTGCCGCCATTGGAAGCGATGAGCTTTGGCTGCCCGGTGATTGCCTCGCAGGTTTCGTCCATTCCTGAAGTTTGTGGAGAGGCGGCATTGTATGTCGATCCGGCTGACGTTCAGGATATTCGAGCTAAGATGCAACTGCTTCTTTCCGATTCGGCTCTCAGAGAAAAACTCTCGCTTGCTGGTTTGGAAAGGGCGAAGCAGTTCAGCATGTCCAACTATCTGCCTCAGGTATCGGCAGTGTATCAAAAGGTGGTCGGATAGCTGCTGGGGCCATTTCAGTTTTGCCAACTTAGATCACCCCTCATGCCACAGGCAGTCCATGATTCCGTGGGGGGCGGACGGCCTGAACCATTGCTACAGAAGGTAATGCATGCTGACATCGCGACTGTGTACTCAAGCGCAGATGCAATCGAAAGAGTATGAGGAGTGGTGTGCCCGTATTCGAGAAGAACCACGGCTACACCGGAAACAGTGGGAGTTTGTTTATATCGCACAGGCACTGTTCGAACGTGGCATGCTGGCGCCTGGGAAAAGAGGATTAGGTTTCGGCGTCGGGCAGGAGCCGTTGGCCGCTCTTTTTGCAAGTTACGGCTGTGAGATTGTGGCAAGCGATCAAGACCCGCGAGACGCGAAATCAAGTGGATGGACAGACACCGGTCAGTATCCTGAGAGTCTGGCAGGCCTCAACAGCAGGGGGATTTGCGAGCATGATACTTTTACCCGGCAGGTGACATTTCGCGTAGTCGACATGAATCGGATTCCCCAAGACTTAATGGGGTTTGACTTTGTATGGTCTTCTTGTGCACTGGAACATCTTGGTTCCATACGGAAGGGGCAGGAATTTATCTTGCGGGCCATGGATTGTGTTGGGCCGGGAGGGGTCGCTGTTCACACCACGGAGTATAACGTTTCTTCGAATACGGGCACCGTCGATTCCGGGCCTACGGTGCTGTTTCGCCGACAAGATATTGAAGCTCTTGTGAACCGGTTACGTCACTTCGGACATCGAGTGGGGTTGGATTTGGATCCCGGTGATGGGGAAATGGACCAATATGTTGATCTGCCTCCATACAAAGCAGCGCCTCATCTCAAATTAGCGATCGGCCGCTATGTGTCTACGTCTATTGGACTCATCCTAGAACGATCCCACACGCAGGTCTGTCATCAGCCCGAGGGAGTACTCGCAAGATTGAAGCGTGTGCGAAACCGGTTCTTACCCTCTCTGGCGCAAGAGTGACGATAATCTGCGGCACAGAGTTCTATTTGTTACTCCGAAAGCTAGTCGCGCGTTTCTTCGGAGAACGTGGCTTCTATCGTCTTCATGGAATACTGAACTGGATGCGAGGTGTCGTTTCTCCCCAACGTCCGCAACATACCCCGCTTCGGCGCCGAGATGCTTCGGCCTGGAGTACCTGTCGAGTCGGGCTCAACGTTTCCGGCGCGATCGCGGCCGAGGGGGGGGTCGCAGAGGCCATACGCCTGAACATCCATTCGATGAAGGTGGCGAAGATTCCGTTCGTGATCAACGATGTCGCATTAGGGCTCTCTCGGCATCGAGGTCAAAAATACGACTACGAACTGAGAGGTGATAATCCTTTTGATTTCAATTTGGTCCATTTGAATGCCAATAAGATTCAGGACTTCTATCGCGTTGTCGGCAGGAATTACTTTGAGAATAAGTACACGATTGGATACTGGGCATGGGAATTATCCCATTTCCCCGAAAGATGGCACGACCGATTCGCGTATGTGGACGAAGTCTGGACACCGAGTGGGTTCTGTTTGGAGGCATTCAAGAGCGTCTCACCGGTTCCGGTCCTGTGTATCCCGCATGCCGTCAATGTCGGCCTCGATCGGACATATCGAAGAAGCGAGTTTGGAATTCACGAAGACGCGTATGTGTTTATGTTCATGTTTGATTTCTATAGTACCTTCGCGCGAAAGAATCCGTTAGGCGTTGTCGAGGCCTTCAAGCGGGCATTCTCACCGAATGAGCGGGCGCAGCTGGTTCTTAAGTTCTACAATGCCGAAATCAATCCGGCCGAGTATAGGCGGCTTGCACAATCGATAGGCAAGGCGAACATTCTGCTTCTGAATCGGCGTGGTTCAAGGGCAGAGACGCTCGGCCTTCTGTCGACGGCTGATGCCTACGCTTCACTCCATCGATCGGAAGGTTTTGGGCTCACGATCGCGGAAGCCATGGCGTTGGGGAAACCGGTCATCGCAACCAATTATTCAGGTAATACAGATTACCTCACCGAAGATGTGGGATTTCCGATCTCTTATTCCCTCTGTGAGCTGAAAGAAACCTATGGCCTTTATGCGGAGGGGAATGTGTGGGCGGAGCCCGACGTTGAAGAGGCCGCTCACTGGATGCGCTATGTGTATGAGCATCGAGAGGCTGCACAGGATAAAGGAAGAAAAGCAGCGGCTTCTGTCGGAGTGAAGCTGTCACCTCTTCGCATCGGCGCCATGATCAATGAACGCCTTTCTGCAATCATCGAGTCACACCGATTCAGGGAAGTGGCGTAGAAGCCAATTGAAATGACATGTCATCTCAAAAGACCCAGACGATGACGCTTGGGTAAAGCTGCTTGGAGGAGCTGCGATTCAACAATGAGATCATGCTGCGCCCTGAACTTCACGTGCCATCCGGAAAAGTGAAGCCTTAGCATTTCGGATGCAGAACAAACGGCTTCCTTGTGCCCAAGCTGTCTATGCCGAAAGAACATCTTAAAGGGCGGGTTATGCAGGATGCGTCCGGGGCAGGCGTAACAATTGTCTACTTTGCAAAGTCCTCGTCTATCGGCCCGACCAGTCGGTACAGGATATTCCAATATCTTCCGTTTCTGAAAGAGAGCGGAATTAAATGCGTTGTCCACCCCCTGTTCGGTGAGACGTATTGGAGAATTCTTGAAATTAAGTTGTCCCTTGTACGCCTGTTTGCGAAGATCATCTATGTGTTCGGCCAATTTGTGCGGAGGGCATGGGAGATTCTAACCATCGGCGAGGCTGACCTGGTCGTTATCGAAGGGCAGCTGTTCCCATACATCCCAGCTCTTGCTGAATGGATATTGGCCAAGCTTGGGTTTCGGTTGGTCATCGAATTCGACGATGCGATTTATCTGACTCCGGGGCATCGCCGGAAGATTCCCGCTCTGCTGAACATGGCGCCGGGGGCGATTGTAGGCAACGAAGTACTTGCAAAATATGCCAGACGATACACGAATCAGGTGTTTGTGATCCCCACAGTGGTCGACACCGAGCGGTTTGTCCCGGCGCACAGGGCAACGCAGTTGGCCAGTGCCGCCGAGAAGGCTGTCACAGTTGTTTGGATTGGCCTTGCCTACAACTTAGGATACTTGGATCTCGTGGCCCCTGTACTGAAGGAATTGCAGGATAAAGGACTCATCAAGTTCAGGGTCGTCTGTTCTCGGCCTCCAAGGCTGCCCGGTCTCACGGTCGAATTCAGGGCCTGGCAGTTAGAACGTGAAGTGGAAGTGCTTCAAGATTGTCACATTGGGATTATGCCACTACCCAACACGGAGTGGGCGGAAGGGAAATGTGGCCTGAAGCTGCTGCAATACATGTCGCTCGGGATGGCGACGGTGGCCTCGCCGGTGGGAGTCAATCGGGATATTATTTCTGACGGAGAAACAGGATACTTAGCCGCAACCGAACAGGATTGGCGGATCAAACTTGCTCGACTATGCCAGGATGCGGCGCTACGGGAACGAATGGGTCGTGCGGCACGAGGAATTGTGGAAGAACGGTATTCCCTCCATGTCTGGGGGCCTCGTCTTGCGAAGCAGTATCAGGAGCTAGCAGGGCAGTCGTGGCCTGCAAGATTCACAAATTCGATCGCCCAAACTGTTGATCGGTCCCGCTAATATGTTTCTTCTCTCACTGACATGCGGGTTAGCCTTCCTGCTTTCATTGTATGGCGTGCCGATTGCTCGGCAGGCTGCACTGAAGTACGGCATCGTCGATTCACCGGACGGGCAGCTCAAGCACCAGAAGGAGTCCGTGCCTTACTTCGGAGGGCTTGCGATTTATCTCGCGTTTCTGATGAGCCTCGCCTTTACTTTCGAATTTCGGCATGACGTGCTGGGTATCATTCTCGGAGGAACAATCGTCGTGATGCTGGGGCTCATCGATGATTTTGGAGTGTTGACACCCTGGACCAAACTGGCCGGGCAACTGCTCGCCGTCTTTGTCCTGATTAAGAGCGGGATCAGAATTGAGATCGCGGCCCTGCCGGACTGGCTGGATCTGTTGCTGACCGTGGTTTGGATGGTTGGACTGATTAATGCGTTTAACCTCTTGGATATTATGGACGGTCTCTCAGCCGGGATCGGTGCTGTCAGCGCGAGCGCATTGCTTGTCGTGGCCCTGCTCCAGGGTGATCAGACCATTGCCTTCATGCTGGCGGCATTAATCGGGAGCTTGCTGGGATTTCTAAAATATAACTGGCAGCCGGCGAGGATCTACATGGGGGACACGGGTGCCATGTTCATCGGACTGCTGCTGGGCGCGATGGCCATGATCGGCAAATATCCGAGCGATCACGCGCTCTCTCTCTTAACCCCTGTGTTCATTTTAGGAATTCCGATCTTCGATACTCTTTTCGTGATGTACATTCGCTATCAGCGGGGCTTGCCGATATTTTGGGGAAGTCCCGACCATATTGCCATTCGCTTGCGGCATTGGGGCATGTCGGTCCCTCATGTTGTGACTACGAGTTATGTGGCGACTGCGCTAGTCGGGGGGATTGGGCTGCTCATGATGACAGTCAATCAAGAGGTCGCCTGGTCTCTTTGTCTCGGAACCATTTTAGTGCTCATCGGTGCAACCGTTATCCTACAAAAGATAGACGTGAGAAGGTCTCCTTCTTCGGTCGTAGCCTCGAGTGTCAACGAAGGAAAGCGGGTCGCATGATCGTGATCGTCGGCGCCGGCTTAGCCGGTCTGAGTACCGCCTATCATCTCTCCGGGACTCCCTATCGGCTGTATGAACGCGAGCAGGAGGTCGGTGGCCTCTGTCGTTCCTACAAGAAAGACGGATTCACCTTCGACTATACGGGGCACTTGCTCCATTTTCGGCAACCTGACATCAAGGCCTTAGTCGAAAAACTCCTGTCCGGGAAACTCCAGAAGCATAACAGAAAATCTTACATCTACTCGCATGAGACTTATACAGAGTACCCGTTTCAGGTAAATACTCACGGCCTTCCGCCTGAAGTCGTCCGTGAATGTTTGATGGGGTTTATTGCGACGCTGACGCGCCCGGCCTCTTCCATCGAGCCCAAGGACCGTTCGTTCAAACAATGGATTCTTGACAATCTCGGCGAAGGGATGGCCAAACACTTCATGCTGCCCTTCAACGAAAAACTCTGGCAAGTGTCGTTAGACGAACTCACGTCGGATTGGGTGTCATGGCTGGTGCCGAAGCCAGAATTGAAGGATGTGATCAATGGGGCTCTCGGCGTCAAGGACAAGGCGTTCGGCTACAACCCCTCGTTTCTCTATCCGGCAACTGATGGCATTAAGGTACTGCCGGAATCATTCCTGCCGGGCATCGACGGCCTGGTGAACGGTATGGAGTTATGTGAAGTAGATACAAAGCGCCGTCGCGTGCTCTTTCAAGATCGCCGGAGCGGAGGAACCAAGGATGAACATTACGAATCATTGGTCTCGACGATTCCCGTTCCCGAGCTTGTGCGCCGCTGTCTCGACTTTCCCGCCCACTTGAAGGAGGCGGCGGAAGGTTTACGCTGGGTCTCCGTGTATAACGTGAATCTGGGAGTGTCCCGCGAGCAGGTCTCGGACAAGCATTGGCTGTACTTCCCTGAGCCCCAATATCCCTTCTACCGGGTCGGGTTCCCCATGAACTTTTCTCCTTCACTCGGACGGGCCGGTTGCAGCTCGATGTATGTCGAAATGTCTCATCGGCCGGCGGAACATCAAACGATCGAGCAGCTCATTGATCGGGCCAGATCCGGTATGGAACAGGCCGGCATCTTGCGGCCAGAAGACGAGATCGTCGTGGCGGATGTGAAAGACCTCCACTATGCCTATGTCTATTTCGATCGCCATCGCGCCCGCGCGCTCCCGGCGATTCTAGCTGAACTTGAACGCCGGGGGATCTACTCGATTGGACGGTACGGACGCTGGGAGCATACGTCGATGGAAGATGCCATTGGACAGGGCAAGCAATTGGCCGAACGGCTCCGCGCGCAGGGTGCCCAACCGGTTCCAGCCTAAGAATATTGTGTACACCGTCTGTCATATCATTACCAAGCTCGAGCTGGGCGGGGCTCAGAAAATCACGCTGCGAACGGTGGCGCATCTCGATCGATCCAAATTTAGTCCGGTTCTCATCGTGGGGGGAGAAGTAGCCGAACTCGATGGGGATGCGGCGCGAATTGCTGGTGCAGCATTCTATAGGGTTCCATCGCTTGTTCGAGCAATCCGTCCCGTCAAAGATGTCAAGGCACTGATCTCGTTGACGAGGTTATTGAGAAAGCTTCGCCCCATAATCGTCCACACTCATAGTTCCAAGGCGGGGATTCTTGGACGCTTGGCTGCGCGGTTGGCAGGGGTCCCCGTGATCGTTCATTCCGTTCACGGATTCGGATTTACTCCCGCTCAGCACTCCCTAGTCAGGCGATTTCTGATCCTCTTGGAAAGATGGTCGTCGACATGTACACAGTGGGTGTTTACCGACTCGGAGGCGAACCGACAGCAAGGGATCGCCTTGGGCCTATTTGCGGGAGATCGATCCTCAATGTTGCCTCCGGGAATCGATCTTCATGCGATTCGGGCTGTTCGAATCGATCGCGAGGCCAAACGGCGTAGCCTCGGACTTGATCCCGTGCAACCATTGATCGGTATGGTCGCTCCGTTCAAGCGTCAAAAATCCCCGGTTGATTTCGTTCGTGTGGCCTCGCTCGTCTGTCGGCAGCGGCCGGATGCACAGTTTGTCATGGTAGGGGATGGTGAACTACGCCAAGCCGTTGAAACGGAAATTCATCGTCTGGGTCTGGCGCGCTCGATTACGCTGACGGGATGGCGTCGTGACGTTCCCGAGATCATGAAATGTTTGGATGTGTTTCTTCTCACGTCACGATGGGAAGGGTTGCCTCGCGTGTACATAGAAGCTCTGAGTTGTGGGGTTCCGGCCGTTGGAACCTCTGTTGATGGCGCCGCTGAAGTGGTGATCGACCGAGTGAACGGGTTCCTGAGAGAGCCTGGGGATATTGAGGGGCTTGCTGATCGAATCCTATGGCTTTTACACCACACTGAAGAGGCGAAGGCAATGGGGTCCCAAGGCATGTCGCTCTCGGAGAGGTTTGACTGCTATGAAGTTGTTCGTCAGCAGGAGCACCGGTATGAATGGCTGGTGGCAAACAGGCATAGAGA
>JAWOMO010000067.1:0-4158 GCA_033852435.1 Nitrospira sp.
GGTGACGGCGTGTGGAAGTCGAACGACGGCGGAGGGACATGGATCCGCGTGGGGCTCGAGAAGTCCAGGCATATTGCGAGAATCTGCATTCATCCGACCAATCCGGACTTCGTGTATGTGGCGGTGAAGGGCGACATGTTCGGACCCAGCGCCGAGCGGGGGGTGTACTGCACCAGGGACGGAGGGAAGACGTGGGAGCAGGTCCTCTACAAAAGTGAATTAGCTGGGGCCGTCGACCTCTCGATGGATCCGGCCAACCCGAAGGTGCTCATTGCCTCCCTCAATCACCACGTCCGGCTGCCTTGGGACGAGACGAGTGGAGGGCCGGACAGCGGTCTGTACAAGACGACCGACGGCGGCGACACGTGGACGAACATCACCCGCAACCCAGGGCTCCCGCAGGGAGAGGTGGGGAAGATTGGCGTCTCGATCTCGCCGGCCCGGCCGAGCCGGATCTACGCGATAGTCGAGGCAGACGCTGGGGGCGTTTACCGTTCCGACGATGGGGGCGCAAACTGGCAGATGGTCTGCAACGACCGTGCTCAGCGAGTGTACTCCGCAAGCTACCTGCACATCACGGCCGACACCACGGATGCAGACACGGTGTACGTGCAGCACGTACAGGTTTGGAAGTCGACGGACGGCGGCAAGACCTTCGCCACGCAGCCGATGCGGCACAGCGATCACCACGCGATGTGGATTGATCCGAAGAACTCGAAGCGCATCATCGATGGAGGCGACGGCGGAGCCTCTGTGACGCAGCTTTCGGCAACTTCTTTTGGCCCACTTCGGAACTTTATTTTGGCCCCCCTGCGATTAACAGGTATCCATAACATCATCCCGTCTTTTTTTGCCGGGCTGCCTGCGAACATTTTGCGCAAGCAGATTCCGGCGGCACCTTAACTTAACGATTTGGCTGAGTCCGCCCACTGGCGGGCCCACTTGCCGACCTTGGCTTGCATATACTCGCGATAACCTACGGGCAGCTCTCTATCGCGGAATTCCGATATCACCGACTCAAAGTACTTTAAACGTCCAATCGGCTGCTGCGGTGCGCCATTAAGCCATGAAACGTACTTGCGACAAGCGCCGATGAATAGGGCGTCGCACACAACTTGGAGTGGAATGCCCTGTTGTTTAAAAGCCAGGGCGGTTTCTTCGTCTGCGCGATCGAATCTGTCACGGGTGCATCCAAGCGATAGAAAGATCTGCCGGACTGCGGTGACATAGTCATCCTCGGCGCGGTCCTCACCCTGACAGCGTCCGTACGGCCAGAACTCATCCCGGATTTCGAAGATCGTCCGATTGTGTTGGTTCGTAGAGAGATGGATGTTGCAGATCCCCTGCTGTTGCAGCTCAGCGATGTATTTCGCCAGGCTTCTTCTCGACTTTCGGAGAACCTTCGTCAGTTGCATTTGCGTTGTGCGGCAGCGTCCGGTTTTTCGGTCCGCTTCGAGACAGATCCAGGCGAACAGCTTGAAAGCTCCGTCCGACAGCTTCAACAACGCATTACGGAACCGTTCCCCGGCTGCAAACCAGCCGGTGGGTTCCTTTAAACCCGAACCGTTTTGACCGAGATGAATCGCTTGCGTGCTCATTTGTCTTCGCCTCCTGAAGTCTTTTTCTTTCGGGAGGCCAGCGTCCGGTGAAACCGATACGAGTCCGTTCCGGTGTCCAGGATGTGGGCTCGGTCCGTCACGCGATCGACTACGGCCTTGCACAGACGTGGGTTGGGAAAAACCTGAGTCCATTCGGAAAAAGGTAAATTGGTCGTAATAATCAACCCGACTTTTTCGGTCCGGTCGGCAATGATCTGATAGAGAAACTCGGCGCCGATCTCGGCCAGCGGTACATACCCGAGCTCGTCAATGGCGATCACCGCGTAGCGTTGCCAGCGTGCCAGAGCACGTCCTAACCGGTTCTCCTGCTTGGCCTCGACCAGTTCATTGACCAGCGCGGTCGCCGTAGTAAAACGCGCGCGCCGCTTCTGTCGACATGCCTCGACACAGAGCCCGGTCGCAAGATGAGTTTTGCCTGTGCCGCAGTCGCCGATCAGAACAATCGGCTCGGCTTGATCGATATAGCTTCCGTCGGCCAACTTTCGGATCTGGCTCGCCGGGATCTTCGGCGTTTGAGTGAAGTCGAACTCGTCGAGAGTTTTCAACCGCGGGAACCGGGCGTCCTGGATGCGCCGCTGCACCGTCCGTCGTTCGCGTTCTTCCAGTTCGCCGGCCAGATTGCCTTCGAGATACTCGATGTGGCTCATGTTTGCTTTGATTGCCTGCTCCGCGAGCCGCTGAAACTGAGACCCTATGGTCGGCAGACGCAGTGTCTTGCAGTGCTGCCGGATCGTTGCTTCGAGAAGAGCTGTCTGTTGTTCGGTCATGACAGCACCCCCTCGATCGTGAGCAATTGATCGTATCCTGTCATCTCAGGCATGGATCTTTCATAACAGCAGAGCACTCCGATATCGATGGGCGCGACCGGCACGCGATTCAATGTCTTCTCCGTAAGCAGATAGTGCACGGTTGCTACATCACAGCTGCCCATCTCGAGTGTCGAGTCCACGGCTTGTCGCAGTCGGTCATAGCCGAATGCCTTGCCCAACTGGATCAGATCAATCATGCGGCGCGTGCCAGCCTGCCGGCCGTTGCGGTTCATGAGTTGCTGCCAGATTCGATCGAAACTCGCAGGCCAGCGTCCTTGTCGCCGCCACTGTTCCAGAGGCTTGCTTCCGGCCAAAGCTCCCGGCTTGTGTTCCAGCGGTTCGAGGTAATGCTCCAAGTCGAGGATTTCCTGTTGCCGGCCGTAGCAACGCTCGTGGCGCGCCACACACCGGCCTTCGTGACGAAGTTCCACCCAGGCGGCGTGGATCCGAGCTTCGATCTCAGTTCCTGGAGGTTCGGGGACAGAATAGAAGTTTGTCCTGACCCTAACCCGACCGAGACCGTCGACCTTCGGGAAGCTCACTTCGGCCAAGTCAAAACCTGCCTCGGCTAACGGCAACAAGTGCTCACGCTCCGCCATGAGCGCCTGTCCTACGGTCAGCTCCCGGCCGCCGATCTTGCGACTCTCGTCCTCATGGCACGCGGCAAGCAACTGCCGGTTGAGATCTTCCAGGTCTCGGGCCTTAGGTACAGGAACCCAGTGGTTACGGCGGAAGTAGCCGGCTTCTTCTTCGATGCCGCCCTTCTCGTGCCCTTCGTTCGGAGTGCAGAAGCTCGATTCGAAACGCCAATGAGAACGGAACGCGACAAACCGAGCCGTCTCTTCGCGCCGGAAGCCTCGAAGGATACGCTTTACCGCCAATGCAAGATTGTCGTACCGGAGTTGCCTGAACACGCCTCCGAAGTAGCGAAAGGCAAACTCATGAGCTTCGAGAAACGCCTGCTGTGTGGCGTGCAAGTAAGCACGATGGAACGCCGCGCCGCTCGCCATACTGCGGATCGCTAACACCTGCAGTTTCGTCCGCTCGCCGCTGAGATCCGCCCAGGCTTCGTACCAGTCCACCTGGCCCTCAGATCCCCACGGGTAACTCTGCGGGATACAAGTCTCGCGACCCATCAGGCCCAACACGAGCTTCCGTTTGCGGACGTACTTGCTTACCGAACGTTCACTGAACTTCAGTTGTGGATATTCCTGCTGCAACCGTTTCCAGATCCGGTGCGCGGTGTGACGTTGCTTACGAGGCTCCTTGCGGTCTGCCTCGAGAATGCCGTCAATGAACGCAATCGCCGGCTTAAGCTTCACGTATGGCCGGCTCGTCTTCTTGCGGGGAGGAGGAATGGCATTGCGGATCGCCTGCCGGACCATGCGCCGGTGTACCTGTAGTTTCCGTGCCACTCCCTTGATCGTACCTTCTCCGAACTCGTACTCCCTTCGGATCTCTTCAAATAGCTCCACCTTTGCCCTCCAATCCAACCCGGCACCTCCGTTCCGAACAAACACCCGGAATCAGAGTAACCAGGACCATGGGTGAAGGGGGGCCAATTTAAAGTTCCGAAGTGGGCCAATTCAGAGTACCGAAATCACACCCGGCCCAATATCTTCCTTCATAGTGATCCAAGCCGAGTTCTTCTTTCAGCTGCTGGTAATCTTGTTCTATTTTCCAACGAGCCTTTGCGATGCGAACCAAACGTCGTAGCGTGTAAGGCTCGG
>JAWOMO010000020.1:0-57921 GCA_033852435.1 Nitrospira sp.
AGAGATTGGCTACCATGATCGCGGCAGCGTTCGTCGGCGTGGACAGGGCGGCTTGGGTCAGCGCGTCAACATATTTGTCGGAAGGCGGCGTTCGAATCATGTCTTCGACGAAGTTGCGCGTCCAGGCTTTTCGGTTCCCCTGCACACCTCGAATCGTCTCGTCGGTGTACGCAAACGCGGTTTGCGAGTCTACGAAGACAGGATGATCCACGAGCACGAGGGCTCGGATGCGTTTGGTCCCAAAGTCGTGCGCGCAGACGAGAGCTTCCTGCATGCCGAGGGACCAGCCCACGACGACGGCGGGCTCACCACGCAAGTGCTCGAGCAATTCGCAAACATCGCGCCCACGCCGCGTGGCATCGTATCCCTCCGTGGGCTTCTCGGAACGACCCTGGCCGCGCGGGTCGAGGGCCACCACCCGGTGGCGCGCCCTGAAGTATCTCAGCTGCGGCTCCCAGATCCACGCAGGCATGGTCCAGCCGGGCACAAACACGAGGGACGGGCCGGTTCCCGCGTCCAAGTAGTGGAGTTTGACGCCATCGCTCGTCACGAAGTGGCGGCTCGTAAATTCCCCATGAGCCCATGTGGCCTCGGGGGACAATGTACATGCGACGGCGAGCAAGATTGCGAGGATGATAGCGTGCATTCTCATAACGCTCAGCTCCGTTTCATTTCATGGCTCTGGGTTAGGGTGGCGCACCTGATATCAAACACCGTGATGTCGCCTGACTATTGAGTATACTGACCGGCATAGCTCCCTTATAACTGAGAGCTGCGCGCGCCGGGAATTGGGCCGGGCACCGTTCCGCAAGGAGAAAAGACTCCCGACCTCTTTTCTTTTCTCGGTCCAGCACCCATACGACGGGACCAATTAGGAAATGGTCCCTGGCGCATTTCCCGATTGTTTTTGTCGCACGGCCGCCAGGCCTTTCCAGTCTTCCAGGTCTTGGTCCGGTTTGTCGGTTCGATATTTCGCGTAAAGCGCAATGCCTTCGGGATCTTGTTGAATGTCGACCCGCACACCCTTTCGGCGAAGGAACTCTTCATTGCCCGATGCATTGGTTACGTCACCCACGACGACCCTGTTGAACTGGCGCATATATAGCAACGCCGCACACACATCACAGGGGCTCAACGTCGTAAAGATGGTCGTCCGGCTGAAATCACAGCGCCCGGCATCCCGGATGGCGGACGTTTCGCCATGATTATAGGGGTGGTTCTCTTGAACCAATGTGTTATGCCCTTTGCCTAAAATCTGCCTGGTGTCGTTGCTGATCACCACGCCACCAATCGGACAGCCGCCCTCATCGTATCCCTTCTGCGCCAACAGGACCGCGATACGCATAAAGTCCTTGTCCGTCAATTTCCTGAAAAATCCTTCCTCGACGATCTGCGGCAGGCTTCTCGTCGGAAGGTGGGCGAGCACGTTCAACACTTCGTTTGTGACAGGCGTGTCTCCTGTAATGAAGGCGTTCATGCCGGTTCCCCTCCTGGCGTGAATGTTCAAAGGACGAAATGCGAGCATTCTACGTTTTGTGTCCGGAGAGGTCTATCGCTGAGTGAGAGACCGTGGGTGAGTCGAGCCGAAGATATATGCCGAAGGTCAATGGGACGATCCGCCTGCGAAAGATGCTTCCGGAGGATTGAACCACAATCTGCAGAGACCCGCCACCTCCACTTCGACCGACTCTCACCGACGGGATTCAGGGCAGACAGGACGAGCGTACAGGGAACCGGGGCCGGAGGGCGTGGCGTCTGCTGGGGGTGTCGGATGGCAAGACCCGCATCGCCGTTCTTCCGACGAGAAAAGACTCCCGACCCCTTTACTGCTGTCCTGAGTCACAGCCCATCTGGAATCTTCGACCGCATCATTTTCCTTCGATCCAGCTTGCGCCCGTCCACTACGAAGGTTCCATCACCAATTGCGTGAATGGTTCGCTTCTCTTTTCGTGAACTATTAAGGTACGCAGCGACACCCTCGAGGACAACGATATCGTGCCTTCGTATGATATCGACCACTCGACATTCGATGTTCGCGACGCATTCCTTAATTAAGGGCGGTCGGACGTGTTTGCCCTTTACAGGAGTCAACCTGAACTTTGCAAATTTATCTGTGTCGGCACCGGAACAAGTCCCGACGCCAACGACCTGATCAATGAGGTCCACAGTGGGAATGGCAATCACGCATTCCCGAAATTTCCGAAGCGCCAAATAGGAATAGTTCCAGGGCCCAGTGGTAATGGCAAATATCGGACTAAAGTCCACC
This sequence comes from Nitrospira sp., assembly GCA_033852435.1. Classification (GTDB taxonomy): domain Bacteria; phylum Nitrospirota; class Nitrospiria; order Nitrospirales; family Nitrospiraceae; genus Nitrospira_C. The sequence goes on from JAWOMO010000020.1 coordinate 2,267, forward strand.
ACCATGGTCCATGAGATGGTCATGATGTTGTGCTTCTCGCCATCACTGGTCGTGACGAAGACAACAGGGCCTGATTCCATCAGCGTGAATGCTTTGCTGATCTTCATCCTTTTCATGACCGCCTCCGGCGCGAGCGCGCCTCGCCTGGCGAGAAGAAAGGGGGACATTCTACGTGTTCGCGGCGGGTGGGTCTATGGCGAGATGCAGAGGCGAGCGGGGCGGGGTGGAGCGGAGCGGAGAAACCGGACCGCCACGCGCCGCGAAATGGTTTCGGCCATCTTTTCATAGCCCCGTGGTTTGTTGATAGGAGTTGATAACTTGAGATTTACAAACTCGATTCTGCCGAATCTGACACGAGCCGCCAAGAGCTATCCCAAGAAGAAACTGAAGTATCGAAGGAACCATCCTCATGATGGATCGGGATGGTTTGGACTGTTCTGGTAGCAGAGTGGTAGCATGATGACGTTCTGGGCCGACGGGGATTTAAGTAAGAATGCACCTCTGGAATAGTCAGCATGTGATCTAGCCGACGGTGCCAGACAAAGTCGAAACCAGCCTGCTTGGTTAACTGTCCGCAACAACTCCACAGGCCCGCGCCACATACCCAATGGAATGCCGGTTACTCGTAGACCTTCCGGAGTGCTGTGCCGGCAAGGTTCAGGCGTGGAGCGTAGGCAATTGGGACAGCCGAAATTGTTCGGACTAAGATGTCTTAATCGCTATTCGATTTTCCGGGCTTGCGTTTCTTTGCTTTCTCCTTTTCGTGAGTCGGCCTGTGCCTTTGGTAGGTGGTATGTTTGTGTCGCCGTTCATGTTCATCCGCCTCCGTCTTCTGCGAGTATAGCCATTCTTCACCACAGTCATCGCAGACGAAGACCCATAATTTGTCCATTCCCTCGTCCATCATCTACTCCTCCTGTTGCCATGGAGAAATAATCGTTACAGTAATGGACGTCCGCTATCGCATCACGTAAAGAGCATGCGGGTGTATGGATAACCCTGGACGTTTCGGGTTTTGGTATTGCCATCCTTGAATGGCAACCACATCGTTCTATGCCTGATGCCATGCCTTGGAGGTCGGAATTAAACCGGACAGTGTCTGATAGAAGAAATCCAGAGTTTTACAGCACCTCCAAGTCTATAAAACGCCATTGAGTGACCCATGCTGCAATTGAATCCATAATTTTCGCGGACTTTTCAGAACCTGTTTGTTCTCTTCCCTTTATTTGGTTGTGGTACATAGGGACGACACATCTTTCTTAAGCCCGCCCGCCATGACCCTCCTATCTTGCACTTGAAGAAAATATTAACCCTGAAGCCTTAACAGGGGGATGGCTCAGAAGAAACCTCAAGGTTCGGGACGAATATAAGCAGCTTTTGCAATTATAAGCAGCTCTCGGCAATACATCTCAACAATTTTGGCCTCTTCCCTGGATAGCGATCCGTATTCCGCAATGACATTTTGGAGGCTTTCGCAGGCTATGCTGAAGTCGTTGACCGCTTGGGAGCGCGGCATAGTCCCTTGCCTTTTCCCACATTGTCGGCGGTCATGCGGTGAGACCGCGGGCAGTGTGATTGGTAGAAATTCTAGGCGAGATTGGAGAAAGTATGGGCGCCTCCCTGGGGGATGTCAAATCAGACTGAGGCGCCACAAGTTATGGAACCTACCAATGTAGGCGTCTCAGCAATTTCCCGGTCGGCATCCTTAGAAATACGGAATTAAAGCATGTGCGCAATGGAGAAGATATTCCTTAGGATTGAAGAAGCATCTGATTCCAACCGATGGTTTCATAGTTCTGTGACAATATCCTTCTTCCTTGAAGGAGAGAGCCTGGTTGCCTGAGGGGCCATACGGCCTTTCGGTTCCGCCATCTGCTAACGGGCTGACTCTCACCCAGCTTTCGGGTGGCGTCGATCCCTGGCGCCCATTCGCCCGCAGCGTAAGGGACCCACCGGGGGATGGGTGTAGATAGGACGAATGGGCTGGGTCGACGACAGGACCAAACTTTTTTTTCCTCCACCAGCATATTGAAGGGAAAGCCTGGCTGCCTGGAGCGGCCATCGGGTCTTGTGTTTCTGCTGTTGCCTCGCTGAAGCGTCCAGCTCTTGGCAGGTGGCCGCGATGTCCGCAGTTCCATTCAAGCTTGCCTTGGAATGGAACAAGTTTCGCGGCCAAGCGACATCGAGGCTAACAGCAGCCAACAAGGCCCAGGCATGAGCGAAGGCAGCCAGGTTCTCCCAGACCCTCTCTTGCATATCCTTCTTCACCCCCCTTACAATGGGTTTTCCCTGGGCTAACCCATCGTCTTTCTTATTGGTTTTATCGGTTTGAGGGAAGGGTCAGGCCGGTATGCGCATCGAGTATTCGAAGGGTGAACGGGCCTCCAAAGAACTCATCTTATTGCATCGCCAGACCTCCGAAGCCACCAGCGGCCGGAAGATGAGGGTCATGCTGATCTTCCCGCCAGATTGGTTTCCTTCTGAACCCTATTTAAGCCTTCCTTCTCTCACTGCCGTCCTCCGTCAGGCCAGCCATACGGTCATCCAAAAAGACATCAATCTTGAGATGTGGGACTGGTACTTCAGCGAGGATTTTTTGAAGAAAGTCCTGCGCCGGGTGCCGCAGCAGCTCGAGCGGCTCCGCAAGCTCTCGAAGAAGCGCGAGCTGAGTGAGAGTGAGATGGATCTGCAGATGGCCCTCTGCGATCTGACCCGCCAGAAGATCGACGAATTGATCAAGGAGGCGGAGAAGGCGAAGGCGATCGTCCGTGGAGAAACATTCTACGATATCGACCAGTTGGAGTGGGCGATTCAAGTCTTCCGTGAGGTCACGTCGGTGATTTCAATGGTCTATTTCCCGGCGCGGATCTGCATGCCACCGATGGAGACGGATCTCTCCTATAAAGTCTTCGTCTCGTCCGAAATCATAGACGCGGTGAACGATACCCAGGTGAACATCTATCGCGACGTGTTCGAGCAGCTGGTGAAGCCGGTGATCGAGCAGGAGCAGCCGGACGTGATCGGCATCTCGATCGTGTTGCAGCAGCAGCTGTTCTCCACCATGACCTTCTGTGCCTTGATCAAGCAGCATTTCCCCCATATCCACGTGACGATCGGCGGCAATACGGTGACGCGCCTGCGCGATGTGCTGCCGCAGTCGCCGCTGTTCCAATACTTCGACAGCGCCGTGGTCTATGAAGGTGAAACCGCTTTCGTGCAGCTGGTGTCGGCGGTGGGGGCGAAGCGGAGCCTGGCCGACGTGCCCAACACCATCTATAAGGATGAGACCGGCGTGCATACGTCGGCGATCAGCTATGCGGAGGATATGGCGATGCTGCCGCCGCCTGATTTCGACGGTCTGCCGCTGGAAAAGTATTTCGTGCCGACGAAGATCCTGCCCTATCTGGCGACCCGCGGCTGCTACTGGGGCCGCTGCGAATTCTGCGACCATGGCGAGGGCTATACGGCCGGCTACCGGTCGAAGAAGATTCAGGATGTGCTGGCGGAGATCAAACATCTGCGCGACAAGTACGGGGCGCGGCATTTCCACTTCACGGATGAATCATATCCGCCGGCGCTGTTCCGGAAGCTCGCGCGCGGCCTGGTTGAGAGCCAGATGGGCATCACCTGGACGACGCATATGCGATTTGAGAAAAGCTTGCTCGAAGAGCAAGTCTGGCGAGACGCGCGCGACTCCGGATGCCGCTATCTGCACTTCGGCTACGAGTCGGGGGTCGAGCGCGTGCTGCAGCTGATGGATAAGGCGACGACGACCGAGGTGATGACGAAGCACCTCAAGCTCACGGCCGACGCAGGTATCTGGAACCACTGCATGGGCTTCTTCGGTTTTCCCGGCGAGACGAAGGAGGAGGCCTGGCAGTCGGTGCAGTTCCTGGAGCAGAACAAGGACTCTGTCCATTCGCTGGGGTTCGGCACCTTTGATCTCGGCCGGCATAACCCGGTGGCGAAGCATCCGGAGAAGTGGGGCGTGACGGCCTACAAGAACCCCGAATGGGATCTGGCGCTCGACTATTACTATACGGTGAAGAACGGGATGAGCATCGAAGAGGCCGAGCGGGTGTTCCAGGAATTCGAACGGAACCATTACGCGGGCTGGGACCTGCGGCTCTACATTCGCGAATATATCTTTCTCTACATTGCGCGGTTTGGATTGGGGAAACTGCCCGACCTTCAATATCAGGCAATGAAAACTGCGGGTGTGACGCCGACGCTGGCGGGGAAGATGTGAGTGGGGCGTAAGGGGTGAGGCGTGAGGAGTAAGGCGTGAGGTGAAAGACAGGGACGATGAGCAGTAACGGACTGGTACAGATCGACAGCTTGGTTCCGATCAAGAAAGAGGATCGGAAGACGTCGAAGGTCATGCTCCTGTTCCCGCCCGAGTGGGTGCCAACTGCGCCCTATCTTGCGCTGCCTTCGCTGACCGCTGTGCTGCGTGAGGCGGGGCATCAAGTCGTCCAGCGCGACATCAACATCGAGATGTACGACCACTTCTTCACGATGGAGTTCCTGATCTGGGTGAAGGGTCGGTTGGGCATGCAGCTCAAGCCGCTTCAGGACAAAGAAAAGGCCGGGACGCTCACAGAGCGTGAAGCGGATCAGAAGGCGGTGGTGGAGCAGGCCTATGCGATGGACGTGTTCGATCTGGCCGAGCGGGCCGAAGATGCCAAGCGGATCGTGCGCGGCGAGCGTTTCTACGAGGCCGAGAAGCTCGAAGGCGCGCTGAATTGCTTCCGCGAAGTGATGCAGTACATCTCGGCTGCCTACTATCCTGCCTCGCTCGTCTTCTATCCGATGGAAAGCAACCTGGGCTACAGGCCGGGTGTCTCGAAGGAAGTCTTCGCCTGTCTCGACGACGAGCAGGTGAACGTCTATCGCCACATCTGCAACCAGCTGGTGCTGCCCTCCGTGAGTAAAGAAAAGCCGGACGTGGTTGGGGTCTCCATCGGCACGCAGATGCAGTTGCTGGCAGGCCTGACCTTCTGCAAGATGATCAAGGAGACGTTCCCGCACATCAAGGTGGTGGTCGGGGGGAATGTCGTCACGCGCCTCCAGGAAGAGCTGCCGCATCACGGGCGGTTCTTCACCGAGGTGTTCGACGCGGCGATCCTGTACGAAGGCGAGCATGCGCTGCTTTGGTATATCGAGGCGCTGAACGGTCAGCGGCCGATCGAGACTGTGCCGAACCTCCTGTATCGTGATGCGACCGGGGTGAAGCAGAACAAGGAAGTCTATACGGAGAAGACGACGGCACTGCCGCTGCCTGATTTTGAAGGCTTGCCGCTGGATTCCTACTTTGTGCCGGAGCGGATCATTCCCTATCTCGCGACGCGCGGCTGCTACTGGGGCCGCTGTACCTTCTGTGATCACGGCCAGGGCTATTTCGATCAGTATCGCGGCATGACAGCGCAGCTCGTTGTCGAGCAGGTGAAGGCGCTGCGGGACAAGTACCAGTGCAGGCACTTCCTGTTCAGCGACGAATCCTACCCGCCGGCGCTGTTCAAGAAGGTGTCGCAGCTGCTGGTTGACCACAACGTCGGTATCAAGTGGACGACGCTGATCCGCTTCGAAGAGACCTTACAGGATCAGGCGATCTGGGACCTCGCGGCAAAGGCCGGCTGTTGCACGCTTTATTACGGGATGGAGTCGGCAAACGAGCGCGTGCTGAATCTCATGGACAAGCACGCGAAGAAGAGCGTGATCCAGAAGAATCTGCACCAGGCGGCGAAGGCGGGGATCTGGAACCATGTGATGGCCTTCTACGGCTTCCCCGGCGAGACGCGCGACGAGGCGATGGAGACGCGCCAGTTCGTGATCGACAACCAGCCGGTGATTCACTCGGTGGAGCTGTTCTACTTCGTGGCCTATCGACATACGCCGATGGTGCGCAATCCGGAGAAGTTCGGCATCACGATCCACAAGCAGGAGGAGTACGATCTGCCGTTGGATTACTACTACACGTTGAACGAGCCGAGCACGTTGTCGTGCTTAGATGCGATGCAGCTCTGCGAAGAGTTCTATAAGAACGATTTCCACCCCTGGGCTGTGCGCGTGAACGCCCGCGAGCACGTGTTCCTCTACATCTCGAAGTTCGGGACGAACAAGCTGCCGCAGATCTATGCGCAGCAGCAAGTCGCGGTTGGCTCGCCGGAAGGCGTGTCAGGCCTCGTGACCTGGCCCGTGGCGATGAGTGAAGGGGAGGACGGAAAAGAGGGCATGAGCAGGGTGGTCTCGCACGGCGTTGGATGACGCGCAGGTTGCCGAAATGCGCAATGCTTACTGTTGAATATTTAATTTAGGATTGAGCACTAAGCATTGAAGATTCCAAGGGAATACGAGATACACTTTACGATTGACCTTGGTCGCTCGACGCCTCGTCAGGGACGAGCACTGCGGTGAGCAGCATGTAGGCCGCCTCGATCTTACCGGTCATGTCTTCGGCCTTCTTGTAGGCCTGCATGTATTGCTTGGGGTTGTTGGTCAGATTCGCATAGCGGGCTGGGTTCCAGGTATAGAGCTGGACTCGCCTGGCCCGTTCGAGTTCTTCGGAGGTGACGGGGAGCGTGAGTCCCAGGACCTCCAGTGCGTGGATGACGTCTTGTTCGGTGACTTTGCCCATGGCCCGAGTCTGACAAAGCAGCACCGATCCTGTCAAACTATGCCTGCAGGATGTTGAAAAATGCCGCCAGCTGCGTTCTCGCATCGTTCAGACCCTCAACGTACCGAGCCTACTGGAGGCCAAGTACCTATTCGCTCGCATGTGATCGAAGCGAGCGGTTCAAGCGAAGCTTGGTATGTACCTCCTCGGCCCTTCACTCGCTGCGGCCTTGCTGGCAGCCTTTTTGACCATCCTGCGGAAAACTAATTTGACGCTATGCCAACTGTTCTACCCATCCTCCAGCCCACTCCCATCTTTCAGAAAAAAGACTATCGCGACGTCCTGCGCCGTGAGATGGATGCGGGCAAGATCCCGATCAGCCTCGGCCGCGACTGTCCGGTGAAGTGCGAGTTCTGCTACGAACTGGATCATTCCTACCGCGAAACGCTCGATCCGCCGAAGACCACCGACGAGGATTGGAAGTACATCCTCGACTACATCAGTAAGAAGCCCACGGACCCGAAGCAGTTTTGGGTGCTGGGCGGTAACGAATACATGGAATGGACCGATCTGTTCCTGCATCCGAAGGCGATGGAGTGGGTCGAGGATTTTCTGAGGTATACGGACAAGAGCATCCAGTTTTTCACCGTCGGGTTCGTGCACGTGCCGAAGATTCACCAGCTCGTGGCGCAGTATCCGGGGCGGATCAATTTCGAGCTCTCCGTCATCACGCTGAGCGACTACCGCCAGCGGCTCATGCCGCACGCGCCTTCGGTGAAGCATCTGATGAAGGTGCTGGATGGGCCGGCGGTGTCGTCGGCGAACTTCTACGCGTTCGATGCGCACACGATGTCGAAGGATGCGGTGACGATCTCCGGCATCAACCAGCGCTGCGTGCTCTGGATGGGGACGCTGACGCCGGTGCGGGGGCTCAAGGAAGACACGGCCAATCTGATGCGGCAGGGGCGAAAATACCTGCCAGATGAGGCGCTGCGGATTTACGACGCCGCCTTGCCGAACCTCCAAACGATTCACACCGAGGCCTACATTACGGCGTTCTTGAGCCGCAAACGGATCGTGAGCCTGTTCGATTCGTTGGAGCTGGAAAAGAAAGACACGGTCGTCATGGCCTGGAGCGTCTATAAGATCCTGACAACCTATCGAAAGAACCGCGCGAAGTTTCTCTACGTCCCGAATGCGATGCTGAGCGGTGATTCGGACTGCACCGTCCTGCTGACCTTCGACGATATCGCCCGCCGGCTGACGAAGGAAAAGATCGTCCATATTCCGAAGTGCATCATGCAGTCGGGCCGCGGGCCTTATACCGACATCACCGGCGTGACGCTGGAGCAGTTCATGAAAAAGACCGGCGTGAAAGTCAAAGTGCTGCACAAGATCGATACGCGCTTTGCGAACGATCAACTCTATCGGAATGGCTCGCTCCAGAACTACGTCGAGAATTACATCCGGAATCCGATGACACAGGCGTATGAATCGTTACCTCGGCCAGCTTAGGGAGGCCTGATGCCGGAAGGCCGTGTGCTCAAGTTCTACCAAGCCGATGTCTTCAGTGCGCAACCATTCGGCGGAAATCCTGTCGCCGTGTTCCCGGATGCCCAGGGACTGAGCGACGATCAGCTGCAGCAAGTCGCCCGGGAGATGAATCTCTCGGAAACGGTCTTCGTGTTTCCACCGACCGATCCTGCCGCAGTGGTCCGCTTGCGCATTTTTACCCCCACACAGGAGATTCCCTTCGCCGGCCATCCCGTGATCGGCACGTTCTATGTGTTGGCTCATCTGGGACTGGTGGCAACACCGGAACCGGTGACGCGGGTGGTCCAGGAATGCAATATCGGCTTATACCCGGTGGAAGTGCATACCCAGGAGGGGCAGGTGTCTCGCGTGGTCATGTCGCAGCCGGAGCCGCAATTTCTCGATCGCGTCGAGGGGGGCGAAGAGCTCTACAAGGTGGCCGTCGCGTTGGGGCTTCCCAAGCATGTGATCGCGGACGCCAAATGGCCTCTGGAAGTAGTCTCGACCGGGTTGCCGGTCTTGATCGTGCCGGTGCGCACGCTCACGGCGGTGCGGTCGATTAATCCGGACGCCTCCGCCATCACCGACCTCTGCCATCGGATCGGTGCGAACGGGATTATGGTGTTCACGACGGTCACGGTCGAGCCTTCCGCGACCGTCCATGCCAGGATGTTTGCCCCAGCGATCGGCATTCTTGAAGACCCTGCGACCGGCAGTGCCGGCGGGGCGCTGGGGGCGTATCTGGTTCAGAACGGGGTGGTCGATGTCGGACCGGCAACGGAACTGCTGATCGAGCAGGGCTATGAAATGGAACGGCCGTCGAATATTCTCGTTCACGTCGAATCGGATGACGATGCGATTCAGTCGGTGAAAGTCGGCGGGCAGTGCGTGATGGTGGTCGAGGGAACGTTAAAATTTTGAAGTGGCGGGTTCTGTCAGCGAGGAGCCCGACCGTCCTCGCACCCCGCCCGGTCTAGGGACACCGCTGTGGACGGTCAGGCGCCCACCTCGCTGCTACCTGCCGTTTCAAAATTGTTCTAGTTGGATGAAGGGGTGATCAGATGAAAGCAGTCTTGTTTCGTGAGCATGGCGGGCCGGGGAAGCTGAGCTATGAGGATCTGCCGACGCCGACGGTCGGTGCAGGGGAGGTTCTGGTTCGGGTCAAGGCCTGTGCGCTGAATCATCTGGATATCTGGATCCGCGAGGGGAATCCCGCCTATCCGATGCCGTTACCGCATGTCTCGGGGGCGGATGTGGCGGGAGTCGTCGAGCAGGTCGGCGCGCAAGTCGAGGATGTGACGGCGGGCCAGCGGGTGTTCATCTCGCCGGGGATCAGTTGTTGGCGCTGCGACCGATGCCTCGCAGGCCGCGACAATTTCTGCCGCTCCTATGGGATCCTCGGTGCAATCACTCATGGCGGCTATGCCGAATATGTGAAGGTGCCGTTCCGCAATGTCTTGCCGATTCCCGAGAACCTGTCGTTTGAGCAGGCCGCGGCCTTTCCGCTCGTGTCGGTCACCGCTTCGCGCATGCTGTTTGCCCTGGCCGGGCTTCAGCACGGGGAAACTGTCCTGATCATGGGGGCGGGAAGCGGGGTGGGCAGTATGGCGGTCCAAATGGCCAAACTCGCCGGGGCCCGCGTCATGACAACCGTCGGCTCCGACGACAAGATTCCGAAAGCCGTGATCCTGGGCGCCGATGCCGTGATCAACCACGCCAAGGAGAAAGTCGCGGAACGGGTCAAGTTGCTCACCGAAGGGCGAGGGGTCGATGTGGTCATCGAGCATATCGGGCCGGAGGTGTGGGACACCTGCATCCATTCGCTCGCGAAAGGCGGGCGATTGATTACGTGCGGCGCCACAACCGGCGGCGACGTGAAACTGAATCTGCGCTACGTGTTTTCTCGCCAGCTGACGATCAAAGGCTCGTATATGGGGACGCGCGCGGAACTGGTGAAGGTGGCGGAGCTCATGGGTCAAGGTCGGTTGATCTCGGTCATTGATCGAACCTTCCCACTGAAGGAAGCACGAGCGGCGCAAGAGCTGATGATCGGCCGGAAGTTTTTTGGTAAGATCGTCCTGACAGTGTGACCGATGGTGAAATGACCGCGGTCGGTGTGCGTTGCTATTGAAGTCATCAGTCATTATTAACGGGAGGAATCATGTCCATAGTCGCTCAGATCATGACGAAGAGTCCTAAGTCCGTCGGGCCGAAGACGTCGGTTGCCAGTGCGGCCAAGACGATGCGGACGGCGCGAGTCGGATCGCTCTTCGTGAAAAAGGGAAAGCAGCTGGTCGGCATCGTCACGGATACTGACATCGTCCGGCGCGCGGTTTCGACCAACAAGAATCTCGCCAAGCTGACGGTCGAGAAGATCATGACGAGCCCAATCTGCACGATCGAGGGGACTCAACCGGTCGATGATGCTCAGGACATGATGGGCGATCTGGGCGTGCGCCATCTCGGTGTGACCAAGGGGGGGAATATCGTCGGGGTTGTGTCAGTGCGGGATCTGCTGATGTTCTACAAGCGCTATGCGCAATCGAAACTTCCCCCGGTGATGGAGTATTCGGAACCGAAGATTATGCAGGACTGATAAGAAGACGTTAGGGGTGAAACGTGAGGCGTCAGGCGCGCGGAATTTTTTTAAAGACCGCCCCTCACGCCTTACCCCTTACGCCTAACGATTACTTCGTGAGTTCTTTGACCAGGTGGCCGAGTTCCGGAAGGATGAGTTTTTCCATCGCCAGCCGGACGGCGTTTTCGGAGCCCGGCGTGGAAAAGAGCACGCGGCCTTTGATGATGCCGGCGGTCGCCCGGCTCATGATGGCCGGGGAACCGATGTCCTGATAGGTCAGAAAGCGAAAGACCTCGCCGAATCCATCCAGCCGTTTTTCCAGCATCGCATCGACCGCTTCGAAGGTCGAATCCCTTCGTGAGATCCCGGTCCCGCCATTAATGATGATGGCTTGCACCGCCTCGTTGGCGATGGCCTCGGCAATACGACCTTTGATCTGCGCCGGTTCGTCTTTGACCAGATGGTAGGCGGCGATGGTATGGCCTTGCTCCTTGAGCAGTTTCTGAATCAGCTGTCCGCTGGTATCGGTCTCGGGCGTGCGGGTGTCGCTGCAGGTGATGACCATGCAGCCCACCTTCCTGGGTGCGTGGGCTTTATGTTCTTGAGCGGCGTAACTTCCCATTTATTTATAGTACGCTGAACGTGGCGGCTTTTTCTTACTTCCAGACTGCATCCGGGTTGAGTTTCGCCGCCGGCTTGCCACCCTTGATGTGCTCGTCGATGATGGTCGCCACGTCGGCTTCCGTCACCTTTGAATACCAGGTGTTGTCCGGATAGACGACGACGGTCGGGCCTTGCTCGCAGGGGCCGAGACAGGAGGAACCAGTGACGAGGACTTCACCCGGCATGATGCCTTTCTGCATCAGACCCATATTAAAGGCCATCAGCAATTGAGCTGAGCCCGCGCTTCCGCAGGACGGCTTGGGGTGGCCGGGGGGACGGGCATTGGTGCAGACGACAATGTGATATTTCGGCTTTGGCATGGAGATTCCTCTGTTTGGGTTGAGTGCGTTGGGTTGTTAGGTCTGCGGACGAAACGATTGCCACTGTTCAATGCATTCTTCCGGAAACTTCCACTGCTTAAGACCCTTCATGACCCAGTCCAGATAGTGATTCTTGGGTTTGAATTTGCCGATCGGCGTGGCTGCGTAGGTGGTGACCAGCATTTTTTCGCCGGCTTCCGTGACGACGGTCACTTGGACGTGCCGGAAGGCCCCTTGCGGCACGTCGTCTTCGAATTTGTCCATAATCTTGATGTCTTCGTCGGTGACTTCGAAGACGGCGCCCCAGACTTTTTCGCCCGGCGAGGGGGCGACGGTGGCCAGTCCGCACCGCCATTGCGACGACCAGCGGGAGAACTGGATCGTATGGTCGGGCAGGGTTGCCAGCGTCAGGAACTGGTGTTCCGGGGCCCGCCGCTTCAATTGAGTCGAATTGAGGTTATCGCCGTATAAAAAGAATTTCATCTGGTGTCCTACTTACAATTTAGACTGCTAGACTGCTCAAGCGCAGCGCTACTTGTAGCATACGGGCTTTCGCTCGCACAAGCCGATCTCTCAGCCGATCTTCGCCGGCGCTTGGTTGGCTGCCTGACCTTCTGAGCGCAGATTGACTTCGAGCGAGCGCTGTTCCTAAGATGCCCGTGATGCATGCAAGTGATTCTTGTGCGGGCGGTTCCGCTCCATGGTAAAGATCATTCATTATGTCGTCGTGGCGATTCTTGTGGTCGGCGCGGCCTATTTTATTTGGACCAAGCCGCCGACCATCAACCCGTTGATCGATCGGCGGGAGGCGGATGCCTTGGCGATGGTCCAGACACATCGGGCGCAGGGCTATCCGACGATCCTGCAAGCCATGACCGAGCATGTGCGGTCCATGAAGGATCGCGGTCTGAATGCTCGACTCGGCGAATGGCGGGTGAAACAAGTCGATGGCGACCTCTACGAGGTGCGAGTGCAGTTGCGGGATCAGGGGAAGACTGGGCAATGGTTTGAGCGTGAATTTATCTGGCACGCCAATCTGTCGTTGAAGAAGGTGAATGCCGCGTCGCTTCCGGCTGATGGCATCACCCCGAAGGCGGACGACTCGGATCAACCGGCTGCGCCGGCGCAAGCCGGTCCCAAGATTCTCGGTCCTACTTAGCAGGGTGTTGAAAACGTCCGCCAGCTGCGTTCTCGCGTCACTCGGACCTTCAACGTGCAGGACAAAACACGCCTCAGATCCTCGCTAGCTGCGGCCTTGCTGGACGGCCTTTTTGAACACCCTGTGTGTATTTGTGAATCTCGAGGCATCTCACTACCGGGCATCCCATAGTTCAAGTGAAGTGGTGAATAGCCTATTTGAAACCAGGTGGCAGGGCGACCTGGACCTGATTGCCTTCGATGCGAACGGCGCAGCAGGTCACTGTGAAGTTGGGGTTGCCTGTTCGTTCCCCGGTGCAGACGTTGAATTCCCATCCGTGCCATGGACACTCGACGGCCTCGCCGGTCAGATAGCCTTCTCCGAGTGGGCCTCCCGCATGGGGGCAGGTGTTGTCGATGGCATAGAAGGAGCCGCCGACGTTAAACAGGGCGATCCAAACTCCATGAACCTCCACCGTTTTCCCTGTTCCCGGAGGGAGCTCCTCGGTGGTGGCGACAGTTACAAAATCAGACATGGATCCTCATGCGGCGGCCGGACTGAATCCTCGGAAGGGCCTGCATTACAGCCCTCCGCTTGATTTCACAGGGGTCTTGTGGCATACAAATACCAGAGCGTACCCAGACCGATAGAAGGCCCTCTCAGATAAGGAGCCTCGGTTGGGAATGAGGATTCCACTTTATGGAAATGACCCTCCTGCTCAATTCCACCTATGAACCCCTGCGTGTTGTCCATTGGCAAAAAGCGATCGCGCTCCTATGGCAAGGAAAGGTCGAAGTCCTCGAGGTTTACGACCGCGAGGTGCACGGGGTCTCCATCTCGTTTAAGCTCCCGGCCGTCATGCGGCTCCTCAAGCTTGTCCGCTTGAAAGACAGCCATCGGGCGGTCAAATTCTCCCGCATCAACATTTTCACGAGAGACGGGTATACCTGCCAATACTGTCGCAGCAAGTTCAGAACGGAAGAGCTGACGTTCGACCACGTCGTGCCGATCGCCAAGGGCGGGCGCAAGACATGGGAGAATATCGTCACGGCCTGCTGGCGCTGCAACAACAAGAAGAGCGGACGCACCCCCGAGGAAGCCGGCATGCGATTGATGAAGCGGCCGGTGAAGCCGCGCTGGAGTCCGATTGTCACCATTACCATTGGTATCAGAAATACGCCGGAGAGTTGGCGGGATTACCTGTACTGGAATATGGAGCTGGATACAGATTCCTCCGGACCATAACGCGCCGAGCGATCGACTCTCCTGACCCAAGCCTCAGCACGTTCCTCCGCCTTCACTACTCGTGCACCTTATCTAAGATAATCTCGAAGTCTCGTCCGCCCGGCAGCGTCGGGTTCTTCGCATACCGTCCTTCAATATCGCCCGGCTGAGCGGGGCCGGCCTGACCGTCCCGATCCAATCGCGCGATCACGTCCACCATTCCACGCAGTTCCGAACCTTGCACCATGACGTCGGCATTGGTGATCTCGAACGGGACGGGAAATTTCGGGTTCTCGATCCGCTTCGCAGCGACCGGCCTCGGTGTCCCTCCGGGGCGTTTCACAATCACAAACAACACATCGTTTGGACGCACTTGGTCGGCCAGTGCGGGGCTGATCAGGACCTGGCCTGCGATGACGGCTTCGCCCTGTTGAGGGTCACAACTGTGGGCGAGGCCGAGCCAGGCTGCGAGCGCCGACAGGCCGATAATGCTCCCGGCAAAGCCGAGGGTGCGGAGGTTCTGTCCGGCCATTAGGAAACTCCAATCCGTGAAGGGTGGTTCAGAAACGGCGCATTATACCGATGTGGAAAAGAAAAGGGGAGTGCATGGTTTACGCTGGAAAAGGCTCTGTTGTATGATGTCCCTTCTTTGGAACTGGAGGAATTACCATGGCTGCAAATCCTGGCTTCCCGCTCACGCTCGATGTCAGAGGGTATCCCGTCCTCGTGCTCGGGGGAGACGAAGAGGCCGCAGAAAAAACCCAACGTTTGTTGGAGGCCGGCGCCAAAGTCACGGTGGTTGCGCCCTCGCTGCATGACCAGCTGAAGCAATTGGCGGCCTCTGCGAAGATCGTTCACCGGGGCCGTCATTTCAGAGAAACGGATCTGGAAAGCGCGATTCTGGTTCTCAATATGGTGCGCGGAGACAAGGAATTCTCCCGTTCCATGTTCGCCAAGGCGCGCGAGAAGAAGTTTCTCCTCTGGTCCGTTGATCAGCCGGAATCGTCGACTGTGAACATGCCGGCGGTCGTTGCGTCGGGGCATGTGCGCGTGGCGATCAGCACGAGCGGCATGGCACCGGCGCTTTCGGCATTCATCAAGGAAGACCTTGAACGGATTCTGGACCATGACTTTGTTGCATTTGTTGACTGGCTCGGCCTGTTGCGGGAACAGTCCAAAGCCAACGAGCCGGATCACGAAAAACGCCGCACGATGTTGCGGGAGGCATTGGACGGGTTCCGACTCTTGGGGAAAGTGCAATATCCGAAAGTCTGGCTTGATGAACGCGCGAAGCAGAGCGTGACGTCAGGCGTAAAGGGTGAGGCGTCAGGGGCAAGACCTTAGAGCTGATAACTGATAGCAAGGAGTAACTCTCCATGGTCCTACTCGAATTCAGTATGTCACCGCTCGGAAAAGGTGAAAGCGTCGGGAAGTACGTGGCTCGCTCGCTGGACATCATCGATAAAAGCGGAGTGAATTATCGATTGAACCCGATGGGCACCGTCCTCGAAGGGGAATGGGACGACGTGATGCGGGTCGTGACTCGCTGCTTCCAACGAATGAAGCGAGACTGCCGCCGTATTTCCTGTTCGATCAAGATTGATTACCGGAAGGGCCATTCCGGCCGCTTGTCGAGCAAGGTGGCGAGTGTCGAACGCCGCCTTAAACGAAAAGTAAGGACCTAGACCAGCGGGACCGGTTCTGTTGCCCCCTCACTGTATCCTTTCTCTCCCGCGCGTGTATCTCATGTGATACCCCCTCGCTCGATTCAACGGCTTTTCCGTTGGAACGAACGAGGTATAAGCCCATAATTCCCCTTGTTCGCCGCATAGCTTGGCGCATGCCTCATGGTAGTTGAGGGGTATGGCGCTTGCCTTCTCTATGTGGAAGATGACCGACCGATCCGGATATTCAGCGAGGAGCGAACGGGGATGAGTGCGATGACGCGGCTCCGGTGGGCCATGCGGAGCAAGGTCTGGAGATGGATCGCCGCGTTCAAGTTCTCGACCAATCAGGATCTGGATGTGGTCCGTCTCAACAAGGACCAGCGCCTGCTCAAGGCTGTTACCATCTCGCAGATCTATCCTTCGATCACAATCAACGGTGTGCTGGTGGGGGAACGGACACCCTCCGACGAGCAGTACCCTCGATTTCGATACGTCCTGCGGCGGGTGTTTTCAAGATTATTCATGCTGCTCAATCGTCTGTATCCTCCAATGCTATCTGGCCTTCCGTCTATCGATCCGAATCCGCAAACCGCCCTCGGCCTTGCGTACACAGAACAACATCGCCAAGCCGTTGCCAAGGCTGCGAAACGGCATAACAAGACGGCCAAAGAGGTGCTGGAACCTCCGGTGCTGCCACTTGATCTCGATGTGAATGGCAGCCCCGATCTCGGGGGGTTGGCAGTCAGAGGACCCTTTGCCGGGTACCTCAAGAAATCCGACGCTGATGGCTCCTTCGAATGGGATCTGAGACATCTCGGTGAATACCAGCCAAGACCAGGACTCTTCCGCTTAGGGGCGCGAGTCACGTTTCAGCTTGAAGCCGATACCAAACGGCTTGTTCCAGTCACGATCCAATCGGAGATAGGGCTGACTCGTCCTACCGATCCGGCCTGGCCGATCGCCAGAA
This sequence comes from Nitrospira sp., assembly GCA_033852435.1. Lineage (GTDB taxonomy): Bacteria > Nitrospirota > Nitrospiria > Nitrospirales > Nitrospiraceae > Nitrospira_C. The sequence continues at coordinate 18,973 of JAWOMO010000020.1, forward strand.
AGATCGCGCTCTGCTCGTTGTCCAACCACACCAGCCTTATCCGCCACTGGAACTGGGTCCATCTCATCGGCGGTGAAGCGGTCTCCATCGTGACGCGCAACACCCTTCCCGAGCAGCATCCCTTCTGCCGCTTGCTCTGGCCGCACGTGTTCGGCACGCAAGCGAGCAATCGGCTGTGCACCGAATCGCAGCTCGTGCCGGGCGGGGATTTTGAAGCGGTCTTCAGCTATGGCCATGAGGAAATGTATCGGCTCTTTAGCGACACGGTGCGCGGGTTTGACGTACAAGCCTGGGATCCCGAGGCCTATGCGATCAAGCGGAAGGTGCTCCATGCAGGGTTTGCCACGCCGACGGAAGACAATCTGCGGGCGCTCTACGACGTCATGCATCGCCACGCCGCCCGGTACCTTGCGATCTATTACGGGAATGATGCCGCGGTCCGCGGTGATCGCGCGATCCGCGAGTGGGTTGCTGGGTTAAACCGAGCCTTGCCGAATGGACTGCCGTTCACGTCCGCAGAGGTCTCGCTTTCTCAGCTCGCGCGAGTGGCCGCGTCCTGCATGTATCTGGCCTCGGTCCAGCATGAGCTGGTCGGGACATTCCTCTGGAACTACCAGTTGTGGACCTACGTGTTGCCTGTCCGTGTGTATCACGACGGAAGGCGGGACCAGCTGGATGTCTACCAACGTCTGGTCAACACGAATTTTATGCTGAATACTCCGCGCGCGCCGCTGATCGCCGATTTAACCGGGCTGGCGCTGCGTGAGGCGTCGCATCCGGAGCGGTATGTCATGGCCGTCCAGGCGTTTGAGACCTTCAAGCGCGAGTTGGAGCAGCTCCAGGAATCCATGGGACGCGAGCCTTGGATGCCGTGGAAGATTTATCCCAAGAATCTTGAAATCAACATCAACGCGTAAGACGGACAAGCCTTGGGCTGATGGCTCCACATCTTACTGAACTGCTCGCCTTATCTATGGTTGCCCTTTACTCTCCAATCAGCGGTGGTGCACAATTGCGGGCCTTCCTTCGGTGACGCCCGGGGCGAGTCATTCGAGCAGGATGAGTCGACGATGTCCGTGACGATGGAATTGTTCCCTCCCGAGCAAACCATTCTTGATCGGCCCTTCATGCAGTTCGTGCCGTTCGGCGTTGACGAACAGGGCGAACGCATTCGAGACGTCAGCGGCATGATCGTGCGCGACAATGTGGAATATCTGGAGGAGCTGATCACGCGGTCACGGGGGGTTGAGTCTGCCGGGCAATCAACGGCTGAACTGTGCCGGCTCATCAATGCCCGCGTGCGGGATTCCGCCTACCATGTGACTCCTGCACAGTTGAAGAACGTCTGGAACAGCTATTCCTATGAGTTCACGTCCTATCTGCGAGAGTTTTGCCGGCAATTGTCCGGTGATCCTGCCTTTCATCAGAACGTCGGCCGGGAAAAGCACATTTCTCCATTGATTCAGACCCTGGGGCGCCCGTTCAGTCTTGCGCAGATTCACCGCATGTACCCGTATTTTGCGCAGAAGTTCGCCAAGGGTCTTGAGTATTCCGTGATCAACGTGACGGATTCATCCGCCGTGCTCAGGCTGACCCTGACCGACCGGATCTACGAGCAGTTCGGGCCCTATCGAAAAGCCTGTATGGCGCAGATTTGCGAATCGTCGAAGGGACGGATCGAGATGGTGCCGCCCCGGCTCCATCGGCTTCCACCGTCCCGGGTGAACGATCGTGCGTGCATCGTGAAGGGGGACGATTACTGCGAATGGGAGGTCCGCTGGGAGGCCCAGTCGCAGCAGCACCTGTCCTGGGCCTTCTGGGGAATCGGAGCCGGTGTGCTGACATCGGGCGTCACGCGCCTGGCCTATCCGTCGATGAGCCTTGGAGAGGTACTCCTGGCAGGCCTGATTCCCGTCCTGGCATCAGGGATGCTCATCAATCGGCGTCTTCACCGGGAGAGCCGCCATCGAGAGGCGCTCATCCAGGAGCAGATCAATTTCGTTGAGTCCCGCCACGAAGAACTCCGGGAAGCGTATCTGGAGCAGGATCAGACGCGTGTCGAACTGCGCCGGAAGATTAATCATCTGACCGTGCTCCATCGCGCCGGGTTGTTGTTCAGCTCCACGCTGGATCGTGAGGCCTTATTGCAGCAGGTGTTGGAGACGCTCACGCGCGATCTCCACTACGATCGGGCGATGATCTCCTTTTTCGATCCTGTTCGACAGGTCGCGATGGATGCCCGCGTTGTCGGCGTGTCTCAGGAGATCCAGGAATTTGCGAGGGCCAGAGAAATTCAGGTTTCGGATCCCCTTAGTCCGGAGGGAATGGTGCTGTTGCAGGGCAAGCCGCTGCTCATCGGCGACGTAGGCGCGGTGTGGGGACGGCTGCACCCACTGAATCAGCATCTGGTGCAGGTGACCGGAACCAAATCGCTGATGGCTGTGCCGTTGAGGGTAAAAGATCGGATTCTCGGAAGCATGATGGTGGGGCGGACGCAGGAGCACAGCCTGACCGACGAGGATCTCGAGTTATTGATCACCTTCGCCCATCAGGTCGCCATCGCGCTGGACAATGTCTCGGCCTATCAGCAGATCGAGGAGTTGAATGTCGGCCTCGAAGCGAAAGTGCGTGAACGGACCGCCGAACTGGAGCAGGCGGATCGATTACGATCGCAATTTCTCTCGCACGTGTCGCATGAGCTGAAAACGCCGCTGACCTCGATCAAGGGGTTCCTGCAGAACATGCTCGATGGGCTTACGGGGCCGGTCAACGAAAAACAGCAGCGCTATCTGGCAAGGATCTTGGAGAATTCGGAACGATTGATCCGGATGATCGAAGACCTGTTGGATCGGACGAGAATTCAAACCGGCAGGCTCGAACTCATGCCTGCCGAGCTGGATGTGGGGCAGTGTGTGGCCGACGTGATTGAACAGCTTCGCCCTCTTGCTCAGGCGAAACGGCAACAGCTGGAGTCCCAGTACCCGGCTGTTCCGCTCCTTGTATGGGCGGATCGGGATCGCCTGTTCCAAATCGTCATCAACCTGTTGCAGAATGCGATGAAGTTCACACCGGAAGAAGGGCGCATCACGGTGACCGTCGAACAGGATAGTCACCGGCATGCAGGAATATCCGTGTGTGATACCGGACCGGGAATTCCGGCGGAGCATCTCGATAAAATCTTCGATCCTTTTTTCCGCATCAAGCAGTCCAGGACCGGGGTCAAAGGACTGGGGCTCGGATTGTCGATCGTCCGGACTCTCGTCGAGTTGCACGGAGGCACGATTGAAGCCCGCAACGGGCCGAAGGGAGGAGCCGAACTGTATTTTACCCTTCCTCTGCGGGTGCCGATCGATCAATCGGTGCGCGGACGAGACGCAGGTATCCCTCGCATCCTGGTCGTGGACGATGACAGCGACATTCGGCAATTGCTCGTGGATCGTCTGCGTGCCAGGGGCTATGAGGTTCGAGTCGAAGCCGATGGGAAGCAGGCCCTTGAGGCGGTTCGTGCGGAGCGCTACTCCGGCATGATGCTCGATATCGGCCTTCCTTCTATCGATGGGTTGGAAGTATTGAGACAGATCAGAGAAACCGATCAGCAATTGCCGATCATCATGATGACAGCGTCTGGTGCGAAAGAGTCCGCCGTCAGAGCCATCGGGGTCGGTGCGCAGGCCTACCTGTTGAAACCGTTCGATGTCGATGAACTCCAGCAGATCGTGGAGTCGTGGTTTCGAACGGTGTAATCCAGACAATCGTGTGAAATGGAGCAAGGGATGAGCAAGGGCTTGGAGTGCGATCAGTGTGTGACCAACGAAAATCGAACCTCTCGCATGCGACTGCATCGCCGGAGGGGGTTGGTCACGATTGCTGTAATGATCGGTATTGTCTTCTTCTATTGCGGGCTCTATCCGAATCAGGCGTCAGCTCAGGTGCCACGTATTCAGGGGCAGGGGACCGCGGCGTCCGGGATGGGCAATGCCTTCTCGGCTCAGGCGGATGACCCCTCGGCACTGCACTACAATCCCGCCGGCATGACACAGTTGTCCGGCGTTCAATTCATGGCAGGACTGCTGTTTGCGGGAGGGACGACGAACTTCACCAGCTCCAACCCTCCGACGGCGGGGGTGAACGTCACAGGCGATCGCAACGGCAGTCTGGCTTGGCCGCCTCCCGGGCATACCTACTTGACGGCGAATCTCAAGGATCTTGGCGTGACCGCGTTGGGCGAACTGACTGCGGGCATCGGTGTGACTGTGCCGTTTGGATCGTTGACCCGGTGGCCTGATGACGGACCATTCCGGAACATCGTCACGTTCAACACCTTGCCGCTTCTCGATATCAAACCGACGGTGGCCTATCAATTGATGAAGGATCTATCGGTCGGTTTAGGAGCAGACATCTATACGTTCAGCGGATTGTTCGGTGAAGGCCACGTCGAACAGCGGTTTATTTCTCCCGGCGGGCCGACAACCCCTCTGTTCGGGGCGGCGGGATCCAAGGTTGAACTCAACGGAAAAGATACGGCGGCTGGTTTCAACGCGAGCGTTCTCTATACGGCGCTCCGGAACGGTGACGGAAAACCCACGGCGAATATCGGATTCGTGTACCGCAGTCAGGCCACGCTCCATCTTTCCGGGGCGCTCCTCTCGAATGGGGCGAAGGTGCAGGATGCGACCGCTACGCTGGTGCTGCCGCAGGTCATGACTGGAGCAATCGCCCTCTGGCCGGTTCGGACGAACGAGCGGGAATGGAAGATTGAGCTGGATGTGGACTACGTCGGCTGGAAATCCGTGCGAAATCTCGACGTTCATTTAGCCAACGGCACGACGATCCCGCAGCCCCAAAATTGGCGCAGCACGTATGGCGTCATGGTTGGTACGGAGTACAAGTGGATGAACCTTGAGTCCATGCCAGGATGGGAAGTGGCTGCACGCGCCGGCTATACGAATCAGCAGAATCAAATGCCGGATCTCTCGTTCAATCCCGGTATTCCCTCCGCTGATGTGAACATCATTTCGACCGGGTTGGGACTATTGTGCAATGAGAACGGGTCGTTCTTTGGCCTGACCCGGTGCGGCAATTTGGGGATCGGCGTTTTGAAACCAAAAGGAATCGGGATCGATCTGTCTTACCAGGCTGGCCTGTACGAGCAACGGACTGTTAGTGGCAACACCGGTTTGCGAGCGCCTGTGAACGGCGTGTATAGCAGCACCTACCACACGGGCGGGCTGTCCGTTCGCGCGATGTTTTGATACAGCCTTGATGACTCGTTGGGCGGGGTGCGAGAGCGGTCTAGCCTTCGTGATAGACGCGAGGGATACGAGGGCCGATTGCGCAGAGGATTTCGTAGGGAATCGTTCCGGTCCATTCGGCGATATCGTCGGCCCAGATGGCCTCAGCTCCCTGCTTACCGATGAGGGTCACCTCCTCGCCCGCCTGAACGGAACCAATGTCGGTCACATCCACCATCGTCATGTCCATGCAGACAAGGCCGACGACGGGAGCACGCCGCCCCTTGATGAGTGCAAATGCTTTATTGGACAACCGCCTGTTGTAGCCGTCGGCATAACCGATCGGTAGGACGGCAATTCTCGTCTTCCTGGTTGCGACGAACGTGCGGTTGTAGCTGACGCTGTCGCCCGGTTGGATAGTGCGCAGTTGCATCACCGTCGTCCGAAGAGACAGGACCGGCTTGAGTGTTGGAGCGGAGACGCTGTTCGGGAGCGTGTGATAGCCGTAGAGCATGATGCCCGGTCGCACCAGTGAAAAGTGTGCCTGAGGAAATCGGACGATGGCCGCGCTGTTAGCGGCATGGACGGCCGGGATGATCCGCCCGTGCTTGCGCACTTGATCAAGCATCCGTCGAAACGATTCGATCTGGCGTTCCGTGTGGTCCGGGTCGTTGCCATCGCTATCGGCCAGGTGGGTCATGAACCCTTCGACATGGAGGGATTTCCAGGAGGGGAGTGCATCGAGCAGCGCCGCCAGGTCTTCGGGGGGAAATCCCAGCCGGCCCATTCCCGTATCGACTTTAATGTGAATCGGGAGCGAGGCCTGTTTTGCTTCGGCAGCCTTGGCGAGTGCCGGGAGCAGGCGCTGATCGGTGACGACGGGGGTCAAGCGATGGGTCACGAGTTCCTCGACATGCTCGTCGAACATGTCGACCAGGACGAGGATCTCAACCGTGATGCCGGCTTCGCGCAAGACGAGACCTTCCTGGACGGACGCCACTGCGAGCCGTGAAATCCCTTGCCGGATCAGCGCTCGGGAGATTTCGATCGCGCCATGACCATAGGCATTGGCTTTGACGACGGCAATGATGCCACAGCCGCCTGAGAGGCGCCCTTGGATCTGCGAAAGATTATGGCTGAGTGCGGCGAGGCTGATGGTGGCGTAGGTCGTGTGCAAGGTCAGCAGGCCGATGAAAAAGTCCGCCAGCGTTGTTCTCGCGTCGCTCAGAGGCTCAACGTACGGCAGAAAGTACGCGCCACCTCTTCGCTCGCTGCGGCCGCGCTGGACGGCCATTTTGATCAGCCTGCACCGGATATTGAATTCCTCGGTGACGGCTGCTTGTCTTACTCAGACAGAATGATGAATCGACGAGACGCGGCGATCACACTTCGAGAATTTCCTGCTCTTTTTTCTTGATGGCCTCATCGATCTTCTGCACGTACTGGTCGGTCAGCTTCTGGATTTCGACCTCGGATTTCCGTAAATCGTCTTCGGTCAATTTCGCATCTTTTTGGAGTTTCTTCAACTCTTCGTTGGCATCCCGACGGAATCCGCGGATGTGCACTTTGGTGTCTTCGCCGTGCTTCTTACAGATCTTGCTGAGCTCCTTGCGGCGTTCTTCGGTGAGGGGAGGGAGCGGCACGCGAATAACCTTTCCGTCATTCGACGGCGTAATGCCGAGTCCTGAGGTGGCCAAGGCCTTTTCAATTTCCTTGATGAGCTGCGGTTCCCACGGCTGGATAGTGATCAATCGCGCTTCGGGCGTGGAGAGATTGGCCACTTGCCTCAACGGCGTCATGGTCCCGTAATAGTCCACGCGAACGTTATCCAGAAGGGCAACCGATGCGCGGCCCGTTCGGAGACCGGCGAGGTCCCGCTTGAGATGTTCCAGCGCCCCTTCCATCTTCCCTGTCACGGCTTGACGAATTGCAGCAGGGTTCGACATAGCCACTCCGCTAGGTGTTAGCGCTGATCCGCGGTGACGATCGTGCCGATCGGCTCTCCCGAGGCCACGCGCTTGAAGTTTCCCGGCACTTTGAGATTAAAGACGACCAACGGCAGGCGGTTGTCCATGCAGAGGCTGATCGCCGTGGCGTCCATGACTTTCAGGTCCTGGTTGAGGATCGAGAGGAACGAGATTTCTGCGTATTTTTTGGCCGACGGATTCTTCACGGGATCGGCGTCGTAGATGCCGTCGACTTTTGTGCCCTTCATAATGACCTGCGCCCCGATTTCCATCGCTCTGAGCGCGGCGGCGGTGTCGGTCGAGAAGTATGGGTTGCCTGTGCCGCCGGCAAAAATGACGACACGTTTCTTTTCGAGGTGCCGAATCGCACGCCTGCGGATATAGCCCTCGGCCAACTGGCGCATTTCGATGGCCGACTGGACGCGGGTCATGGTGCCGGTTCGTTCCAGGGCGTTCTGGAGGGCCAACGCGTTCATGACGGTCGCCAGCATGCCCATATAATCGGCCGAGGCGCGCTCCATTCCCGACGCGCTGGCAGCGATTCCTCGGAAAATGTTGCCGCCTCCGATGACGACGGCGACCTCGATATCAAGGGCCACGACGGCCGCAATTTCTCCGGCGAGACCTTCGAGAACGGAGGGCTGAATGCCATATCCCTGCTCACCGGCCAACATCTCTCCGCTGACTTTCAGGAGGATGCGCCGATATTTGGCAGAGCTCATGCTTCGCCCAGTTGGAAGCGTGTAAAGCGGCGGATGTTCATGTTCTCGCCGATCTTGGCGATCTTCTGCGCGAGAAGATCCTTGACCATGACGGCGGGGTCCTTAATGAACGCCTGCTCCATCAAGCAGCTTTCCTGGTAGAACTTTTCCAATTTGCCTTCGACGATCTTCGGCCAGGCCGCGGGAGGCTTGCCCATTTCCTTCGCTTGGCCCTCGTAGATCGCCCGCTCTTTGTCGACGAGCTCTTTGGGAATGTCTTCGCGCTTGACATAGAGAGGCTTGGCCGCTGCGACTTGGAGCGCCAGATCGTTGACGAAGGCTTTGAACTCTTCGTTGCGGGCCACGAAGTCGGTCTCGCAGTTCACTTCGATCAAGACGCCGATCTTTCCGCCCATGTGGATGTAGGCGTGGATCAGCCCCTGGTTCGTTTCGCGTCCGGATTTCTTCTGAGCCGCGGCGAGACCTTTTTGCCGGAGGTAATCAACGGCCTTCTCGATGTCGTCCCCGGTCTCTTGGAGGGCTTTCTGGCAATCCAAAATGCCGGCGCCGGTTTTTTCTCTCAATTCTTTGACTAACTGACTTGCTCCAGCCATACGTAACCGTCCTTTTTCTTCACTCTTGATGAATGGGGGTGCCTTGGTGCGAAACGATGTCTATGACGCGGGTGCCGCCGCCAGCGATGGTGCGACACCTTTGTCGACTGCGGCAGGGCTCGCTTGGAACTCGGCCTCGTCGCGTTGCGCGCGCAAATGGGCGCCCTCGATACACGCATCGGCGATGCGGGACGTAATCAGCTTGATTGAACGAATCGCGTCGTCGTTTCCTGGGATCGGATAGGTAATGTGGTCGGGATCGCAGTTGCTGTCGATGATCGCGATGACGGGGATGTCGAGACGCGTGGCCTCTTGGACTGCAATGCGCTCAATTCTTGTGTCGAGGATGAACACCGCGCCGGGAAGGCCGCGCAGGTTCTTGATGCCGGTGAGGAACTTCTGGAGCTTGACGATCTCTTTCTGTTTCTGCGAGATCTCTTTTTTCGTCAGGCCGTGTTGCGCCGGATCTGCCAACATCCCTTCGAGCTTCTTCATCTTGTCGATGCTTCGCCGGATCGTCTGGAAGTTCGTGAGCATACCGCCCAGCCACCGTTGGTTCACGTAAAACATGTTGGCGCGCACGGCTTCTTCCTGGAGAATTTCCGCGGCTTGGCGCTTGGTTCCCACGAACAGGACCGACTGCCCTGAGGCGACGGTGTCACGGACGAAGGCATAGGCCTGTTCCATCCGCGCAACAGTCTGCTGCAGGTCGATGATGTAGATGCCATTGCGTTCGCCGAAGAGAAACTTCTTCATCTTTGGGTTCCACCGGTTCGTCTGGTGGCCGAAATGGACACCCGCTTCCAACAACTCCTTGATTGCTACTACTCCCATGCCTTCACCTCCCCTCAAGGCCTGCAGAGCGCCCGATTCACACAGGCGAGGGAGCATGCCCCCTTATTCTCAAGCCAAGCAACGTCATCAGACGTCGATGTTTATTTGAATACTATTCCTACTCCGCTCAACCGCGGAGAAGGAAGTCTGTCTAGGCAATCCAAAAGCGTTGGAACGTTAGCACACTGTCCGGTCGTTTACAAGGTTCAAATCGAGCAAATTGTCTCTAGGATCGATAGCTTGCATTAATACGGATGTAATCATAGGACAAATCGGTCGTCCATATATGGGCCTGGTGTCGTCCTTGGCCAAGATCGACCGCTATGGTGAACTCCTTATGTCGAAAGACCTTAGCGATCCGCTGCTCTGCGGCCAGCCCGAGCCCGACCCCGTGCCGGACCATGGGCACGCCTCCGAACCGCACGTTGATGGTGGAGGGGTTCAGAGGAACTCCCGCACGGCCGATGGCTGCCATGACACGGCCCCAATTGGCATCCTCCCCGAAGAGCGCGGTTTTCACCAAATTAGACGTTCCGATGGTCTGTGCGACCTGTCTGGCCTGCGGGATGGTCCTCGCTCCGGCGACTTCGATCTTGACGACTTTGGTCACACCCTCACCGTCGCGGCAAATGGCCAGTGCCAGAGGCTGGCAGGCTTCCGTTAAGAGGTGAACGAATTGACGGAATGCCGTGGTGCCTTCCTTGATGATTCGATTGTTGGCCATCCCGTTCGCGAGGCAGAGCACTGTGTCGTTCGTGCTGGTATCTCCGTCGACCGAGATGCAGTTGAACGATTGCCCAACAGCAGCAGTCAAGGCCTGCTGCAATGCTTTTCTTGTAATGGCCGCGTCAGTCGTGAGGTAGCCCAGCATCGTGGCCATGTTGGGATGGATCATGCCGGATCCCTTCGCCATGCCTCCGATCGTGATGACTCGTCCGTTGATTTTCTGTTGGCGCACGACGGTCTTCGGCTTGAGATCGGTTGTCATGATCGCACGAGCAGCCTGCATTCCTGCACGGCTTCTGAGATTTTTTACCAACCTGGGGAAGGCTTTCACAATTCGATCAAGCGGCAAGGCGCGACCGATCACACCGGTTGAGCCAACGAATACTTCGTGCGTAGGGATGTTGAGCGCGCGCGCGACGAGCCCCGCCGTTTTCTCCGCCGCCTTGAGACCCGGCGCTCCCGTGCAGGCGTTCGCATTTCCGCTATTAATGAGAATCGCGCGCCCCATTCCGCGTCGAAGGTGGCGGCGATCGAGAATTACCGGTGCCGCCACAACCTGATTGTTCGTAAAGACGCCGGCGATAGGGCCGCTACGCTCCGACACGACCAGTGCCAGATCGAGCAAGCCTGGTTTCTTGATGCCGCAATGAAGGCCAGAAGCGAGAAAGCCTTGCGGGGCTGTGACTCCACGGCTGTTGAGTGTGGTCATACGGATCTACGCATCAAGAGGGTTGTCGTGCTCTTAGGGGTATGCGGCAGGAGCAGTCAATCCTGTTTCTTCAGGCAGTCCGAGCATGAGGTTCATGGCTTGAATCGCCTGGCCTGCCGCACCCTTGACCAAGTTGTCGACGGCGGCGACGGTCACGATCCAGCCGGCGCGCTGATCGGCATAGACGCCGATGTCGCAGTAGTTTGAGCCTTTGATATAGCGGGGATTGGGCACCACCTCTTCGGAAAGCCTGACGAAACGTTCGTTCTTGTAAAATGTTCTGTACAGTGCGCGAATGTCGGGGAGCGCCATCGGTTGTTTCAAGCGGCAATAGGCCGTGCTCAAAATGCCGCGGTTCATCGGAACCAGATGCGGAGTAAAGGTGACGGTCGATGACGCATGGTCAATGGTTGATGAACCGGTATGGCGTTGAAGAAGTCCGCTGAGTTCCTGCTCGATTTCTGGAATATGGCGATGCTGTCCGATCTTGTAAGGCTCCAGCGATTCGTGCGCTTCCGGGAAATGATAGGGGAGTGCGGGACTGCGTCCTGCGCCAGAAATGCCAGACTTGGCGTCGATGACGACGGTCTGAGCCTGCACCATATTATGGGCGAACAGCGGAGCCAGCTGGAGGATGGCGGCCGTGGGATAGCAGCCTGGTGAGGCCACCAGCTTGGATTTCGCAATTGCGGCGCGGTGCAGCTCCGGCAGTCCATAGACCGCGTCTTTCAACAGGTGCGCGTGCGTATGGGGAGTTTGATACCAGCGTTCGTAGGCAGCCGGATCTTTGAGGCGGTAATCCGCGCTCAAGTCGACGACGAATTTGCCGGTCTTCATACAGGCTGACACGGGGGCCAGTGACTTCGTGTGGGGGAGGGCCAGAAACACCGCATCGGCCTGTTCGGCAATGGCCTCCGGCGCGAGTGCTTGAAAGGAGAGCGGGACCAGGCCGGCCAAGCTCGGGAATATGCTCGCCACCGGGCTGCCGGCCGATTTTTCCGAGGTGACTGCGACCAGCTCGAAATACGGATGGAGGGCGGCGAGACGGACGAGTTCCGCTCCGGCATAACCACTCGCCCCTGCAATGGCGACACGAATCTTTCTCATCATCCTACCTTCGCGACAGCCCTCAATCTTATAGCTGTAGGCATAAAAAAAGGGAAGGCCGGGAGCCTTCCCTTTTTTTGATTCTGGCTCCGGCGCTTAGCGCTTCGAGTATTGGAACCGCTTTCTGGCGCCCTTCTGACCGTATTTCTTTCGCTCCTTCACGCGAGAGTCCCGCGTCAACAGTCCCTCTTTCTTGAGGGGCGCGCGGAGCGGCTGGCTCAGGCTGACCAGCGCTCTGGCAATGGCATGCCGCAACGCGCCGGCCTGTCCGGTCGGTCCGCCGCCATGCACGGTCGCCTTGATCGAAAACTTGCCGGCCACGCCTGCGAGTTCGAGCGGGAGTTGGATGATCTGCCGAAGGGTCAGGCGGGGAAACGCCTTTTCAAGCGGTTGATCATTGATCGTGATGTCGCCCGCCGTTCCGGTCACCCAGGCTCTGGCGATCGCACATTTCCGTCGTCCGGTTGCATATTGAGTTGCCACTGCCATGCTAGAATGCCTCCTTCTTCGGTCGTCTCGACAATTAGAGTGTAATCGTTTCGGGGTTTTGGGCCTGGTGCGGATGCGCGGAGCCCACGTACACGCGAAGTTTCTTGGCCATATGATTGCCGAGCGGTGTCTTCGGCAGCATGCCTTCGATCGCTGCAACCAGTAATTGCGTCGGGTCTTTGCGGAAGACATGCTTGGCGGTCGCAGTTTTCAATCCGCCCGGATAACCCGAATGGCTCCGGTAGAGTTTGGTCTCCATTTTGTCGCCGGTCAGCTGGATCTTTTCGGCGTTCACGATCACAACATGGTCACCCATGTCGACGTTCGGCGTAAAGGTTGGGCGATGCTTGCCGCGAAGCATACCCGCCACCCGGGCCGCGAGGCGTCCCAAGGTCTTGCCTTCGGCGTTGACCAGGTACCATTTTTCTTGCACGTCAGCTGGTTTCTGTAGATAAGTCGACATCGTTTCTCTGCGCTCCTTCAGTTGCGAATGGGTCAAGATTCCGGAACTTCCTGCTTGATGTTCTTGCTGTCCAACTTGGCCAACCATGAGTCGAGGTTGGTCGTATTGCGTCGAGCCAACACGTCCTGGGTAATGTAAATCGGTGCGTGCGTGCGCAGTGCCAACGAGAGGGCGTCGCTCGGCCTGGCGTCGACCGCTCGCTCTACGCCGTGATTCTCGAGATGCACCATCGCATAATACGTGCTGTTCTTGACGTCGGCGATCACGATACGGCGGACGGTTATCCCCAAATGGTCGACGAAACTCTTGATGAGGTCGTGGCTCATCGGGCGGGGAGTGACAGTGGTATCAAGAGCGAGTTTTATCGCATGCCCCTCTGCTGCGCCGACCCAAATCGGAAAGGAATCCTGCTGGCCGTCATGTCGAGCCAGGACGACGATCTTCGTGTCCGTGTTGGTTTCGTCGAGCACCCGATCGACTTTGTATTCGATGAGTGCCTGATCCTTTGTTGAACCGGCCTGGCTCATATCGTTCATAGTCTTTACGAGTCCAATTTGCCGAAGTCTTCCGGCTTCAAATTTTCCAGCCACTGTTCGAGTTCTTCGGAGCTTTGTTTATTGAGCACGGATTCTTTGGCGAAAATCGGGGCATTCGACCGCAGGGCCAGCGCTACTGCATCACTTGGGCGCGCATCGACGGTGTATTCCGAATCTTCATACATGAGATGGACCTTGGCAAAGTAGGTGTTCTCATTGAGGTCGGTGATAACCACGCTGAGCACCTTGGCATCGTACGCATCGAGAATAGATTTCATGAAATCATGCGTCATCGGGCGCGGAGGGGCGACATTTTCCAATGCCATGCTGATGGCCCCGGCTTCCGCCTTGCCGACCCAGATCGGGAGCATGTCTGCGCCTTCTTCGTCGCGCAGCACGACGATGTAGGCGTTGTTATACGGGTCGAACATCAACCCTTTGAGATGCATCTGCGTAATCACGGCAATCCGAACCCCCTGATCCATTGCGGGAACCCGATCAATAATGAACAGGAAGAGCACAATCTATCATTTTTGAAAGTTGCCTGTCAACGAAGCCTGCGAGATCGCAGGAGAAATTCCCGAACGACTCAAGAGGTGTGGAGAGGATATCAGAATTCCTGGCGGCTCAGGCTTGCGGTCGATAGTTCTGATCCAGTTTAGCGGTATCGGCCGGTTCCCCGCCGATCTTGAGGAATGCCTTCATCTGCTTCTTGACGAGTTCACGTCCGCTCTCATCTCCCAGATTGACCTGGTATTCGTTGATCACCATCACCCGCATGGATTCCCATTTTTTCCAGCAGGGTTTGCACACTTTCGACTTGATTTCAGCCTCCAGCTTTCCCATGAAGAGGGTGTCGGTAATCGGCTCTCCGGCTTGTCCGCAGGTGACACATTGAACTTCGGCCATGGTGAAAAGATCCTCCTCGTCAAAAGATGCCAACCGTGGGCAATTGTAGCATCCGGCTTCGTGCAAAGAAAAGAGGGGATCTGATTGACCCTTGTCGGACTTCATGTTAGAAATGGCGCCCTTTGGGGACTCATTGCCCGGATGGCGGAACTGGCAGACGCGCCGGACTCAAAATCCGGTTCTCGCAAGAGAGTGGGAGTTCGACCCTCCCTCCGGGCACCAAAAACAGAGGTAGCGGCCAGAAGTTTCTGGTACGGTCTCGGCCGGACGACCGGCAAATTACCCCCCCTTGACATGTGTTGGACACTAGCCTATAGTCCGCCCCCTAGCATGATGAAAATACGAAGATTTCATGAGTCGATAACGTTCCTTTCTTGTTGTCCGTCATTTACTTCATTTTCTAACTCACCAAGGAGGCAGCACATGCGTAACGTGTTGGCGCTAGGAGCGGCAATTCTTCTTGTCGGCTCCATCGGTGTGGCAGGAGCTCAAGAGCGCCTGCAGTCCAATCAATCCGGCATGGGCGTGGGACAAGGGGTCGGCGATGTGTCAGGGTCAAGCACTCGCGTGACGACTTTCGATCGGACCAACTTTCTCGATCGGTTGTCGCAGCCTGAAACCATGTTTGGGCGAGTGATCGGGATCGATCTTGCGGCCAAGAAAATGTATCTTGAGATGGGTGGGAGCTCCCATGATGAAGGACGTGCTGGTGGCGGTGCGATGAACTATCGTACGGTCTATTTCGATGATCGTACCAACTATGACCAACTCAAAACCATCGAAGCTGGCGACGACGTAACCATACAGGCCATTGAAGAAACCAGCGCCACCAACCCATATGGGACAGGTCGCAAGATCGTTCGCGAGGTCACCGTCCTTCGTGGTAATGAGAAGCTGGCGGGGTTCGGTGGACTCGGGCAGCGCCCGAACCCGATGACCGAGCGCGGCATTGAAACGACCAGCAACAGCATGACCGGCGGTGTGGCCGGCGGTGTGATTCCTGGCAAGATCGATTCAGGTATCACCAGCCCAGTGGGCGAATACACCGGTGCGGCTCCCTGCTGGCAATGTGAACCCCAACCAGGTTGGGGCAACAATGTCGGCACCAAATCCGACTACGGGACTGACGTCACCAAGGCTAATCTGATGAAGGGTCTAAACTAAGGCGCAGGTCACAAGCCTATGCGGGAAGGGGCAGCTGAACAGGCTGCCCCTTTTTTTTTACCATAGGTATGGCTGACGAGTTGCGGCCTTGGACACTCCCTGGTAGGATTTCTTAGCGAAACGTTGATGAGCTGTAGAGGAGAACCGTGTGAACAGTCAGGGTCAGTTGACTCAGCCCGATGCCGAATTGGATTTGCGGGGGGTGATTTGTCCCTATAATTTTGTGAAAACCAAACTCAAGCTTGAGGCGATGGAGGAAGGGCAAATTCTTTCCGTGATTCTGGACGCGGGCGATCCAATTCGCAATGTTCCCCAGAGCGTCAGCAACGAAGGCCATACGATTCTCTCGCAAGAGCCGATCGATCATTCTTACCGTGTCGTTATTCGGCGCCGCGCCGACGAGTAACCTGTCTTATAGCTCGAAGACGTTTTCTCCTCACTCCCTTCGGCGGTTCTCCTTCCACGACCACGGTCACCTCGGTGTTTTCAGCAAGTTGGGATCCCACTCCAAGCAGCGAGGCGGCGGTTCCTTGGTACAGGCTTTCGGTCGTTTTCGTCATGTCTGCCGCAAGCGTCACGTGCCTGTCGGGAAGGATACGTTTAAGGCTCTGTAGAATTTGCGCGCAGTGTCCGGACGGTGCAAAAAACACTAATGTTTCGCTGTTCCCTTTGAATTGCGCCAGGAATCTATCTGCCAGGCGTTTGGTCCGCGGGAACTTGCCTTCAAAGTGAATGCGATCTCCAGAATAGCCGGAGATTGCGACGGCCGCTGTTAAGGCCGATGGTCCCGGGATCACGGTGACTGGATATCCTGCCTGTTGTGCAGCTGCAATCAGCAGGCGACCGGGATCATAGATCACAGGCATACCGCTGTCTGATACGAGTGCGACATGCTGTCCTTGATGGAGCGAATGGAGCAGGACGGCAATTTTTTCGTCACGATTCCGTGGGGCATAGCTGGTGATCGTTGCGCTGATGCCATGATAATCAAGGAGGGCTTGGGTGGCCCGGGGATTTTCGGCGGCAACGATCGATACGTTTTTGAGAGTCGTGAGTGCGCGAATGCTGAGATCGTCGAACGATCCGATGGACGTTCCCACAATATGCAAAGTGCCGGTGTGGCGAGTGGCAGAATCCTGCCGGTCGGGATAGATTGGTTGACTCCTCTGACGCGCCATCGATATAATTCCCTTTTCAAGCCCAGTCTGAATGTCCTGAAAAGTTCAGGGGATAGACCTCATGGCCGCCGTGTTTTTCATGGTCACAATGGCGTTGTATTTTGCCGCCACGGTGTCCTTTCTTGCCCTCTTGCTGCGGCGTGCCGACGCCCTTTCAACCGTTTCCCTTACAATTACTTCTATTGGATTTGTCACACATACCATCGCGCTGGTTGCGCGGATGGTCGGGGCGACAGGGGCGACCCAGCCGAGTATTCATGAGGCGCTCTCTTTTTTCTCCTGGATGCTGATTCTCGTCTTTCTTGCCGTTGAATTTCGCCACCGTCTTCATGTCTTGGGCTCTTTTATCGTTCCGCTGGCGCTAGTTTCTCTCGTGTCTGCTGCCGCTCTGCCCGAGACCGTGCCTACGCTTCAGCCGATGTTCCGAACCCTGTGGATCCATGTCACGCTCAGTATGTTAGGGACGGTTGGTTTCGCCGTCGCGTTCGTTGCTGGTGTCATGTATCTGATCCAGGACGGTCTTCTCAAGTCCAAACGCTTCAATGTGCTCTATTCGAAGCTCCCCGCGTTGGATTATCTCGACGAATTGAACCAGCAGTCGATGGTGCTCGGGTTTCCGCTCTTGACGCTTGGGATCATCACCGGAGCTATCTCTGCGGAGTTCGCGCGCGGAGCCTACTTGAATTGGAATCCCGAGCAAACCTGGGCGTTGGTGACCTGGCTGTTTTATTTTATTGTGTTAACGGGCCGCTTGACCGTCGGATGGCGTGCCAAGCGGGCCGCCTACCTGACGATCATTGGATTTGCCTGTGTCATCCTGACGTTGGTGGCCGTGGTGGTGAAAAACTTCGGGTCGATGTCCTGATATGCATATTGTCGTTGTAGGACTCAGCCATAAAACGGCTCCCGTTGAAATCCGGGAGAAATTGGCCATTCCGGAAAGCCGTCTCGGAGAAGCCTTGATGCGCCTCTGTTCCTATTCCGGAGTGAAGGAAGGGATGCTGCTCTCAACCTGCAATCGTGTCGAAGTCTACGCGGTGGTCGAAGAGTTGGAAGCCGGATATAGCCGCATTCAAGAATTTCTCGCTGATGCCCATCTCTCGTTGTCCTCCGAGCAATTGACGCCGCATCTCTATTGGCAGACCGGCGATCGCGCCATTCTCCACCTGTTCCGCGTGGCCTCCAGTCTCGATTCGATGGTTATCGGGGAATCCCAGATTTTGGGCCAGCTCAAAGACGCGTTTGAAATGGCCTTGACCCATAAGACAACAGGTCTGATTCTCAATAAAGTCTTGAAAAAAGCCATTTCCGTGGCGAAGCGTGTTCGGACCGACACAAAGATCGCTGAAATGGCGGTATCGGTCAGCTACGCAGCCGTCGAACTCGCCAAGAAGATCTTCGCTGATCTCAGCGACAAGACCGTCTTGCTGGTCGGGGCGGGGGAAATGGCGAAACTCGCGGCACGGCATTTTATTGCCAACGGCGTGCAGCACGTTCGCGTCACGACCAGGACGCCGCAGCACGCGCTTGAATTGGCCGATCGATTCAATGGCACGGCGGTCCCGTTTGAGCATTTTCGCGAGGACATGGCTGCTGCCGACATTGTCCTCGTCTCGACCGGAGCCTCGCATTATTTGATCGGCAGCGAAGACGTGCAGCGGGCGGTGAAGCAGCGGATGAACCGCCCGATCTTCTTGATCGACATCTCGGTCCCGCGCAATATCGATCCCGCGGTGCGCCATGTCGATAACGCCTTTCTGTTCGATATCGATGATTTGAAGAGCCGGGTCGAACAGAATCGCGATGAACGGCTGCAGGAAGCCGAAAAGGCCGAGCACATGGTGGTTGACGAAGTGGGTGTTGTTCGGCAATGGCTGCAGTCACTCGAAGTCACTCCCACGATTGTGGCGCTCAGGACCCGCGTCGAGGACATTAGGCGTGCCGAGGTCGAAAAAGTCTTGGGGCGTCTGGGGAATCTCTCGCAGCAGGAGCGAGCATTGGTGGAGAGCATGGCTTCGTCCATCGTGAATAAGTTGATTCATAACACGATGGTGACGCTCAAGAGTGAAGTAACATCAGCTGATGGTGCTGCGTTCGTCGAGGCGGCGCGGAGATTCTTCAATTTGAGCGACTCGGGGCCTGCGTCGCTGACCGAGGAAGTTGAAACTGAAGGGACAACCCGGGGATCGGGCGGGAACGAACCAAGCTGAAGCGGGCCAATTGTGAGGAAGAAGCGGTGGGTCTGGCGGCCAAAGGTCCGAAGCTCTTTACCTGTCCCAACTGCCGGAAGGCCTATCTTGGCCATGATCCGCTGCCAGATTGTCCGGCTTGCGGGTTCGATTATCGGGTGCGGGCAGGGGTCCGGTGGGATGTGCTGGTCTATCTGTTGTCGATACTCGGCTTGATGAGCTATTTCCTCGTGTCCACTTCATATCGCAGTTTGATTACTGAGCCGATTTCGAATGATCGTGGTGTATCAGCGATATCGGGTGAAGAAAAACTGCACGGCAGTCGAACTCTTCCGATGAGCTACCCATCCGAACCTCGTGCGAGCCATTGAACAGAGTGATATGACACATTCGACACAAGCACGGTCACAGTTGGTTCTTGGGACACGCGGCAGCAAGCTCGCGGTGCACCAGAGCGAGTGGGTTCAGGCTCGGCTCAAAGAGCTGGCCCCGCATGTTACGGTGACGCTGCGACGGATTCATACGGCCGGCGACAAGATTCTCGATGTCCCGCTGGCGAAGATCGGCGGCAAGGGATTGTTCGTCAAGGAGATTGAAGAGGCGCTGTTGTCCGGCGAGATCGATCTGGCTGTCCACAGTATGAAGGACGTGCCGACTGAGCTGCCTGACGGATTGGAGTTGCTGTGTGTTCCCATCCGTGAGGATCCGAGGGATGCGCTGATCAGCCGGGATGGACGGTTGTTCAAAGATCTTCCGCATGGAGCGAAAGTCGGGACGAGCAGCCTTCGGCGCCAGTCCCAGTTACTACAGGCCAGGCCGGATCTTTCTATCAGTATGTTGCGTGGTAACCTGGACACACGATTGAGGAAGTTGCGGGAGGGCCAGTTCGACGCGATTGTGCTTGCTGCGGCGGGGTTACGCCGTCTGGGGTGGGAGCATGAGATTACCGAGTATCTCGCGCCGGAGATCAGTTTGCCGGCGATCGGTCAGGGAGCCTTGGGAATCGAAGGTCGGCGGGATGATGGTTTCGTGCGTTCGCTCCTCGCGGAGCTCGAACATGCTCCGACCAGAACGATGGTGTTGGCAGAACGGGCGTTGCTCCATCGTTTGCAAGGGGGCTGTCAGGTTCCGATCGCGGCTCATGCGACGTTGAATGGATCGGATGTCACGTTGGAAGGCTTGGTGGCCAGCGTCGACGGGAAGGAAGTCATCCGCGAGACCGTACGGGGGACCGTGGCGGATCCCGAGTCAATGGGAATCCAATTAGCAGAACGGCTGCTCGCACGCGGTGGCGATAAAATTCTCCAAATGATTTACGGAACGTCGTGATGGATACGGCTCGTCGGGGGAAAGTGTATCTGGTGGGCGCAGGGCCTGGAGATCCCGGCCTTTTGACGCTGAAAGGCAAGGAATGTCTTGAGCAGGCTGATGTCGTCCTGTACGATTACCTGGCCAATCCGGTCTTGCTGCAATACACCCGGGAGCAGGCCGAGCGGATCTATGTCGGTCGCCGAGGTCGGGGTCATTATCAAGATCAAGCGGATATCAATCGTCTGCTAATCGAGAGGGCCAAGGCGGGGCAGGTGGTGGTTCGCTTAAAGGGCGGAGATCCCTTCGTGTTTGGGCGAGGCGGGGAAGAGGCTGAAGCCGTGGCGGCTGCGGGAGTCGACTTCGAAGTGGTACCGGGCGTGACTGCCGCGGTTGCCGTTCCTGCCTATGCCGGTATTCCAGTCACACATCGTACGTTGGCGTCGACCGTGACGATTGTAACGGGGCATGAAGATCCGTCCAAGCAGACGACGGTCATGGACTGGCCAAAACTGGCAGCGACATCTGGCACCTTGGTCTTCATGATGGGCATGAAGACGCTTCCGACCATCGTGGCGCGGTTGCTGGAGGAGGGGCGCTCTCCCCAGACGCCGGTTGCGGCCATTCGTTGGGGGACGAGAGCCGATCAGCAGACAGTGGTTGGGACTTTGAAGGATATCGTGGAGAAGGCTGAACGGGCGCGATTCGAACCGCCGACCGTGATCGTCATCGGCGACGTCGTCGGGTTGAGAGATCAATTGAACTGGTTTGAAAAACGACCGCTCTTCGGCAAACGAATTGTCCTGACGCGAGCTCAGGAGCAAGTGCAGGAGTTTTCGCGCTTATTGGCAGCTTACGGGGCGGAGACGATCGAAGTGCCGACGATTCAGATTGTGCCGCCTGTCAGTTGGCAAGCCATCGATCATGCGATCGCCCACCTCGCAAGCTACCAGTGGCTGATGTTCACCAGCGTGAACGGGGTGAAGCCGTTCATGGAGCGCCTCCGCGCAGCGCACAAGGACTCACGTGCGATGGCCCATCTGCAAGTCTGTGCGATCGGGCCTCGTACGTCGACCGAGTTGGAGCAACATGGCCTAAGACCTGATATGGTCCCGTTGGAGTATCAAGCCGAGGGAGTCCTGGCGGCGTTCGAGGGACAGGATCTTCGCGGGAAGCATGTCTTGATTCCGCGTGCGGAAGTGGCGCGGGAGCTCTTGCCCGAACAATTGCGTCGCATGGGCGCGGAAGTCGACGTGATTGCGGTCTACCGCACGATCGTCCCTGCGGCTGATCTTAGTCGGCTTCGAGAGCAGATCGCGGCGGGCAAGATTGATCTTGTCACCTTTACGAGTTCATCGACTGTCAGAAATTTTGTCGAGTTGGTTGGGGGATCGGATGAGGCGCGGCGGTTGGGGACCAAAACGGCGATCGGTTGCATCGGTCCGATCACGGCGCAAACGGCGGCGGAGTGTGGATTGTCGGTCGCCATTGTGCCGCCGGAAAATACGGTGCCGGCATTGGCTCAGGCCATCGTGCGGCATTTCAGCGAAGGGGCCCGAATCGAAGTGTCTGCGTTGCGATAGCACGGGGCACACGGGTAGCGTATCGTATTAGCAAAGGGAGGATCGTTCATGGTTCCAGTGAAATCATTCATGGTTCCGAAGGAAAAATTCATTACCGTCGAACGTGATACGGATGTGCAAACCGCCGCCCGGATCATGCGTGATCGAGGAATCGGCAGCTTGTTCGTGACGAACGGCAAGGAGATCGTCGGGATTCTGACGGATACGGACATGGTTCGGCGCGTGGTGGCGGCCGGGGCCGATACACACAAGACCACCGTCGAGCAGATCATGTCGGCTCCGATCATGACGATCGAGGATAACAAGACGTTGTTGGACGCCAACGATCTGATGGCGCAAACGCATCTCCGCCATCTCGGTGTGACGAAGGATGGAAAATTGGTCGGGATGATTTCCGTCCGCGACCTGGTGGTGTTCCTGACGAATTTGCCGAGGAAGTAACCGACATGGCATTTCCTATCCAGCGTCTGAGACGGCTTCGACAGCACGAAGCGTTGCGCCGAATGGTGCGTGAGACGAGTCTCTCGCCGTCGGATTTAATCTATCCGATTTTCGTCACGGAAGGACGCGATCGACGTGAGGAGATCGCCTCGATGCCGGGGCAGTTTAGGCTGTCGATCGATCTTTTGGTGAAGGAAGCGGGCGAGGTCGCCGGTCTGGGCATTCCGGCGATCATTCTATTCGGAATTCCCGATCGCAAAGACGAACGGGGATCATCCGGATACGATCCGAACGGAATCGTGCAGCGGGCGATCAAGGCCGTGAAAGACCAGGTGCCGGGGCTCATGGTCATCACCGACGTCTGCGTCGACGAATACACCAGCCACGGACATTGCGGCATTGTCAAGAATGGTCGCATTCTGAACGATGAAACCCTGGACTGCCTTCGAGCGATGGCACGCACGCATGCACAGGCTGGTGCCGATATGGTGGCGCCATCGGATATGATGGACGGCAGGGTGGCCGCGATCAGAGACGAACTCGATCGTGCGGGTTATCCCGACCTACCCATCATGGCCTATGCGGCGAAATTCGCTTCCTGTTTCTATGCGCCATTCAGAGACGCAGCCGGGTCGTCGCCGCAATTCGGCGATCGCCAGTCCTATCAAATGGATCCTGCCAATAAGCGTGAAGCCATGCGCGAGATTGCGCTTGATATAGAAGAGGGTGCCGACATTGTGATGGTGAAGCCGGCATTGCCGTACCTCGATGTGATCGCGACGGCGCGAGCTCAGACCTGGCTTCCCATTGCGGCCTACCAGGTCAGCGGCGAGTACAGCATGATTAAAGCAGCAGGGAAAGCCGGATGGCTCGATGAGTCGCGCGCCATGCTGGAGTCTCTGCTGGCCATCAAGCGGGCAGGGGCCGATCTGATTCTGACCTACTTCGCCAAAGACGCAGCGCGTCTCCTCCATTGACGATGAAGCTTACCGTGACGCGCGGGCTGACCCAAGCCAGGCCACGGCCCTATCCAGTCGCCACAATCGGAAACTTTGATGGTCACCATCTCGGCCATCGTGCGCTCTTGCAGACAGTCGTGGAGACGGCTCGGAAGGCTCAGGGCACGGCGCTCGTCCTGACGTTTGACCCGCACCCGGTGAAGATTCTGGCTCCCCACGTGGACCTGCGCTTTCTCACCAGCCCGGAAGAGAAGCTTGCGCATTTCGAATTGGCCGGAGTCGACGAGGTCGTGTTTCTTGAGTTCACTCCGGCTCTGGCTGCAATGACCCCCGAGCAATTTGCCGAGTCCACGCTTCACCGGGAGCTCAACATTGCGGAGATTTTTGTGGGCGAACATTTTGCTTTTGGCAAAGGGCGGGCTGGCCGCATTGCCGACCTGGCAAGATTCGGTGACACCTACGGTTTTAAGGTTCATCCGATTGCGCCGATCACATTGAACGGCGCAATCGTCAGTTCCACCAGAATCAGGCAACTGATCCAGGCCGGAGACATGGAAGAGGCGACGGCGTTGTTGGGTCGAGCCTATGGAATTAGCGGGAGGGTCATCTCAGGGCGGCAGCAGGGGCAGGCTATGGGTTGGCCGACCGCGAATCTCCCTGTCCCGCCGCACCGGGTCATGCCGCCTGACGGGGTCTATGCGGCCAGGGCCAGTTGCGAGTCGACAACGTATGATGCGATTGCCTACATTGGCACGAGACCGACGTTCGGGCCGGGTGAGCGGCTGATCGAAGTCAATCTGCTGGATCAGCAGCGCGATTTGTACGGTCGGGAGCTGATGGTGGAGTTTCTTGAACGGCTGCGGGGAGACCACACGTTCGCTTCGGCAGAAGAGCTGTCCGCCCAAATTGCTCGTGATGTGGATCGAGCCAAGATGAGTTGTCGTCGGTATTCCCAAGGAACCTCATAATGGTGGCGACCCAGATTAACCGCAGAACCAAGCCTGCATTGCTGAAACGAATGGTGCGGACCATTCGTGAACAGCGGCTGTTTGCTCCGGGGCACCATTTGCTCGTGGCCGTCTCGGGCGGACCTGATTCTACTGCATTGCTTTCCTTGCTTGGCAGGCTTGCCCCCTCGTGGCGGCTCACGCTCACCGCGGTCCACTTTAACTATCGTTTGAGGGGAAGCGAATCTGAAGAGGACGAAGCCTTCGTTGCCGCATTCTGCCGTGAGCGGCAGATTCCCCTGATCGTTCAACGGCCGACGCTTGCCAAACGGCGGAGAACTTCTTCGCTGCAGGCGCTGGCCCGGGATGCCCGCTACGGGGCGATGAAATCGATCGCTCGAGATATCGGCGCCGATCGTATCGTCGTCGGCCATACGGCCAATGACCAGGCTGAAACCGTCTTGATGTGGATGCTGCGTGGTGCCGGATTGGCAGGACTTGCGGGGATGCCGTTCGTTCGTGAGAATTTGATCGTGCGCCCGCTCTTGACTGCTACCCGCGATGAGATTGTCGAGTATTTGAAGCAGGAAGGATTGTCGTACCGTCAAGATTCCAGCAATGAGACCAGTTCCTACCGGCGCAATCGTATCAGGAAGGAACTGGTACCGGTGATGATGCAGATTGCGCCGTCAATCATCCACGTGCTGCAGCGCCAGGCTGATGTGCTGCGTGAGGACGAGCACTACTTGGAAAAAACGGCTGATGCGTTGTACGCCACCGCTGTGGAACGGGATCTGAGCGGAGGACAGCGCCTCGAACGACAGACCGTTCCCTCACTACCTGTTGCTCTGCAGCGGCGGCTCGTTCGCTTGGTGCTTCGAGCCACGGATGAGGAAAAGCGTTCGCCGAGCCTTCCGGTTGTGGAAACGGTGCGGAAGTTCTTTCTCTCTGGGACACAAGGTGCGAGGTTGTCGCTTCGTCATGCTGAGCTGACACGAGATCGGGAGGGGGTCAGGATCGATCCCAAAGGGCAGGGGTTGCAGGCAGGCGCGAAAGTTTCAGGAACCTATACCGACTTAGAAGTTGGAGTACCGATTCCTTCAATGGCATATTGGCCTAGAACCAAGCAGCATATTCATGTACAAATACTGCGACGAGACGAAGCTGAGCCGTTCTTGAAAAAGCCATCTTCATCCCGGGCGGTCTTTGATGCTGACCGTTGCTCAGGTCCGCTGCTCCTTCGGAACTGGCGACCGGGTGACCGAGTATATCCCTGTGGCATGAAGGGGAAGAGCAAAAAGCTGCAAGATTTGTTTACGGATTGGAAAGTGGCCCGATGTGACCGGCAAGCCATTCCGTTGCTGGTTGCTCGAGAGGGCATTCTCTGGGTCATTGGCTGGAGGCAAGATGAACGTTTTCTCGTGCGGCCAAGTACGTCACGGTGCCTGCTTGTGACGATAACTGAGTCGATGAGCGAAGGAGCGCAATAGCATGAGCATGGACCGAATTTTTGGGCGGCCGATTGTGACGCAAGAAGAGATGCGCGCCCGCATTAAAGAACTCGGCAAGCAGATCGCCGCGGACTACGCAGGCAAAGACTTTGTCCTGGTCGGCGTGTTGAAAGGGGCCTATGCGTTTTACGCGGACCTTGCCCGTGCCATCAGGATTCCGATGCGAATCGATTTTATGATCGTGACCAGCTATGGGAGTCAAGCCAAGACATCAGGGAAAGTGAAGGTTATCACGGAATTGACGGAGGACATAAAAGGGAAGGATGTCTTGTTGGTGGAAGATATTGTTGACTCCGGGCTGACCGTGCAATATCTGATCAAACGCCTGTCCGCGCACAAGCCCAAGTCGATCAAGGTCTGTACCTTGCTCAGCAAGCCGGAACGAAGGACCATCGATGTGCCGCTCGACTACGTGGGATTCAAGATCCCGAACGAGTATGTGGTAGGGTATGGCCTTGACTATCAACAGAAATATCGGAATTTGCCCTACCTTGCGGTCCTCGATTTGAAGGGAGAGCAGGAGTAGGGAATGCGAAGGCGGTTGTCACTAGGAAGAAGCCTATGTTAACATCTCTCAAGTTCGCGGTTTTACTCACCAGTTGACGGTGCTACCCACAAGGAGAACTGGATGAATTCCAGGGCGAAGAATCTGCTCTTCTGGGTCGTAGTCGGCCTGTTCATGATCCTGCTGTTTAATCTCTTCAGCGTACCGACCCATGCGCCGGAAGAAGAAGTCATTTTCAGCGACTTCATGGCCAAACTCGACAAGGGCGACATCGAAAAGGTGATCATCAAGTCTAGTCATGTCAGCGCGGTGCTCAAAGACAAAACACGTATCAGAACGTACACTGCGGAATACCCGGACTTTGTCAAGGTGTTGAGGGAAAAGGGTGTTCAGATCGAAGCCAAGCCGCCTGACGAGAGCCCTTGGTACATTACATTTCTGGTGACCTGGGGACCGTTTGTCCTCTTCCTGGGATTGTGGTTTTTCCTCATGCGTCAAATGCAGATCGGAGGAAATAAAGCCCTGTCTTTTGGAAAGAGTCGGGCCCGGATGTTGACGGAAGAACGTAAGAAGGTGACATTCTCGGACGTCGCGGGTATCGATGAAGCGAAAGAAGAGGTGCTCGAGATCATCGAGTTCCTGAAGGATCCACGCAAGTTCCAGAAGCTTGGTGGGCGCATCCCGAAAGGCGTGTTGATCGTGGGGCCTCCTGGTACCGGCAAGACGCTGTTGGCCAAGGCCATTGCCGGGGAAGCGGGTGTGCCGTTCTTCAGCATCAGCGGATCGGATTTCGTCGAAATGTTCGTCGGCGTCGGCGCCTCTCGTGTGCGCGATCTCTTCGAGCAAGGGAAGAAGCATGCACCCTGCATTATTTTCATCGATGAGATCGATGCCGTCGGACGGCTGCGCGGTGCGGGACTCGGCGGTGGTCACGACGAGCGTGAGCAGACGCTCAATCAGCTCCTCGTCGAAATGGACGGATTCGATACAACGGAAGGTGTCATCTTAATCGCTGCGACGAACCGTCCGGACGTGCTCGATCCCGCTCTGCTGAGACCGGGTCGTTTCGATCGCCAAGTTGTCGTGAATCGTCCGGACTTGCGAGGCCGTTCGGAAATCCTCAAAGTCCACACGAAGAAAGTTCCGGTTGCAGCCAACGTCGAACTCGAGAAGATCGCCCGTGGGACACCGGGATTCTCCGGCGCGGATTTGGAAAACCTGGTCAACGAAGCGGCTCTATGGGCGGCCCGTCAGAATAAGAAGGAAGTGGAAGTCGTCGATTTCGAGATGGCGAAGGACAAGGTGCTCATGGGCGCAGAGCGCAAGAGCATGATCCTCAGCGACGAAGAGAAACGGACGACGGCTTACCACGAGGCGGGGCATGCCTTGATGGCCAAGCTGCTGCCGGGCACAGACCCGGTGCACAAAGTGACGATCATTCCACGCGGCCGCGCACTGGGCGTGACCATGCAGTTGCCGACGGATGATCGCCATAATTATTCAAAGGAGTTTTTGTACAACAACCTGGCCATTCTCATGGGCGGGCGCGTGGCGGAAGAACTCATCCTCAAGCACATCACGACCGGCGCTGGGAACGACATCGAGCGCGCCACGGATCTTGCCAGGAAAATGGTTTGTGAGTGGGGAATGAGCGAAAAACTCGGGCCGTTGACCTTCGGACGCAAGGAAGAGGAGATCTTCCTCGGCCGCGAGCTCACGACGAAACGCGACTTTAGCGACCAGGTTGCGCTCGAAATCGATCTTGAGATCAAGCGACTCGTGACCGAGAACTATGAGCGGGCCAAGCGGCTCCTGACGGAGCACTTGACGAGTCTCAAGGCCCTTGCCGAAGCCCTTTTAGAAAAAGAAGTATTGGACGCGACGGAGATCGATCAGATTCTGTTGCAATCTTCTTCGCAGACGGTTCCTGCCTAAAGACCCTGCTGTTTCTCCCGTGCAATTCCAGGGCATTGGAGTTGCACGGGGTTCATACGTAAAGCCATTTGAAAGAGGGTATCCTTTCCTCTTTCTTGATAATTCGTCAGGATAATTCTGCCGGAGTCGATTTGCTGCAGTGGGAAATAGTATCTTGCCTGCAACAGTTGATGTGGATCTGCAGCGGGCATTTCGCTGAAGACTATGGAATTTCAGGCTGGAAACCAGGTTATTGGATCGGAATCGCGTCCTTTGCTCATGGGGATCGTCAACGTGACACCAGATTCCTTTTCCGACGGCGGATGCTATTTTGATTGTGATGCTGCGGTGGCTCATGCCATCCGACTTGTTGAGGAAGGGGCCGATCTGCTGGATATCGGGGCAGAATCGACCAGGCCTGGAGCTATGCCGATCGATGCAACGGAGGAACTCCGACGACTCATCCCAGTTGTGACGAGGGTGGCGAAGGGGGTTTCCGTTCCGATATCGGTGGATACATCAAAAGCCTGCGTGGCGAAAGCTGCAATTGAAGCGGGAGCGGCGATTGTTAATGACGTCACGGCATTACGAGGCGATCCGGCGATGGTCGACGTCGTAGCCCAGGCCGAAGCAGGTTTGGTGCTGATGCATATGAAGGGGAATCCCCAGACGATGCAGGACGCGCCGCAGTATCACGATGTGGTGGAAGATGTTGCCGCCTTTCTGTCAGAACGAGCACGACATGCCATCGAACGAGGCGTCGCGAGAAATCGAATCATCCTTGATCCAGGGATTGGGTTTGGTAAGGTTCTCGTACAGAATCTCGATCTCTTGGCGCACCTTCCCCGGTTCACCCAATTGGGTTATCCATTGCTTGTCGGTCCGTCCAGAAAGTCGTTCATCGGCCAACTGACTGGTCAACCGGTGCAGGGTCGGGCGTGGGGAACAGCAGCGGTGGTGGCGCTCGCCGTGGAGCAGGGGGCGCAGATCCTTCGCGTGCATGACGTCGCGGCGATGCGGGATGTTGTACAGGTGGCATCAGCGATCGTCCGCCGAAGGAAATCTTCATTACGGGAACAGCATGCGTAAACTCTTTGGGACAGACGGGGTTCGGGGTATTGCGAATCTGGAGCCGATGACCAGTGAAACTGCGATGCAGCTGGGCAGGGCTGCAGCGCATATCTTTAAGCGCCGAGCCGGGCGGCATCAGATTGTGATCGGGAAGGATACACGGGTTTCAGGCTACATGCTCGAGGCTGCGTTGGTCTCCGGCATCTGCTCGATGGGTGTTGATGTGCTATTGGTTGGACCAATGCCGACGCCTGCAATCGCCTTCTTGGCCAGAAGCTTGCGAGCGGATGCCGGCGTAATGATTTCGGCGTCCCATAATCCTTATCAAGACAACGGGATCAAATTCTTTTCTAACGACGGGTTCAAACTGCCTGATGAGATCGAGGCGAGGATTGAACAGCTCATCGTATCCGACGAGATCGCTCATTTGCGCCCGACGGCCGACGCCATTGGGAAAGCCTTTCGAATCGACGATGCCGAAGGACGCTATATCGAGTTCGTCAAGCGGTCGTTGCCAAAGGAACTCGATTTTCAGGGCATCAAACTGGTCGTTGATTGCGCCAATGGTGCGGCCTACAAGGTCGCGCCGACCGTCTTGCGTGAGCTTGGCGCCAAAGTTGAGGTGATCGGCAACAAACCGGACGGCATGAACATCAA
The DNA here is from genome assembly GCA_033852435.1 of Nitrospira sp. GTDB lineage: Bacteria > Nitrospirota > Nitrospiria > Nitrospirales > Nitrospiraceae > Nitrospira_C. The sequence continues at coordinate 48,686 of JAWOMO010000020.1, forward strand.
TGCGGGATGCGGAGCGGTCCATCCTGAGCTCTTGCAGAAGGCGGTGCGTGAACAGGGCGCCAATCTCGGAGTGGCTCTCGACGGCGATGCTGATCGCGCGATATTTGTGTGCGAACAGGGACACGTCGTCGATGGCGATCACATGATGGCCGCCTTGGGGCTGGATCTTTACCGGAATGGGTTGCTCGCGAGGGAGACGGTTGTCGGCACCGTCATGAGTAACTTTGGGTTAGAGCTCGCCATGACGCGAGCCGGTATTCAGCTGGTTCGGACGGCTGTGGGAGACCGCTATCTGTTGGAGCGAATGATGGCCGATGGCTATAACTTCGGGGGCGAGCAATCCGGCCATTTCATCTTCCTCGATCATAATACGACCGGCGACGGGCTCATTTCAGCACTGCAGGTGTTATCGCTGATGAAGCGGACGGAAAAGCCTCTGTCCGAATTGGCCAAGGCTATGACTGCGGTGCCTCAAGTGTTACTGAATGTAAAGGTATCAAAAAAACCGAACCTTGACAGCATTCCGGATCTCCAGCAGGCGATCCGGGAGAGCGAGCGCCGCCTGAATGGCAGCGGGCGGGTCCTGGTCCGCTACTCCGGGACCGAGCCGCTTCTGCGAATTATGGTGGAAGGCGAACAGGACACCGTCATTCGAGAAGAAGCAGATCGCCTGGCGACCATCATCACGGCCCATCTCGGCTGAGCGGTTTTGATACGAGACTGGCTGGTCCTCCAGCCATCCTGATTGACGGGAGCCCATGCTACCGTCCCTAACTCTCGCCTTTACCTGTGGCCTCGTCGTCGGTTCTCTCATTCCGTATTTCCCCTTCTCCCTTTCGCTTCTTCTTTTTACCATCGCCATAGGATTGTCCATCCTGGAAGTACGGCAGCGCGTGGCAGGAAGCGATGCCACAGCCGGCTTTTGTTGTCTCCTGCTGGGAGTCATCTATTGGATTGTCGCAGTTGAGGGATTCTCGAAGGTTGTGTTCGTCGAGAATGAACAGAATCTTCTTGAGACTCTTACGGGACGGATCATCGCCCCTGTCCAACAGGCGTCGGATCGATTGCTCATGGTCGTCAAACATGATGGAGAGATTGCTGAGCCCGGGCGCCCGCGTCTGATTCGACTGACTTGGCGTATGCCAGAGCGGCTCCTGTTCGAGGGTGACCGCGTCCGGTTCAGGGCCAAGCTGGGGGTTCCGAGCGGCACGTTGAATCCCGGAGGGTTCGACTATGCGACCTATCTCGAGCGGCAGGGAATTGAAGCTGTGGCTACCGTTACAGGAGTTGACGGGGTCGAATTTCTGGAATCAGGGCAAGCTTCCGCCTGGTGGAGTGTCTGGAATCGCATTGATCGCTGGCGAGGGAGCATTCGGCTTGCGGCTCTGCAGTCGCTTTCACAGCCAGCGTTGGGGTTGTTTCTCGGCATCATCGTCGGTGATCGGGGATTTCTGGATGCCGAGCTGCGCGATCAGTTCATGGTCACGGGAACCGTACACCTTCTGTCTATATCGGGGAGCCATCTCGGCCTGGTGGCCCTCCTCGTATTTGTTTCGGTGAGAGCTGCCGTGTTGCGGCTGCCGCAGGCATGGTTGCTAGCGATGTCTCGAACGATCACGGCGACCCGCATTGCCGCCGTGGCAACAATTGTCCCTGTGACTGCCTATGCCTTTCTGGCCGGAGCAGAGCTGGCGACTGTGCGTTCGTTGGTGATGGTACTGACAACGTTGCTCGCCAAATGGCTCGGATACGATCAGCGCATGTTTCATGCCTTGGCACTGGCTGCCATGGTGATATGGCTGCACGATCCTCAGGCGCTCTATGACATTTCATTTCAGCTGTCGTTTCTTTCGGTCTGTGCGATCGCGGCCTGGCTTTCTTGGTCTTTTCCCTCTGAAGAAGCGGAGCCCTCCCACCACGCGACAGCGCTCGCAACAGGCATGAAGTGGAGCAGAGACGTCGGGGTCATGAGCGCAGCTGTGACGCTGGCAACGACACCGTTCGTCGCCTTCTACTTCAATCAGGTGTCGTGGCTGGGCCTCGTTACGAACATCGTCGCTGTTCCACTGATGGGTTTGCTCCTTGTCCCATTGGGTCTCTTTGCAGGGCTGGGTCCGATCATGAGCGGAAGCACCGTCTTGCCATGGAGTTCGCTGCTACAACTTTTAATCGACTGGTTCATCGAGAGCATACACTCGTGTCGAGGATACCTGGAGGGGAGTGGCACGTTGCCTCCCCCTCCATCCTCACGATGCTGGTGTTTTATGCGTGTCTGGGAGTGATCTGGCTAAAAGGGAGACAAGTCTTATTTCGAATGACAGCCGGCGCTGGGATCATGCTGTTGTTGCTCTGGTGGGTCTGGTCTCCCAGGATTGCGCTCGAAGGAGATCAATTTCGCGTGACTTTCTTGGATGTAGGCCAGGGTGACAGTATGGTGATTGAATGGCCTGACGGCCGGGTCGTTGTGATCGACGGAGGGGCGACATACGAACGATTCGACATGGGACGTGGAGTAGTCGCGCCATATCTCTGGAACAGGGGAATCAGAACCATCGATCACATGGTCGGAACTCACCCCCAACTCGACCATGTGGGAGGGCTAACCTGGCTGCTACGGCACTTCAACGTGAAACATTACTGGGGAACCGGAGACGGCCGTGACGAATTGTTCTATCGCAAGCTTTTGCAGGCGCTTGCAGAGCGTGGACTTACTGAACAGCAGGCCAAGGAAGGCCAAGAGATCCTTGCATCCCATGACTGCCGCCTCATGGTGTTGAATCCACCGGGTGCTGCCACAACTCGGGAGCAACAACCTGGCAACCGTCGCGAAGGACATCTGTTGAATAATCGCTCCATTGTTACTGAGCTGACCTGTGGAGCTCACCGGATGATTTTTGCTGCTGATGTTGAACAGGATAGTCTTCGTCGAATGCAGCTCACGTCTCGGCCAGAACCGGTGGCGGTCTTAAAAGTGCCTCATCACGGGGCCATCAGTTCGTTGAATCCGGAATGGATTACGAGATTACGTCAACAGCATGCCGTGTTCTCGGTCGGCCGACATAATCCCTATGGGCATCCCGCCCCTAAGGTCGTCGATGCCTATGCAGGACAAGGAGCATCGATCTATCGAACGGACCGGGACGGTGGAGTATGGATCGCGGGGAAATCATCAGATTCTCTCCTACAGGTTCACCGTACGAGAGAGGAGAAACTCCAGCCAACAGCGTTATCCGCCTGCCTATGGGACTGCGAAATTGCAAACTGGCGGCGTTTGGCCGGTCAATGGATGCAATGACGTAGGCTGGACCTTGAGCACATTCCTATACAAAATGGTTGTACAATTGGGGGCGATGGCAGACGAAAATAGGCAAGATTCCTCATGCTTTTTCCACTGGATGCACATAAGTCCTCAATTCTATTCAAGGCCCTGCAAATGATAGCAAGGCATAGCGTGTGCAATCACTTCGGCCGGATAACCCTGTTTCTGCTGTTGAAGGGAGCTTGCTATGCCGAAGCTCGTACGAATCGTCATCCAGTTACCTGAGGAACTCAAGACCCAATTGGACAGCCTCAAACAACAGGGCTATACCACTAGTGGTTTTATCAGGGCGATGCTGGAACGTGAATTGGCGAAGCTAGATCAAAGGGTGGAACAAAAACCTGTTATGTTGCTTCCAGTAGGAAAACGAGTCAATAGCCGGTAGTGCACAGACTTCATCGACCTCTCTCAGAAGTATTCAGCCGATCCCGTCCTTCTCCCATTCTCCTTCATAAGCTTGACATGTGCTGCCCCTTGCACTCACGCGAGATTCTCGTTACAAGGGTCTCCTATGGTTCCTACCGTTGAATGGAAAGACGGCGCGGTTCGGTTACTCGATCAGAGTCGCCTGCCCGAGCACGTTGAATTTCTGGATTGCCGCGATGTGGATACGGTGGTGCAAGCTATTCGCGAATTGAAAGTTAGGGGCGCCCCGGCGATCGGTGTTACGGCTGCCATGGGAGTCGCCCTTGGTGCACAATCGATTACCGCGACTGATTATCAGGGTTTTGCCACTGCGCTGTTCGCCATTTGCAATCGTCTTGCTGCGGCTCGACCTACCGCGGTTAACCTCTTCTGGGCCATTGAGCGGATGAGGCAGAAGACTGCCGCGTTACGGACCGAACCGGTTGCGACAATCAAGGCGGGGCTCATGAAGGAATCGCAGGCGATTCTTGACGAAGACATCGCGCTTTGCAAGGCGATGGGACGGCATGGCGCCGCGCTCATAGCAACCGGGCAGACGGTGTTGACCCACTGCAATGCCGGCGCGCTCGCGACCGCTGGCTACGGGACTGCGCTCGGTGTCATTCGCGCAGCGTGGGAGCAGGGGAAGAAGATTCAGGTCATTGCTGACGAGACACGGCCTGTTCTGCAGGGAGCCAGGCTGACGGCATGGGAACTCATGCAAGACAAGATTCCCGTCACGTTGATCACCGATAACATGGCCGGATCGCTCATGCGACAAGGAAAGATCCATCTCTGCGTCGTTGGTGCGGATCGCATTGCCGCTAACGGAGACGTAGCCAATAAAATCGGCACCTATTCCGTCGCTGTTCTGGCGAAGGCTCACGGCATTCCGTTCTATGTGGCCGCACCCTATTCGACCATCGACTTAAAGACAAAAACTGGCGCGGAGATTCCGATTGAACAACGTAACGCGCTTGAAGTCACAACAATTCATGGAAGTCATCCTGTCGCTCCCAAGGGGGTAGCCGTCTACAACCCGGCTTTTGATGTCACGCCGGCCGAGTTAGTCACCAGCATCATCACTGAACGGGGCGTCTTCAAGCCTCATGAAATTGCGCAACATTTTGCCGCTTAGCGACGCTCGTCCCTTGAAACTCCGGCGGGCCATCCCTATAATGACCGAATAGTTTTTGCAATGTCCTATCACTAGATTGGAGGAAGAGTTCAAGCAATGAGTGAACGAACCTTAGCGATTATCAAGCCCGATGCGGTCAAGAAGCACGCGATTGGCGACATTATTAACCGCTATGAAAAGGCTGGTCTGAAGCCGGTTGCCATGAAACTGATGCAGATGTCGAAAATGACGGCCGAAGGGTTCTACGCTGTCCACAAGGCCAGACCATTTTTTGACAGTCTGTGCAGCTTCATGTGTTCCGGGCCATCAGTAGTGCTCGTGTTGCAGGGGGACAATGCGATTAAGAAAAACCGCGAATTGATGGGTGCCACGGATCCGGCGAAGGCCGAGGCCGGTACGATTCGAAAAGCGCACGGAGCCAACATCGAATTCAATGCAGTGCACGGGTCTGATTCACCCGAGACGGCCCAGTTTGAGATCAGCTACTTTTTCCCCGGTATGGAAATATTGGGCTAAGTTTTGTTCCTTGAGTGTCAGAGCATGAAAGGACCAGCATGATTCCAGCTGATCTACGATATCATCAAGAACATGAGTGGGCGCGTGTCAGCGGTGTGCAGGCTACCGTTGGCATCAGTCATTTCGCGCAAGATGCCCTGGGCGACATCGTGTTCATCGACTTGCCGAAGGTTGGAGCGGTTGTGAAAGCCGGGCATCAAATCGGAGAAGTCGAATCGACCAAAACCACTTCCACTATCTATACGCCAGTCAGTGGGACTATTGTAAAAGTGAATGCCGATCTCAAGGATCATCCCGAAGTTGTGAACAGCGATCCCTATGGCAAGGGTTGGATGGTGGTCGTTGACCTCTCCAATGCCGGGGAAGTCGACAAGCTGATGACGCCGGCGCAGTACGAGGCCTTTCTCTCCACGCAAAAGCATTGATTCGTTCCCATGCCTAAGCACATCGCCATTCTGGGTGCCGGACCTGGTGGGTATGTCGCGGCGATCCGGGCCGCCCAGCTTGGCGCGCGTGTGACTGTTGTCGAATCCCAGGCACTCGGCGGCGTCTGTTTGAATTGGGGTTGCATTCCCAGCAAGGCTTTGCTTTCCGTGGTTGAACTCGGAGACAAAATGAAGAAGGCTGGGCCGCTGGGGATTCAGATTTCCGGACCGGTTGCCTATGATCTGCCTCAAATGGTCGCAAGGAAGAATCAGGTGGTGGCCGGTTTGGTCAAAGGGATCGCCACACTCTTCAAGGCCTGGAATATCGAGCACATTGAAGGGACTGGTGTGATCGAAGGTCCGGGGACCGTGCGGGTTTCCATAAAAGATGGGACAGAACGAGTGGTCACAGCTGATGCCATTGTGATCGCGACCGGTTCGTCCTGGCCGAACCTTCCACAGTTCCCTATCGACGGAGTGAAGATTTTGACGAGCCAGCAATTACTGGACCTTCAACAGGTCCCGGCTCGAATGTTAATCATCGGCGGAGGAGTGGAAGGCTGCGAATTTGCCAGTCTGTACAGCGGTCTTGGGACAGATGTGACCGTGGTGGAGTTGATGGAGCGCATTCTCCCGCTGGAAGACGAAGAGATCTCTTCCACGATGACGCGTGAACTGAAGAAGCGAAACGTGACGGTGATGACCGGAACAACGGTCGAATCGCTTGTTCGTAACCCGACGACGTTATCGATCCGTTGCAAAGACGGCACGAGCTTTGAAGTCGAGAAGCTGTTGGTCTCGGTGGGCCGCGGATTCAACAGCCGGGGGATTGGTTTGGATCGAGTCGGAGTTCAGACAGGGCGGCGTGGCGACATCCTCGTGAATGAACGGATGGAGACGAACGTGCCCGGTATCTATGCGATCGGCGATGTCACGGGAAAGGCGATGCTGGCCCACGTGGCTTCGGCGCAGGGCAAGGTGGCGGTCGAAAATATCATGGGCCACGAGTCGACGGTCCGCTACGATGTCATTCCCGCGGGTATTTTTACCCTGCCCGAGATCGGTCGTGTCGGACTGACCGAGGCCCAAGCGCGTGAACGAGCGGAAGCCAAGGGAGAAGACCCGAATACCAGCCTCAAGGTTGGTCGGTTTCGTTATGCGGGTTTGGGCAAGGCGCAGGCGACTGGAGAGATCACTGGCTTCTGCAAAGTCATCGCTGAGGTATCCAGTGGACGAATTCTCGGTGTCCATATGCTCGGTGCCCATGCGGCGGATCTTATTCATGAAGCAGCCCTCGCTATGCAGGTTGGCGCCACAGCGATACAAGTCGCCGCGATGATCCATGCCCATCCGACGCTTGCAGAAGGGTTCATGGAAGCCGTCGAAGATGTGGAGGGAAAGGCAATACATCAGGTTCGGAAGAGGTCCAGCTGATGGTCTCCTCATTGCTCGTCAAACTGGCGATGCTCGCGGCGACGATGGGAGTCGTCTTCTGGATCGGCTGGACCGTCCCTCAGTCTCGTTATGCTGATGCCGTTCGTAGCGGGAAGGCACAAGCGAGCGAATATTCTTCTGTCACATCACCGTCGAGAGAACAATCAGCGGCTGTCACGGAGACTTCGATCGCAGACCCCTCGAATACACCGCCTTCAGCGCGAGTTCCATCAGGGGCTGGACATGCGACGCTTGATCTGAATCGTGCAAGTGAGCAGGAACTTGAAGCGCTGCCCGGAATCGGCCCTGTTCTCGCCGAGCGGATTGTCGAATATCGGCACGCACGAGGGACCTTTCATGATGTCGAACAGTTGCGAAAGGTGAAAGGGATTGGCAAGAAGAAATTCGAACGTCTCCGTCCGTTAGTCCATGTGGCTCCGGCGACGGGTCCGGTGCGGGGAGGCGGAGACGCGACATGAGCGAGCTGGTTCGTCAACTTGATCTGATCCTTCGCGGTGCGGTTGAAGTCATTCACCAGGCCGAGCTCGAGTCGAAGCTGACTCGCGCAGTGAAGGAGCATCGCCCCCTCCGCGTGAAAGCCGGGTTCGACCCGACAGCGCCCGATCTTCACTTGGGGCATACGGTCCTGATTCACAAGCTGAAGCACTTTCAGGATCTTGGCCATCAGGTTATTTTCTTGATCGGGGATTTTACCGGGATGATCGGTGATCCCACCGGCGTGTCAGAGACCAGAAAAGCGTTGACCAAGGAGCAGGTGCAGGAGAATGCCAAGACCTATCAGCGGCAGATCTTCAAAATCCTCGATCCTGAGAAAACGATTATCGAGTTCAACAGCCGGTGGATGGGGCCGATGACGGCGGACGGGCTGATTCAGCTTGCTGCCCATTATCGAGTGGCACGTATGATGGAACGGGAGGATTTTCACAAACGCTACCAGGAGCAGAAACCCATCAGCGTGCACGAATTTCTTTACCCGCTGGTGCAGGGCTACGATTCGGTCGCGTTAAAGTCTGACGTCGAGTTGGGTGGAACGGATCAGAAGTTCAACCTGTTGGTCGGACGTGAATTGCAGCGGGACTATGGCCAGGAACCGCAAGTGGTGATCACGATGCCGTTATTGGAAGGGACGGACGGCATCAAGAAAATGAGCAAAAGCGTTGGCAACTATATCGCGCTTGAAGACAAGCCCGGTGAGCTGTTCGGCAAAGTCATGTCCATCAGTGACGCGCTCATGTTCCGTTATTATGAATTGCTGACCACTGAAGATCCGGCTAAGGTCAAGGTTCTTCATCCGATGGAGGCGAAACAGGCCTTGGCCCAGTTGCTGGTGGCTCGGTACCATGGCGAGGAAGCCGGCCGGCAGGCTCGGACAGAATTTCAGCAGAAATTCCAGAAGCAGGAATTTCCAAATGAACCGGATGTACGCTTGAAGTTGACGGCAGCCGACTTGAGGGACGGAAAGGGCATCAGCCTGGCGGATCTCGTGGCAAAGACCGGGCTAGTTCCCAGCAAGAGCGAAGCGCGGAGACTGATCATCCAAGGTGGTCTAGAAGTGAACGACCAGAAACAGACCGATGCCAATGGAACCTTGGCTCTCGTTGCCGGCCAAGTCTATCGGTTGAAAATTGGACGACGAAAATTTGCGGTGGTCGAGTTGCAAGGCTAGCAGCTTCCTGTTCCTTGACTTAAGTCGAGTGGCCAGCGTAGGATTCGCGAAGGTTGTGATCGAGCGGGCGTAGCTCAGTGGTAGAGTCCTAGCTTCCCAAGCTAGTTGTCGTGGGTTCAAATCCCATCGCCCGCTCCAATCTTTTCAATCATTTCTGTGTGGTTCTCTTCTCTCTTCCCTTCCATCGTTCCGGTTTCTGTCACAGTTCCACTGGAAATTGGCGTCGTCTGGGCGATCGAAAGGCCGAACGTGGTGGGGTGTTTCACGGCCGCATGGAGGTGGCTAGGGGAGAGGTGAGCATTGGTTGTGGTC
>JAWOMO010000035.1:0-6488 GCA_033852435.1 Nitrospira sp.
TAGATTCCCACGCCTTTACAGGCGTGGCCCTAAACTGATTACGATCTTCGATCGTCCTGCTTCGCAGGACCTTGCTCTCACCCCCGCCTTCACAGACGGGGAACTCCCGCTGGATTAGATACCTCCACACCAGTTCGCCGTTTGCCAAGAATTGCGTGTCATCAGGAATTGCCAACCGCCGTTTGACTTCGGCTTGGGTGGCATGAAGTTTCTTGGCTTTTTTAAAATAGATCATTTCCCCTTCTTCAAACACTGCGCACCCAGCCAGCACGATCAACGGACACGCGACGAATCCGGCGATTCGATTCTTCCACAGGCCAGGTTTGTGTGTGAGGGCCATGCTGTGCTGTGGCCGAGAGGATTGAGGTTCGACACTTCCGGTATCCGCCGAACGTGCCACACGCAAGGGCTGATCGCCGGACATCGTTGTCGCCACGCACTTCCACCGATCTTGCGCGCGCCAGGCTCATCACTCAACGACCCACACGGCGCACCCGGTCGCCTGTTGCAACAGCCTCCGCGTGATGCCTCCAAAAAAGAGTTGGTTCAGACCAGAAACGCCGCGGCGACCGATCACGATAGTGTCGAAATGGCCCTTTCGCGCCTCTTCGAGAATAGTTTCGGCCACATGTTCTTCATATCCGAACTTCAGGTGAATCCGGGAAGCCCGAAACCCCGTGCTCTCGAGCGTCCGGCGGGCCTTCGACAGAATAGGAGATTCCAGTCTCTGCTCCTTCCTGTACCACTCCTTTCGATCATTCTTGAGTTGCTTGCCTAACTGTTCCTCACGAAGAGGATCTTCGGATCCTCCATGTTCCCGCAAAACCGGCGGCAGCGGGTTGAGAACATGAAAGAGCGTCACGCTCACACCGGGAGTGGAGCGCAGTAGCCGTCCCACATATTGCACCGCCCGGGTTGAATCCTTGGAGCCGTCAACCGCAACCAGAATCCGAATGGAGAGGCTGCTCCGATTGGTTGGGGACCGCGACCCGACCTTGCTTCTCAATTTGCTCCGGTCGGCTCGCCTCGGCAATACACGCTGAGCGGCGGGACCCGAGACGAGCGACTCCGGCTTCCTGGTCAACGTCTTCCGAACAGGAGAATGGCCATTTTCTCTCGCCATCACAACCTTACCAAGAGGATGAGGTTTGCAAGCTCAAGACGAGCAGCTGTCTTCACCATCTCAGATTATGGCCCGGAAGACAGCTCGCATGCGTCAACACGTTCTCTGTTCTCCTCGCTCTCTCAAACGGGGCAGAAACAGGAGTTCCGCATGAAGGGGCGTCTCTTTAGTAGAAGTTATGTGACGTTGAGCTTTGCGCTTGTACATGTCTTGTGCAGGGATGTTAGAAGCTATCGCGTCATTGCGCCATCGCAATTTATCGATTCGGAAATGTCGTGAATTCTAGGATTTGGTGTGTCCGTATGACAGGAAATGCTGCGACACACCTGATCAGCTTCGAACGGCTTAGACGTGGACCGATCGTGTCAGATCCAGCGCTCGAGGCGGAGAGAATCAGCAGACACAACGATCATAGCTGCCCCGACCTTCACAGAGGATCTGAACTCGTGTAAGGAGGCTAGGTCAGGAGGAGTGGCTTTGGAACCACCCACTTGGCAAATAGGGCATGACGTATGCACCCCCCTGTATGTGAAGAAGGTAGTAGACCATGAGTTCTTGATCCTCCCTCTTTCCATCTTCTTCGAGCATTTTCGCCCAACGCGCTCAGTGTGAAAGACGAACAACGGTCTAAACGTTGACCGTCCCCATCAACATCGATCGGTCGTATGTTCCCCATCCCGTTGGTTTTGAACCTCTTTCCGAGCAAATTCGGAACGCTTCTGTCGCCCAGTCAAGCGGGACCAAGACTTGCGTATTTCTCGCACTCTCTATAAGAAAGTGTGATGAAACACCACTCAATCTGCGGTTCGAAGGATCTTGCCTGAGCGAGGGAGGAGCCAATGCTACCAGAAGCAACCATCGGCGATCAGATTATTGAAACGGTGAGGGCGAATCCTGACTGTACGTTGGAGGAGGTCACGCGGCAGTTGCCGGAGCTCCACTGGTCCGACGTGTTTCTCGAAGTGGAACGTCTGAGCCGGTTGCGCCAATTGCGGCTGATCCATAATAGCTTATTGTTTACGACCACCTTACGCCTTCCCTAAAGGGTGTAGGGAGTCCTTTCCGTCATCGGATGCAAGGAGACCGTACGCTCTGTCGTCTCCTCGATCACTGTGTCCGTGGCTCTCGGAACGGAACCAGGTGGAGGCTCTGGCAGTGAATGCCCACCTCGCAGCCCAAGATGCATACTCTTCCCCTGTTGGGAGAGGTCTCCACCCCCATTCTTTCGTTCAGCGGAGTGCCCGCGTCGCGGCCCATGGTCTCGTCGTTCTCCTTCGTGCACGTACCTGATTCACTGTGGTACCACACGGGTGGACCTGTCATTAAAAAAGACTGTGGATATGAAACTCCACCATCAGGCTTGGTCCGGTACGGGGGAGCGGCGTGATCGGTCTAAAGTTATCGTCCTGTATGGGGCCCAAGGAACATTTTGAGAAGCTAAAACATGCCTGGATGAGCATGGTACTCGTAAAGATCAACGCTTTGACCTGGTGATTGTCCTAGGTGAACAGATGAACATTTTAGCCTAAGCTCCTGTCGTGGGATGGATACCGAAAAAATTCTGTTGTCAGAGTTATTCACAAATCCCAAAGCGGCGGAGCGGTTGAAAGAACTCGTCGCCGTACCGGATGAGTAGCCGGGCTTTTTTCCTGTAATCTCGACCAGGCCGGACTTTGTCCCATATCGGTCTGTGACAACGGGATCGAACAAGCTGAATGAGTAAGAACCGAGACGAGATAGCCGGGGCATTTTCACTCCCTCATCCCTCTTCCAAGAGGGCGTTACGACGATGCCTGACCACGACAATCCTCTCATAGACATTCACGAAGCGGAGATTCAAGAGCTATCGCAGCGGTTGGCGCGTTATGAGCAGCGTATCCGTCGATGGAGGTTGGCCGAGTGCACGGTCATCGTCGTCGGATTGATGCTGATTCTAGCAGCCCAAGGAGGGTCCAACCAAGTTTCGACGGTCGTGGAAACCGAACGATTGCTCCTCAGGGATGGAGAAGGCAGACTTCGCGGAGAGTTCAGCACCGGCCGCGATCGTTCGCCGACGCTCTGGCTCTTTGACCAGAAAGGCACGCGTCGCGCTGAATTGAGTCTGCTGCCGGATGGCAGTCCAGGACTGAGACTCTTCGATCAGCAGGAAACCATTCGTATTGACATCACTCTCTTGGAGGGACAACCCACTCTGAGTGTTCGCGACAAGGCCGGGAAGGATCGCGCCAAGTTGGTTGTGACGCATGAGGGAGAACCCTATCTCCAACTTCGTGATACAACCGGCAATGTGATCTGGTCCACACCGGCGCATCGCCTGGAAGTCATCAACTGATAGGAGGGGCCGATCAGAGCGGATTCTTCGCCGGGGATGGTCGAAAATCAGACTGCCAGGCGATGTGCCATGACTGGATCGTCGTCTCGTTATCGATAAATGGTGAGATGCCATGCAACACGGACAAATCTTTATGGAGTGGAAACGATTTCTCTCTGGTTCGGCGGTCGAGGACACGGTGCCCCCCATGATCTTGGATTCATGGACCCGTTGCGTCAACGCAGGAGTCCCTGCCGAGCCTCCATCGATCAACCTGTGGCGCGTCAGCGACGATGAGCTGACACGACGCCTGCACGACAACCGCGAGCTCGTTGAGATTACCCGGCGACACCTCGGCTTGATCTCGGCGATCCTCGAACCGATCAAACACGCGGCCTATTTCGTTGATCGGGACGGCATTGTCTTGGAGAGTTGCGGCAACGTTCCTGATCTCAGCCATGACTTCGGACTTCTTCCGGGTTATGACTGCTCGGAGCACACGATAGGGACCAATGGCGCGGGGACGGCTTTGGTAGCGGGCCGGCCCGTTGCGGTGACCGGCGCCGAACACTTCATGCGATACTTGCACGACCGCGCGTCCACCGCCGCACCGGTCCATGATGGGGCCGGAGCCATTATCGGAGCGATTGTCGTCACCACGTCCGCAACGGATGCGGCGCGGGACCGTCTGAACATCATCGCTCAGCTCGCTACCATGATTGAGCAGGAGTCGTCATCGGTCGCTAGTAGTAACGAGCGTATCCGGCGCTTACAAGACCGCTGTGCGAGGCTGGAAGCGGGGGTGACGCATTGCTCCTGGACCGCCGGGGCGTTCAAGGGGCATGAGCCCTCCTGCCGCGAGTTGGTCGATCTGCTTCCCACCGCCGTCTATGTCTGTGATGCAGGGGGAGTCATCATCCACTACAACCGGCGCGCCGCGCAATTGTGGGGCCGTGAGCCTCGGTGCGGCGATCCCGCCGAGCGATTCTCTGGAGCGACCAGACTTTACCTTCCAGATGGGAGCCTGCTCTCTCACAGTCGCGCTCCCATCGCGGAGGTGCTGCGCACCGGAATCCCTCAGCAGAACCACGAATTAATCGTCGAGCGACCTGATGGATCGCGCATCTTCGTGCTCGCCAATCCGATTCCGATCAAGGACAAGGATGGACACGTGACGGGCGCGTTAAATTGCCTGCTTGACATCACCGAACTCAAGCACGCCGAGGAGACGTTGAGACAGAGCGAGGCGCGGACGAGGGCCATTCTGAATCACACGTTGGACGCCGTCATTGGAATGGACGAACAGGGAGCGGTCGCCTATTGGAACCCACGCGCCGAAGCGATCTTCGGCTGGACCTGCCACGAGTCCGTCGGCCGCCGTCTCTCCGAGTTGATCATTCCGCCTCGCTATCGGGAGAGGCATCAGCGCGGCCTGCGACATTTTCTCGATACCGGTCATGGTCCGTTTCTGAACCAGCGAATCGAGACGACCGCGTTGAACCGTGACGGCAAGGAATTCCCCGTGGAACTCATCCTCACCGCACTCAGGGAGAACGGATCGTACACCTTCTACGCCTTCATCGAAGACATTACCGATCGAAAGGAAGCAGAAGACCAATTACAGCAGTCGATCAAACAATTGCGGATGCTCTCCAGGCGCATCCAGGAGGTGAAAGAAGAAGAACAAACCAGGCTTGCTCGAGAGATCCATGATCAATTGGGGGTCCAGATGACCATCTTGAAACTGGACCTCGCAGGCATGAGTGATGTGCTCAGCGACCCAGATGTGCGAACGGCAGCAACTGCATTACACCGCAAGATCGACTCGATGAATACAACGCTGGATCAGACCATTGCGATCGTCCAACGTGTCGCCGCCGATCTTCGCCCCCGTATGCTGGACGACCTTGACCTTCTCGCCGCGATCGAGTGGGAGGCAGATAGGTTCAAGTCACGAACCGGAATTCATGTTCACGTGATCACAGAGACGGATACTCCGCAGCTTGATTCTGAACTGACCACGGCATTATTTCGTATATGCCAAGAAGCCCTCACGAATGTCGCTCGGCACGCTCAGGCGACCCATGTCATCATTCGGATCGGCGAGACCCTCGGGCAGATCCTGCTCGAGATAGAGGACGACGGTCGAGGCATTCCCGCCGAGAAACTCACTGACCGCACCTCACTTGGGCTGCTCGGCATGCGCGAGCGGACAGAACTTTCTGGAGGAGAATTCCATGTTACAGGGAACCACGACAAGGGGACGATCATCACGGTGCGAATGCCGACCGCTCGTGCGCAACACGATGCGGCGACCCAGACTCTGTGAGCCGTTGACTCGGCAGGTCCTTCGAAGCGACTGGTCCCGGCGTTTGGCATCATGAACCGGCGGGGGGCTCATGTTTAAGATTCTGATCGCGGATGATTTTCCCATTTTGCGAGAAGGCGTCAAAGAGACCCTGAGCAAAGTCATGCCGGTCACCATCGGGGAAGCCAGTGATATCCCCGAAATGCTGCGACTCATCCGGACTCAGCCCTGGGATGTCCTTGTTCTGGATGTCAATTTTCCGGGAGGAAGCTCCATCGATGCGCTTCGGGAGGTCAGACGCGAATATCCCAACCTTCCGATCCTGGTGTTGAGCATGTACCCGGAGGAGCAGTATGCGGTCAGGATGTTGAAGGCCGGCGCCAATGGCTACCTGACGAAAACGGCCATCCCCGCTGAATTGGTGCAGGCCATCAAGAAAGTCCTCGGAGGCGGAAGATATGTCACCCCCCAGCTCGGTGAGCAACTGGCCCTGGTCGTCGGATTTCCCACTCTGCATCGAGACCAACTCAGCAACCGTGAGCTGGAGGTTTTGCGTCTGATCGCGTCCGGTAAGACGTGCACGGAGATCGCCGCCCAATTCTCGTTGAGCGTGACCACAATCATCACCTACCGGGCTCGCATCCTCGAGAAACTCCACCTGAAAAATAACATGGAACTCACGAGGTACGCGCTGGAACAAAAACTGGTGATGTGATCCGATTGGCGTTCTTCCAGGCTAGCTCCGA
>JAWOMO010000037.1:0-15965 GCA_033852435.1 Nitrospira sp.
TGATGGTTGGAGTCATCTCGGATCCGGTGTTCGGACCGGTGATCAGCTTCGGCGCAGGCGGCACCGCAGTCGAAGTGCTGGGGGATCGCGCCATTGCCCTGCCGCCTCTGAACAATTTCCTGGCCAAGGAACTCATCAGTGGCACGCGCATCGCCAAACTGCTCGGTGCGTTTCGGCATATGCCACCGGTGCAGATGGAGGCGCTCGAAAGCCTGCTTCTCCGGGTGTCCGAGATGGTGTGCGAGCTGCCATGGTTAAAGGAAATGGATATTAATCCGCTGATCGTGGATGAGCAGGGTCTGCTGGCGGTCGATGCGCGCGTCGTCGTGGATTATGCGCCGGTCTCAGCCGACCGGTACGCTCACGTGGCGATCCATCCGTACCCGGCCCACCTGGTCACTCATTGGCAATTACCAGATGGCACCGACGTCACCATTCGTCCTATGCGCCCGGAAGACGCGGCGATCGAACAGGAATTCGTGCGCAACCTCTCGGAGGAAGCGAAATACTTCCGGTTTATGCACGCCGTTCAGGAGCTGTCCGAAGATATGCTGGTGCGCTTTACCCAACTCGACTACGACCGGGAATTGGCGCTGATCGCCGTGACCGAAGAGAAGGGGCGTGAAGTGGAAATCGGCGTCTGTCGCTATGCCATCAATCCTGATGGAGAAACATGTGAATTCGCGCTGGTGGTCAGCGATCAGTGGCAGCACAAGGCGATCGGCCACAGGCTGATGGGCAGCTTGTTCGACGCAGCCCGCAGCAAGGGGCTCAAGACCATGGACGGCGAAGTTCTGGCTAACAACCACAACATGCTGAAACTGGTTGCCACGCTTGGCTTTACCATTGCCACCAGTCCGTCAGATCCCTCGATCAAGAAGATCACCAAGGTGTTGTAGGAACCAACAACGCTTGCTCGTTGTTTCATCCCGGGTGAGGGGCGACTGAAATCCGACTGCGCGCAACATTTTCTTGAGGCCCCCGGCAAATTACTTGCGCTGTTCTCCACGCCTGGAGTAGGCTCAGCTCCTTTACCGCTCCCGCTTTTCGCACTGGCGTGATGTGGGATCGGAGATGGCATTCACCCCCAGCTCCATGAGGCAACGCCGATGCAAATGGTGATGATGGTATTCAGGACTTCGCTCGAACACGACCTGTTACCGTGGATTGAGCAGGAAGAGCTGCCGTTCACGCGAATCGATAGTGCGCTGGGTAAAGGTGCGACGGGCACGATCCCTGGCAGGGCGACGTTTGGCGGATCAAATAGTATTCTTCTTCTTGCTATTCCGGATGAGCGCTTGGCCAGCTTTCGAAACCGGGCGCATCAATTCCATGACGAGCTCGCGAGTCGTCATAAAGGCGTTGGGACTCCGTTTCATACATTTATTCTTCCTTGTATCCAGTGGTTTTAGTGCGTTGTTCCCTTTCAGGCTGGCTGGTTTGTCCTTTCTCATCGCTTCTTCCGCATTGGGTCTCTCCCGATTAAATAGAGAATACATCCCACCATTGCCACGATGAAGAGACCGGGCCAGCCGCCGAGCGGGGGCGACTCAAAAATCGTAAACGGATCGGGACTGAGGCTGGGCCACAGCGCGGCCAGCGCAATCGGGATTGCCAGCATGATGCCCATCAACGCTTCACCGGTAATCAAGCCGGCGGAGAAGAGGAGTCCCCGCCGCGACGAATCGTCACCCTTCGCTGTCGCGGTCTTGGCCAAGGCCGAGACCACGCCGCCCACGAAAATTGCGGCTGAGAGTTTCAGCGGCAAGTAGATACCCAGGGCCACGGCGAGCACGGGCAGACGAAAGTCGCGTCCGCGCGCTTCTTGCCGTCGATCCACCAGAATCACGATGATGCCGATGGCCATGCCCAATCCGACGAGCGGCCAGGGCAGCCCGGCCCCGAACACGCTCCGCGTCAGGCTGGCCATGAGTGTGGCCTGCGGTGCGCTCAGCGGATGGGGGTGGCTGATCGTCGGATCTCCGATGCCGTACTTGGCTTGGAGCAAGGACAAGACCGGAACCAGGACCACGGCGCCGGTCAGCACACCGACGACCTGCATGATTTGCTGCTTCCACGGTGTCGCGCCAACCAGATGACCGGTTTTCAAATCTTGCAAATTGTCTCCGCCCATGGCGGCGGCACAACAGACGACCGCTCCGATCACCAGTGCCGCCGCCGGTCCGGCCGGATGCCCGGCTCCCATGAACAGGACGAGCAACAGCGCGGTACACATAATCGTGGCGATTGTGACGCCCGAGACGGGGTTGCTGGAACTTCCGACCAACCCGGCCATGTAGGCCGCGACCGAGGAGAAGAGGAACGCCGCGAGCGCCATCACGATCGTCATGAGGAGGCCGATCAAAGGACTGTTGACGACGCTGGTGTAGATCCAGGCCATTGGGATCAGTGAGAGACCAAATGGCACGACAATCCAGGGGAGCGACGCATCCTGTTCCGTCCTGGCGATGACCGCTGCAGATCGAGACCCTCCCGCTGCACGATAACTCTCCCGGAGCGTCTGCAGACTTCTCCACAACGGCTCGCGCAACATCGTCAACGTCCAGAGTCCGCCGGTCAGCATCGCGCCGATGCCGACATAGCGGATCTGGCCGCTCCAGATCGTCATCGCGGCTGCCAGTCCAGTGAGATCGGGCGGCAGACCATGCAGGAGCCCATAGGCCGGCATCAGAATCATCCATCCCACAACGCCGCCAAGAAAGACGACCAGCGCTGTGTGAAGTCCGATGATGAAGCCCACGGCGAGTAGTGCGGGCGACAGATTGATGCCAGCATAGAGCACGGTGCGTCCGACCTGGGCGGCTCCTTCCAGTGATTCGGCCCACAACCGCAGGCCGCTTTCGCCAAACTTCACCGCCCCGCCCAAGAGCGCGGCTGAGAAGAGCGCCCGGAAATCGCTGGTCGATTCGGCCGAGCCGACACTCGGTCGATCAGGAGCGGCGACCTTCAAGACTTCTGCGGTTGCCACCCCTTCGGGGAACCGCAGTCGCGCGGTGACGATGAGCGCTCGCCGCAACGGGATCGTAAAGAGGACGCCGAGGAGACCCCCGACCGTGGCGATCAAGGCGGTCTGCCAGTAGTCAAAGGCGGACCAATAACCGACCAGCAGCAGAGCCGGGATGGTGAAGATCACGCCCGCCGCCAGTGCCTCGCCCGACGAGGCCGCCGTTTGAACGATGTTGTTCTCGAGGATGTTGGACCGGCGGAACAAGCGAAGAATGGCCATCGACGCGACCGCGGCTGGAATGGATGCGGACACGGTCATGCCGGCAAACAATCCCAGGTAGGCGTTGGCCGCGGCTAAGACCGCTGCGAGGATCACCGACAGCACGACTGCTTTGACGGTGATTTCAGGGAGTGTGACGGTGGCGGGAACGACGGGCTGGTCGTCTTTCATGCGCCGTGTCGAACTGATGATGCACCGAACATAGAGACACTCGTATCGGTGGCAGATAGGGTGCTGACTGAGGTGGCCGCATCATAACGCAGCGCACGAAAAAGGCAACAAAGGAAACATCACCGTGTCGAGTACCGTTGTTGGCTTCGGCCGTCAGGCGTGAGGGTTGGCCTATTGCACGCACCCATCGTGTCCGTTCACTTTCTTTCCGCCAGCAATCGAAGGAGCGAATGCGCTTTGTCGTCCAGCTCCAGCAACGCTTCAAGAATGCGAAATAACAGCATCACCATCTCACACAACACCCTCCACAGGAGGTTGCCTATGCCCAGGACTGTGAGACCTCCGAAGAGCAACGCATCCCGGTTGGTGTCCGTGTACTCGGAAGCCACGCCTGTGAGGACCAACGTGACTATGAGCACGCCGGCCAGAGTGATGAGCACTGCGCCGATGATGTAGGCCACTTGGATAGCTGCCGGGGTGATCAGCGTCCCGAAAGAAAAGAATCCTCCACGACGGTGTCTGGTGTCGATCGCGAGAGTCTCCAATGAAGCAGGTGATGAAGGAAGTGAGGAAGGAGGTGATGAAGCAGGTTCTGTGTCAGCCGGGAGGGTGGCGCGACAGATTCTGCACCGACGAACCCCGGACGGATTCTCAAAGAAACATTCCACGCATCGCATACGAGACCTCCCTGACCCCCGCAGAGGTTTCAAAAATGATAGGTCATTCTTGTTCCTTAAAAAAGGGAAAAGGTGGCAGAGCAAGAAAAAAGTGTCGGGAATCTCTTCTGGCTGGCTTGCGCATCGCTTCGTATCCTCCCTAAAATACATTTCCCTGCGAGGCGTTCATGCCTGTTACCCTTCGTGTTTGTCGTGGCTTCCCTGCGCACTGTTCCGAGGAGGTGTCCATGACTTGTCTTCGGCAGTTGGTCGGGATCGTCTTTCTGAGTGGGATGCTAGCCGGGTGTACAAACGCCGTCGTGAAACCGGTCAGTCTGGATGTGGCGCTCAAAGGAGTGGAAGAGGATATGAAGGCCGCTTCCGGAGTGAGCATGCACGACATTCTGAGCGGAGACGCGGCACAAGAAGAGGAGTTCAAACAGGCGATCCGTCAAGAGCAGTGTTTCTACCGCAGACCAAACCCGCTCGTCCCTGTCATCAATAAAGAGTTTACCTTGACGCTACAAGGAACCTTCACCGGACAAGGAAAGTTTCTGGTGTTGGGGATTCCGGTTCCCGCAGGAGGTGCCGAGATCAGTGCGGCGAAAACTCTTCAGCAAACGCTTGCCCTTCCGGTCAACTTTACGTCAGTCTCGTCCCTGCCTGATGTGTATCTTCAACAGAAGGCCAGCTACGTGAAGGACTTTCCGGAGTCGGAGAAAGCCACGTACCTCGAAGAGGTGTTCAAGGAACGCGATGTCATACGCGCCAACATCAAAGAGCTGATCGCGAGCTATTCAGAGGAGCGTTGTCGCCGGATGCCCGCGGATTCGCTCCCGAAGAATCATCCTGTCGCCCCCGGATCTGCACACTAGAGACATGAACACGATGTCACGAAGATTGTTTCACTCGCTCGCGCCGTCCCTCGCCGGTCTCTGCCTTGTCGCGCTGCCGGTGTCGACGCAATCAGTGCAGCCCGAGCCGGACCAAGGCGTTTGGCGTACGGCGGCGCCTGCTCCAACCAAACGGACAGAGGTGGCTGCCGCGACATTGAACGGCAAGATTTACGTCGTGGGCGGGTTCGAGCAGCCCGGCTTGGGTAATCTGCTGAATCTTGCGATTACCTCATCCGTGCAAGAATACGATCCTTCCACGGATCGATGGACCACCAAAGCTCCCATGCCGGTCGGCCTCCATCATGTGGGCATCGGTGTGACGGGTGGACGATTGTATGTCATCGGCGGGTACACGCAGTCGGGACTCACCGTCTGGCACCCTGTCGCCACTGTGTACGCCTACGATCCAGCTATGGACAGCTGGGCCGAGCGGGCGGCCATGCCGACCGCTCGCGGCGCGCTGTCGGTGACCGTGCACGAAGGGAAGCTGTATGCCATCGGCGGCTACGACCGGAACGCCAATAGCGCCGCGGTCGAGGTCTACGATCCCGAGCGCAACAGCTGGACCTCGCGCGCACCGCTTCCGACTCCTCGCGATCATCTGGCTAGCGCGACCGTATCCGGGAAAGTATATGCGATCGGGGGGCGCCTGAATGGTGACTATCATCGGAATCTTTCCGTCATGGAACTGTACGATCCCGCCACGAACCGCTGGGCCCGGGCTGCGGATCTCCCGACTGCCCGCAGCGGAATCACCGCGGCTGAGGTCGGTGGCAGGATCTACGTCTTCGGCGGAGAAGGCGGTGGCGGCACGTTCCGTGAGAACGAGGCGTATGACCCGGTGCGCGACACCTGGCAGACCATGGCGCCGATGCCGACTGCGCGCCACGGCCTGGGGTCGGCTGTGGTGCAGGGCCACATTCACGTTCTCAGTGGCGGGCCGACTCCCGGAGGCTCCTTTAGCGATCTGAACGAAGTCTTTACTCCGCCGGGAGAGAGAATGGCAAAAGAATGATAGGGCGGCCCGGTTGAGGCGAACTCCTCAAAATTCAGTCGTTGTCGGTGTGGATGTCGGTGGAGTGAAGAAGGGCTTTCACGCTGTCGCGCTCAGAGACGGGCAAGTGTTTGGGAAGCTGACCACGCTCGACGCCGCGGCAGTGGCCCAGTGGTGCCGGTCTCTTCATGCGTCAGCCGTCGGCATAGATGCTCCCTGCTGTTGGAGCCTTTCCGGACATGCGAGACCCTGCGAGAGCCAACTTGCCTCCGAGGGCATTCACACATTTGCAACGCCGAGTCGGGCGGTAGGGGAGCGCCATACATTTTATGGCTGGATGCGAAAGGGGGATGCGTTGTACCGCCGTATCACGCATCATTATCCGCTGTTCGACGGGACACTTCCGACGTTCAGGCCGGTCTCTTTCGAGACGTTCCCTCACGCGGTGGGTTGTGCGCTGGCGGGAACGATCCTCTCCGGGAAGCGAAAGCGCATCGATCGTCGCAGATTGCTTCGCGAGACGGGACTCCCCACAACGTCGCTTACCAACATCGACCAGATCGATGCCGCCCTGTGTGCCGTGACCGCCCGTTATCTCCTGGCAGGGAAGGTCGATATGTACGGCAACTTAAAGGAAGGCTTCATCGTTGTACCGAAGATAGAAAGGTCTCCACGAAAGCCTGGTTCCATTTTTTTTGAGGGCATCAACGGGAAGCCTCTAGCGCAAGAGCCAATTGTTTGAACCATGAGCTTTCTTGCGCGCTCTGTAAAGAGTCAAAGAGTCATTCGTGCGAGTAGGCCGCCCATTCCACCAATCGATCCTTACGAAAGACCAGGCTCCATTCATAATACCGGCCTCGTTCTCTCTCCGAGAAATATCGGATCCGAATCAGTGAGCCGACCGTGAATTGTTGCGTGGGCGTACCATAGAGGCGCAAGACCTTCTCTATTGAGTCTCCGAGGTGCACCCCTTTCCCTGTACCGATGTCGACCGATCGCGCCACCGGCGCAGAGCATACTCCGGAAATAATAGGGTCCACGCTCATCATCATTGATTCGATACCATCGGCAGTCACTTCGAATTGCAAATACGTCCCATCCGCACTCTGGTAAAACATCGACACCCTCTCTTGCCCGGTGGCGGACACTTCACAGGGCTTGCTTGCCAGCTTCCGTACGACGTCGGAGACTTTATCGCCGGGCATGACGATTGTGACCAACTCACCATCGCCGTACCGATACTGACCGATCTGGTTCTCGGCCCATCCGCTGACCGGACACAACAATAGCGCCATCACACACGCGACCAGACTTCGGCGAGACTGAATCGGCAAGAGGCTCCCTTCCGGTACTGCTGGTTCTGCGGACCATGGGATTCATTCAAGATGGATGGTGTCTGACCCCCCGGGAAGGACTCTGTATCACTCATTACGCCCCAAACTCAAACACAAGACGTGGGCAAACATGGTGTCAGGACCCTGTTCTGACCAATTCGTGTGGTTCACCAGGCGGGGCGTCGGCTGGTGCATTCTGTTGACAGCGACAGGCGAAGGACTTACAAGTCAAGATCTCAAGGATGACGAGGGGACAGGTTCACGTTCGAGGAAGGAAGGAGATCACGATGAAAGGAACTCTGCTCATTAGCGTCCTCTGCGGGCTGACGATCTTCGCCGGCTCATGGGCCCTCGCCGAGACCAAATCGGGACACTCTCCCGAGCCCGGCATTCCATCCGGTCATCTGCTCTATGAACAGCACTGTCTCCGCTGTCACGGAGTCGCGTTGGATGGAAAAGGGCCGGACGCGGCCTCGCTCAAAGTCCCTCCGGCCAATTTCCACCTGTACCTCTCCCGCTTGAAAGACGATGCGGACCTCAAGAAAACCATCAAGGAGGGGAGACGGTTCCTCGGCATGCACAATTGGGAAGACACCTTTAACGACGAGCAAGTGCGCGATCTGATCCTGTACATCCGGAGCGCCGCACCTCATGTGCCGGTCAAGCCCTAGCGAAGAATACGCTGTGAGGAACCCTTCATGCCAGGTCTGGAATCGTCGATGACTTCGAATTCGCCTCGAACAATTCCGGCTGATCACCTGCGATCTTGGAGCGGAATCTATGACGGATGAGGGAGTCGAACACCATCGATGAAGGCTAAAGAGGGAGTCATCGACGTCCTGAATGCGATCTTGTCCGCCGACTTGATGGCCATCAATCAATATTTCGTCCATGCCAAGCTCTGTGAACATTGGGGCTATAAACGGCTGCACGACAAGGTCCGGGCGCGCAGCATCGATGTGATGAAGGATGCCGACAGGCTTATCGGCCACATTCTCTATTTAGAAGATGTTCCCAAGGTGTACCCCATGGCCACCGTGCATCTGGGAGAGTCCGTTTCCGAGCAACTGAAGCTCGACCTCAAAGTTGAGCAAGACCTGCTGACGCTCCTGAGCGACGGGGTGCGGCACTGCGCCACGGTCGCCGACTTCACGACCCGTCATCTGCTTGAAGACATGGCGAAGGATGTCGACGCGCATATTGATTGGATCGACCGGCAGATGGACACGATCATGCAGGTCGGCCTTGAGAACTATCTCGCCGAGCAAATCACGAGCGAAGCGTCGTAAGGGGTCGGGAGTCGTTTCTTGCCGCAGGAAATGCTCCCTCGAATATCGCTTGCATCTCATTTCAACAGGCGGGCCCGATAATGCCGCTTGACTAAGCGGCCCTTCATGCCCAATATAAATTAGAAGTGTTTCAGTCTCGCTGCCTGGTACATCCTTCGCGTTTCCAGGTCTTTCCATGCGCGACCGATTTTCCATTGTCCGTTGCTCCCACGCCAGATGTTCTCGTATGCGCTTCTTCCACACTTATCGTCTCGTTTTGATACAGCAGAACGGCTCCGTTCGTATATCGGTTGACGGGAGTGGATGTGCCGAAACTTCGAGCGGTGTCGAGCCGTGGAGCTAACTCATGAACTGCCTTCGTTGTCATGGTCTGATGGTGACCCTCCAGTTGGAGGATGCGGGAGGCTCGTCACTCTGCTTCTCCAGCTGGCAATGCCTGATGTGTGGTGAGGTGATCGACTCGGTGATCACAGCGAATCGGAAAGAGCTCCACGGACAGACGGGGAGCCGGAGTCGTGCTCGGTACGGTGTGTCGCTGGTGCAGAGGAGTAATCCCTATCCGGGAGACGGCAGTCTTTGGAGGCCGGAGAAAGGATCCGGAATATGACGGTGCCGCGCACAGCAAAGAGGCTTGTTTGGTCTATCGTATTGGCCGGCGGGGAAGGAGAGCGGGTCAAGCCTCTCATCCTCCAGTGGCTCGGCCGCCACCTGCCAAAACAATACTGCGCGTTCGTCGGACACCGGTCGATGTTTCAACACACGGTGGAGCGTGCGACCACACTCACGTCGCCGGAGCGCACCGTGGTTGTGGCGGCTCTCCACCATGACCGCGAGGTCAGCTCCCAGTTGCGCGAGCGGCCGATCGGTAAACTGCTCCTGCAACCGAGCAATTGCGATACGGGGGCAGGCATCTTCCTGCCGCTTGCCTATCTGCGCGCTCGCGATCCACACGCCATTGTTGTCATCCTTCCATCGGATCACTTCATCTATCCGGAACACCCATTTGTTGAGACAGTCCGACAGGCCATGGTCTCGGTCGAAGCGATGCCGGAGCGCGTGCTGCTGTTGGGCGTCAAGCCCGATCGGGGAGAAACGGAATATGGATGGATTCAGCGGGGCTCTCAGTTGAGCGGCTCGGCGAACCATCCAGTCCACGCCGTCTCTTCATTCCTCGAAAAACCTCGGGCGGCGCAAGCCGATGCCGCCCTCCGTGGGGGATGCCTGTGGAACACGCTTGTCGTCACGGCGACAGTGGAATCGCTGTGGCAGGCCGGGCATACCTGTTTTCCCGACATGATTTCCCTCTTCGAGCGTCTCGAGTCGGCCTGGGATACCCCTGACGAACGCTCCCTGTTGGAGGCTGCCTACCGCACGATGCCGGTCCATAATTTTTCTTCGGACCTGCTCGAGCGTCTGCCGGACCGCATGGCGGTGATTGAATTGGCCGGTGTGCTGTGGAGCGACTGGGGCAATCCGGAACGGATCGCCGAAACGATCCGCCGTATCGGCAAGACTCCCGCGTTTCCCCTGCACTGCCTCGACCAATCCCTTAGCCCGCACCCGGTGGTGCACACGGCCGAGTAGGTGTGGGCATCCGCTTGGGAGCATCAACCTTTTGTGCGTCATGGTAAAAGTCTACCCGCATTGTTCCACTGGTTCCTGTTGATCATGTCGCGGTATCGATGTGGCAGCAGGCCCGGTAACTGATGACAATCTGTAGAAATTTTGTGGGGCAGCAAACAAACAACCCGCGGGTCAAATCGTGATGCATCAAGTGCCTTCTTCGTGGACAAGGACCGTCCGATCATTATCCGTCAAGCGGTCTTGCCCCTAGTTACAGAACCTCCTTGGAACGGTCCTTCCTGCCTGGTTCCCATGCCCTTCACCATTCGCCCTGCTAAAGGTCTGCATACAATGGTCCACTCGGTTCGAGCTTGAGCAGTCCTTCACGCTCTCGGAAATCGAATTGGCTGCCTTTTGAAACGGTCACGGCCGGAGTGAACTGAGAAACTCCTGCTTAGCACGTTACTGCCGTGACCTGATTATCTTCGTGAGTCGCCGCTTACGGTTCAAAGCCAGGCTCAAACGAGAGCCCATAGCCAATCCATGCTCTAAGAAGATCATGCCGTGTGACTGTCTTCCTCACCACGCCATTTTCGGTAATCGGCAGATTGTGTAAGTGCTTCTCTCTCATGATTCTTACAGCCTCATCAATCGTTGTAGAATTCTCCACAACGAGGCAATCTTTCACCATGAGATCCTGCGCCTTGACCGTATTGAGATCCCTTCCTGCTTCGAGCGCCTGCAACAGGTCAAACTCGCTGATGAAACCAACGAATTGCCCCGTGTCGTTGACAACTGGCGCACCCGGAGTATGGGTGGCGAGCAAAGACACAACGACAGATAATGCGCTCGCGTTTGCTCGAATGCGTAGAGAATTGGTGGAGATGATCTCGCCCACAGTTTTGTATTTCGTATGCGGACGCTCAACAATACCCATGGTTTGGCCCTCCTTCCTCTCGCGTTGATCATTGCTCGCTCCGTCACGGCGCATCGCCATGAGGAACGATTCCCACTATTTCCATCGTGCGGAGATGCCGCATTGCATCAAGTGCGTTCGGCAACAAGCGGTCTTGAGAAATCCTCGCTCATTATCGCAATTCCTAGTTTCGAAGTCAGGTCCAAATTGCAGACGTAAGATAAGAATGATTCACAGGTAGTCAGAAAAGCCTCGGGGGGTCGATCCATATGACGAGCAGGTGCAGAATCAACGCGGTTGCTCTTATTCGGTTAATGATCCAAGGTGCGTATAATATCTGGTGTGCGCCTTGCTCGCGTTGTGGAGATTGTCGTCAAAGTGGCGCGACCACTAAGGAGACGGAATAGACATCGCCGCTCGCCGAACTAGATCTGTCCCCTCTCTCCGATTGGAGATTTGACTATGCCGAGCGAGAGCCTCCTGGGCGGTCGGTCCGTCATCGTGGCGGGCGCAGGGCTTGCGGGACTCACGGCTGCCGTCGAGTTGCACAACGACGGAGCACAGGTCACGGTGCTGGAAACGCGAGACCGCGTCGGCGGACGCGTGTGGACCGTGCGGGACGCTTTCGTGGAAGGCCAGCATGCCGAGGCCGGCGGGGATCTGATCGAAACCGATCAGGAAGCAATCCGTCGGCTGGCCGATCAGTTGGGATTGTCCTTGACGCCCATCCTTCGGGGAGGGTTTGCATTCGTTCGGCGAGGTTCTGGACGACGTCCCTACAAGCCGGTCTCCTCCGTCCGTGGACTCTGGCCGAGGATCGCGAATCTCTGTGAGCCATGGGTCCGGGCCTATCGGTTGAGCGAACAGCGGTGGGACGGTCCAGTTGCACAGATGCTGGCCCGCCAGTCTGTGGCTGATTGGCTTGGTCACATCCACGCTGATCAGCAGACGCACGCGCTCACGCAGGGCCTGCGAGGGTTCTTCCTGGCCGATCCTGAGGAGCTGTCATTGCTTGCGTTGGTGGACCAGCTCACCACCGAAACGCCGGGACCCGGTCAATTCTATCGAATCATGGGCGGCAATGATCGGCTGGCAACACGTCTCGCCACGAGGCTCAGCAAGCCGGTGCGCCTGAGGACCATGATGGTGGCGGCCACACAAACTCGAAACAAGGTCCGGGTCACGGTCAGCACGCCGGAGGGAGGCCAGACGCAGATTGCCGCGGACTACCTCGTTCTTGCTGTGCCCGCCACCACGCTGCGGCACATCGCGTTTAGGCCCCCGCTGCCACCGCTTCAACGCAAAGCCATCCAGGACTTGCACTACGGACGGGCGACGAAAACGCTGCTGCAATTCGACCGGCGGTTCTGGCAACGACGGGGGCGCCCGTACGCCTACGGAACGGACCTACCGATTGGCGCGATCTGGGATGGAAACGAGGAACAGCGCGGACGCACGGGCATCCTGACGCTGCTTGCCGGCGGATCGGCCAGCAGGGACACACGGAAGCTCATGGCCCAGCGCGGTGTCGAGGGTCTCTTGGAGGCCCTGGAGTGGCTAGGCGCGACACAGACCTCAGTGCTGGCCTCTCGAATGGTCTGCTGGGAGGACGATCCGTGGGTACAAGGAGGCTATGCCTTCTTCGGCTCTGCGTATGACCCGGAACTCCGGATGTGGCTGGCCAGACCCGCTGGCCGGATCGTCTTTGCTGGTGAGCACACCAGCCTTCGCTGGCAAGGCTACATGAATGGCGCGGTCGAAAGCGGGTTGCGAGCCGCCGCCGAGGTGCGGGCACTGCTCTGGCAGTCTCGCCGCGGCCGAGCGGGAGTGTGATCCTTCTCCTGTCCAGATTGTTGGAAGACTGACAAGGGGGTGACGTCCTCAAGAAATCGATTTGCGCGCGCCTCAGAGACCCGCACCTTCGCGCCGATCCGGGTGCCGGCGTGAAGGAACGTGAATGACGGCCTAACAACGTGGGGCAGTTCGTGGCCCCTGCACGACACTCACCCTATGCCATCCATAGGCAGGAACATGATCGGCCGGTACCCGACACATTCTCCTATACGCATACTGCGAATCCTTTCCCTTGCGTGTAACTCTTATGTTGTAGATACCGGAGTCAATTGGACTGCGGTCATAGAAGAAAGGAGTCATGTATGGATCCCCTTGCCGTCACGCTTGTGTTGACCTTCATCGTCATGCTTGCTACCGGTGCAATGGCTATGCGCATTCAGCGACCGCCGTTTTACCGACGACAGGTGGCATGCCCTGAAGATCATGAACAGGCCACGGTTGCTCTCTCGTGGAAGCCGAACCAACACCGAATGTTGGTCGTGGAATGCGATCATCGCAATTGGAAGGATGGTCAGTGTCAACAGAGCTGTGCCTCATCCTTGCAAACCGCGTTTCCGGAGCTGCTTCCGACGGTGGTGCTTCCGTAACAGTAGTTTTGAGAATTGTTTCCAGAAAAGGAGATATCAATGCGACAACGTGTTCTGGCGGTCGTGTGCCTGACACTGATGATGGAACTACCCCTCTGGTCACACGCCCAAGACAAACAGACGATCCACTTTAAAATTACCAGCGAGGGCTTGGTGACGACCGACGTCAAGATGGACGGCAAACGCTTCACATTGCCACAGGGCTCGCGGGTCCGATTGGTCTTCGAATATGCTGATCGCAACGGCAACGCCCACCAATTCAGTCTGCACTCTGCCAAGACCGAACTCGCCGGTCAGCGCATGACGCCAGATGGTCCCAAGACGTCGACCATTGAATTGACAGTGGGGGAGCGAGGAGAAGAGTTCTATCGGCTCTCGTGCGATCTGCCCTGCCTCGCCATGGAAGAGCTTACCGACTATCTGTTGTTCGTGGATAGGATGAAACAGAGTTGATCCGTGCTGGATCGCCACTTTTCGCCGGCGGATAGCGGCAGCCCCGGGAGGGTGCCGCTATCCGCGTAGCGTACCATCCATTCGTATGGCTGATCAGGATTTGCATCTGACACCAGGTACGTTACAGGCCTCCCTGTTGGAACGTACGGCCCACGCCCGCCGGTGCGGTGCCATACAATTCCTGCCGACCACTGTGGAAGTGATCGAGGAGGACGGCATTTCGTTCCAGGTGCGGGTTCTGGAATCCCTGGCCGTGAAAGAGATAGCCAAAGCGGCTCAATCGAATGTCAATCCGTTTCTTCCGTATGATCCCGACCTCTTCATCGCACCAATTTCGCCGACCCACATCGCCTTGCTGAACAAGTTCAACGTGGTCGAGCATCACCTGTTGATCGTCACCAGAGCATTCGAGGACCAGCGATGTCAGCTCACGCAAAAAGACTGCGAGGCGCTCCTCATCGGGCTCACCGAGATCGACGGCCTTGGTTTCTACAACGCAGGACACGAGGCTGGAGCCAGCCAGTCGCACAAACATTTGCAATTGGTGCCGCTCGACGCGACGATTGCTCCGCTACCCATCGAGCCACTCTTGCGCTTCGCTCAGACGGACGGCATGATCGGTACCGTACCGCGCCTGCCGTTCCGCCATGCCTATGCGCCAATGGATCGCGACTGGACCAATCCGGAAAAGGACAGCGGTGCTTCCTTGCATGCCTGCTACCGGAAATTGCTTCACGCGGCTGGCCTGTCCGTTGACGCAACCCCGGGCAGTCATGCGCCGATCGCTCCGTACAACCTGCTCGTGACGCGAAGGTGGATGTTGGTTGTGCCACGATCGCAAGAACGCTTCGAGGGTATCTCGGTCAATGCCTTGGGCTTTGCCGGTGCGTTCCTCGTCAAGGACAGGCAGCAACTCGCCACGCTGCGGAGGTTCGGTCCCATGACGGCCCTTCAGCAGGTGACAGGTCCATCTAGGCGGTGAGGATGAGACGCCCGCAGCGCACGTCAAACCGGCGGAGCCGTTTAGGTTGCTATTCGGCTCAGAATCGAACAATCTCACGGTAGGTGGTGCCATACATACCCCACCTACCACAACGCACACGCATGTTGAGCTATTCATCTACCTCTCCATTTGATCGGGATAGAGCGTCCTGGCTGTCCTGAGTTAGCCGTTCGGCAGAACTCTTAATCAGCAGGCCGCAGATTCGAACCTTGCGTGATCGAAAGGAAGCCTCGTCCTCGAGTTTCTCCTATATAGATGAAGGATTAGAAGCCTTCCGATGCCGCGTGCACCGCAATTGTGATCAGGAAAGTTAGGGGAGGAGCAGTCCCCTCTCTGCCAGTTCCCGTTGGGGAGTTGAAGGTCTGCAACAAGATTTTCTGTTAAAATCCAACCGTGCCAATTTTGTGTCAGAAGGAAGCGGAAAGAAGAGACATAAAGAGAACGGATGGAATTAATAAAAGAGTCTTTTGCTTCGAAAACTAAGGATATTGAGGAAAACATTCGTAATAGCGAGCACTTATCAAAAACAGTCTCTTTGATCTTTTAAGGGGAGACCGCCTCGTTCAATCTTGCCGCATCTAGGTGGGTTCTTGTTGTAGCCATCGCCTACTGGCCGACCGGCTAGCACCTTCCGAGGCGCACCACTCGCGCCAGCTTCACTTTCACTCCTGCTGCTTGGTCCTCTCCGGCACGCAGGCGACGGCCTCTGCCTCCGGCTTCTTCCCTGAAATGTGCGTTGCCTCTCCTCTGCTCGTGAGAGAGCCAACTTCATTTCGACAAAGGAGAAACAAGATGGCTACCAACAACACAAAAACCCACTCACACGCTTCGGTGCACCAACATCAAGGTAACGATCTGGCAGAATGTCGGCGAGAAAGGTCCGTTCTTCGCAACGACCTTCTCCCGGCCGTTCAAGGATCAGTCCGGCGCATGGCGCAATGGGACGTCATTCGGTCTCAATGGCCTTGAGGCGCTGCTCACCGTTGCGCGTGAGGCCAAGGA
>JAWOMO010000044.1:0-5567 GCA_033852435.1 Nitrospira sp.
TCATGAGCTTCTCTTGTTCTCTCGGTGTCAGATGCATGATTCCCTCTCTCCGACCTTGATCAGGAAGCTGAGTCAGTGTCCTCTCCTGCGCACAGTACCTGAGCACCCCCAGCATCGTCGCAATCAACTCGGTTCTGGCGTGCACAGGCCACCCAGATGGGGCTCCTGACCAAAGTCCACTCCGAACAGGGCCCCGCCCGTCACGGCGATGAGCACTTGGATATAGAGCGGCAGCGGGATCCAGCGTGGTGTCGGCTTCATGTTGCTCTCTTGTGGGAGGCGGAAGAATACCCGTTTCTCCGGATGAAATCATCCACCCGTCCGAGGAAGTGCCGAGTACGGGAAGGCGTGAGGGGTACGGATAAGAAGTGCTGAGAGATGAGGGCGGTTTGTTTGGTTTATCTGGTTTGTTTCGCTCGGCGGACCAAGCAAACCAAAGAAACCACACAAACTAAACAGACCAAAAACTCACAATGTTCTGACGCGTCGTATTCCCTTTTCTCAATCCGCTACCTATACTTCTACCGACACCGCCTTCTATGAGAGCACGTCATGCCATGACTGCCACACGGTTGGTCGCTGCCATCACGTTCCTGATTCTCTTCCTCCCCGCTCCGCTTCGCGCCTCGGAGCTGGTACGGGCTCATCCCAACCTGGCCACGAAACTCCCGGGGATTAAAACCGTGGCGCTGCTTCCGCCCCGCATCTCGATGTACGAAATCGGCGCTGGTGGCACGGTTGAGGCCATGGAGGACTGGGGAACGGTGGCTCAAGCGAACGTCAGCCACGCCTTCTTAACAAGCCCGCTCTCAGTGACGACGTTTCGAATGACCGAACTTGATGAACAGACGCTCTCCCCGACCGTCCGCGATACCTACGACGAGACGCGCCTGCTGTATGACGTTGTGGGCGAAAGTATCAAGCTCCACACCTCCTTCGAGTCCGGTCCGGCGCTTTTTCCTGAAAAGATTCTCACGTTCGTCTATTCCCTCGGATCGGAGGTTCAACAGCTTGCGCCGGACGCCGATGCCTTTCTCATCATTGAAGGCTTCGACCAACGATCGTCTGTCGGCCGTAAAGTCCTGCAGGCCGGCACCACGCTGATCGGCGTGGTGCTGGGAGCCATCGTGATCCCACGAGGGGGAAACGACTTGATGACCGTCGCGCTCGTGGAGGCCAAGACCGGCACGATTCTGTGGTTTTATCGAACTACAGCCGGCTACGACTTACGGGACACCTCGAGCGCCGCCCAGTTTGCTGAAGACGTCCTGAAGGCATTGCCGAGGCACGAGCAACAGGCGGGAGTCCGATGACGTGGACAGCACGAACAGCCCTCTGGCTCTGGCTTTGGTTTGTCCCGTTCTCGTTCGCGGGATGCGCGTCCCTGAATCCTTTCGGCACGCCGGGCGGAGACTCGCTCGAAGAAGACGAGCAGCGCCTCTGGAAAACAGTGGCCGAAGAGGAGAAGCGTCTTGACCGGAGCGGCACCCTCTATGACAATCCTGCCATCGTTCAGTACGTCAACGCGGTTGCCTACCAACTGATTCCCCCGACCATGCGGTCCGGTCCTTTGACGGTTCACGTCAAAATCGTGAAGAACCCGTTGCTCAATGCGTTTGCCTATCCCAATGGTGTCATCTACGTCCATACGGGCATTCTCGCGAGAATCGAGAATGAAGCGCAGCTCGCGATCCTATTGGGACATGAATGGACTCACGCCAGCCATCGACACGCCGTTCAAGCCTTCAGAAGTATGCAACGCCAAAGTGCGGCGCTGGCCGCGTTTCAAGTGATCAGCATGCCGTTTGGCATCTTCGGATCTGCGGCGAGTGCGTTGGGCACCGTCGGTTTTGTGGCAGCCGTGACCGGCTATTCACGAGCCAATGAACGAGAAGCGGATCGCGAAGGATTGACGCTTGCGGTGGCCGCCGGCTACGCCCCGGCAGAAGCGCCAAAACTCTTCGAGCATCTCAAACGCGATCTGGAGCGTCGCAAGATCGACGAACCGTTTTTTTTCGGCACCCATCCCCGTCTTGTGGAGCGCGTCGAGAGTTATCAGGAGATTATTCGGGAACGGTACGCGGCTCAATCCGGAGAGATCGGTGAAGACCGGTACAGACGGACGATGCTGCCATTGTTCGTGGACAATGCGACAACCGACTTGGCTATCGGGCGGTTCGAGCTGGCGGAGGAATCGCTGAACCGTGTGATCGGGCAACAGGCCGATCATGCCCAAGCCCTGTATCTGCTGGGCGAGGTGGCCCGACAGCGGAACGCCGAGGGTGATCTCCGGCGGAGCGAAGAGCGGTATCGCCAAGCCATCGCCGCCAATGCGGGCTATGCCGACCCGCACAAGGCCCTTGGTATGTTACTCCTCAAGCGCGGCGAGACGGGTGCTGCGGAGACCGAGTTACAGGAGTACTTGCGGTTGGCTCCGGACGCTCCGGACCGAGCTTATGTCGAGCAGGAGTTGCGGAAGTTATCACGCACGTAAGGTGGGAAGATGAGGCTCCTTCTGAACGCGGTGCTCTCGATGTCGATCCTGGCAGCCTGTGCCGGACACCAAGGGAATTGGTCGGTGGTCGGCGGACCACAAGTCATCGAGAACCAAGGGATCGAAGTCGAATGGCCTCGAGGCTGGATGAAGTTCACTCCAGCCGGCTCAAACGAACAGGCCAGTAAAGAGGGATGGATTCTCACCGTCACGCGTGACGGAGTGAACCTCCAGGCCATGATGCTCAAGAAGCTGTCGCTTGAGCAGGGATTCACCAACACACAAAAGAAAGCGGCGCCGGACATCTCCCCGCTGGAACTCGCGGAACTGGTGGTGGACGATCTGCGAGCGAACCCGCACTACCATGACATTCAGGTGATTGAACATAGTCCGACCACGCTCGATGGCGATCCAGGATACAAGGTGGTCATTCGCTATCGGAGTCCGGTCGGGCTTCACAGACAAGCCGTGCACTATGGATGCATTCACACCGGACTTCTCTACATGCTCAGCTATGACGCGCCTCAACGGCACTACTATGCGCTCGATCTCCCCACCTTCGAGGCTGTGAAGAACTCCTTGAAATGGAAAGTTCGAGAAGTGACCTCCTCATGACACCTACATGAGCGGGCATGGCCGCGAGATCGCAACAGATCAGCGGCGTCGATAGCTGGAGCTCGCTCAATCGGCTCTTCGCAATAGATTCGCTTGGCAACGTGGGATGACGTGGGATGTCGGTTATTCGGTTGGTCCAGCAGGACTCTACAGATTGATCGCTTTCGATCACGAGCTCATTCGTGTGCCTCGAGTTAGGGAACCATACAGGCGCCGGTCAAGATACCGAGCCCAAAAGATACGAGCCCGAGGAACACACCATACGCGAGTTTATCCTGTGCAATGCCATCGGGGAGATGCGGAATGATGAAACGCACGACAGAGTACCCGACGAGCTGGATTACGGCCGCGGACGCCCCCCAAAACAGCAGCTCATGTAACTGGGCACTATTGGCCACGACAAAGGCCAAGGCGGCGACAAATCCTAGGATCGCCCCGCCGAGACTGCAGGCCGCGGCCACATTCCCGCCACGGATCAACGCGAATTCCTTATAGGGTGTCCAATAGAGATAGACGAGCGTAAACCCTGCCAACAACCCAAGGGAACACAGCCAGTAACTCAAGAAGACTGGGAGCAGCCACAAATCGTCTGCGAAGAGGTTCATCATGGCACATTCGCCTCCTTCAAAAAGCGATGCGGGACGAATCGACTCAGGTCGCCATGCACCAATCCGCGATCCTCCCGAATGCCCATCCCTGCTGGTTCATCACCAATGATCCACGATCCGATCACCGGGTGCCACCCATCGAACTCCGGTAACGGCATATACTGCTGAAACACAGCGGTCTGACTATCGTAGGGCCCCTCCGTCGTGATCACATGATCCTTGTTTACAATGGTGACGTTGGCGCCTTCCCGCGACCAAAACGGTTTGCGGACATACGCGGTGGGATCGCACGGTCCCGAGAAGGATGCGGGCAGCAGATTCGGGTGATCAGGAAACCATTCCCAGAGCAAGGCGAGGAGGCCTTTGTGACTGAGCAATTGTTTCCACGCCGGTTCCACCACGGTCATGATCGACGGTGACAGCAACGGCGCAAACGCATCCTGACACAGCCATTCCCACGGATAGAGCTTGAAGAGCACGGCAATAGGCTCGCTCAGTTGATCGACGAACCGCCGCGTCTCTGTATCCCACCCAATCTGTTCGATCGGCAACGTTTGCACGCGCCACCCGGCTTGGTTTGCGGTGTCGGCAAGGTAGATCAGATTTTGTCGATCCTCTTCGCACTGATCGACGCAAGCCAGATGGAGCAGGTCCGTCGACGCCTGCTGCCGCAGGATGGTCCAGCGGCGAATCAAACGCTCATGCACGCTATTGAATTGGTCCGCTCCCGGGGAGACCTCCTGCAGCCAAAACCATTGCGCAACCGCCGCTTCCAGCAACGCGGTGGGCGTATCGGCGTTGTACTCCAGGAGTTTTGGCGCACCGGCGCCGTCATACCATAAATCAAATCGTCCATAGAGGGACGCCTCTTGTCGCTCCCACGAATCAATGATGCGCGGCCGCCAGGCTTCGGGAATCTGGAGCTCGGCAAACCGATTCTCGCAGATGACCCGCTCCACCGCACTCAAACAGAGTTGATGGAGCACCGCCGTTGCGGATTCCAGGCAGTCGATCTGCGCCTCAGAAAATTCATAGGCGGCATCCTCGCGCCAGTACCCTCCATCGACACTATGATAGGTGAGACCAATCCCTTCGAGTTGCTCGGGCCAATTCGCCCGCGGTTGGATTGCACGACGATGCATGATTACGAATGCGCTCCAAATCGACCGCCCGTACTCCCAAACCCGCCGCGTTGCACACGGAGCGCGCGGCTGTTGGTGGGAACACGATCGGATTCCACATCCGTGCGATGTGCCTTGCCATTCTCGTCCACGGTATAGCCCCGAACGGAAGGCCCACGATAGGAACCAACGCCATGGCCCCCTCCCGATCCGGAGCCCCCACCCCTCGTGGGCTCACAGTCGTGGTCGCTCCACTCCCGCTCGCAATCTTCCTTCGACGCATACAGAGGGTGGCTTTCCTTCGACGGCTGGTTCCCGAGCGATGCCATAATTCCAAGGCCGCCGAGCACGGCAGCGATCGTCGCCAGTCTTACTTGCACTTCGGATGATCGCCGCTTGCGAGGTTTCACGTGGTGGACTGGAAGAAGCCCCTCGGCCATTGCTTTGCCATTGGCAAATTCCTCTCGGGCGTGTCTGAGGGGAAAAGACCTTATAAGAAGGTATCCGTTGAGCTGTAGTTCGTCAAAAAGAATCGACGCTTTGGACGCGAGAGACTCGGGTTCCCGGAGCTGTTCCCTTTGCGAACCGTAGGGTTTGAGCTCTCTAGGTCAGGACCCGCGGTTGTAGGAAAGCGTTTCCAGTACCCTACTCCAGACCACTCAGATTCACTTAGGCCAAGTCAGGGAAGAATTGATCAATTCACGGGCTTTGGCTGGAGTGGGCTGGAAT
>JAWOMO010000071.1:0-24558 GCA_033852435.1 Nitrospira sp.
GATCATGGTGGGAGGAGAGGCATCAGAGCCGGGAATCGCCACTCTCGGGACCGGCTGAGGACAGCCGGCCAAGGAAAGGCCCAAGACGAACAGGAATACGGGAAGTCCAAGTCGCACCGGATGCAAATGATCAGTCCTACCATCCATCGTCACGCCCTCCTTAGCATGGTCCATGCTGTTAGCAGTACCAACGATTGCGATTGATTCACGATAGAGCGAAGCAGCTCGCCGCAAGGCTAGGCTGTCTGTGGGATGGTGTCAAGAATCGGGAGGACGCAGAATCGGGAGGACGCATGAATCGGGAGGACGCAAAAGCGGGTCTTGCCTTTGATGACTTAATTCCTCACACTGCGAACATAAACTCGAGACGTCCGTGATCCGGAGGCAACGAGATCGCGCTCTGCGTCGCAGCAACGGATCCCTTCCGGAAACATGTTTCGGAAGAGGTCCTGTCGCTGAACATATTGCTTGATTTCTCAGTCAGACAAAGGAGGATCACTCATGAAGAAACCTCTCTTTGCGGCCGAGCAACCGGCGATACTGTCGTTGGAACCGGGAACCTACTACTGGTGTCAGTGCGGGCGTTCCAAGAACCAACCCTTCTATGACGGGTCTCATAAAGGAACCGGGTTCTCGCCGGTCGAGTTTTCCGTAACAGAAAAGAAGCAAGTCGCCATCTGCCAATGCAAGTAGACCAAGACGCCACCCTTCTGCGATGGCACACATAAAACACTCTCAACAAGACTTAACGGTACGATCGGCGGTTGAGCGCGAAATCAAGCTGGCCGTCGCCGATCACTTCCATCTGCCTCATTTTCCCGGCACTCCGCTGCCACGGCGACAGCTGACCTCGACCTACTACGATACCGCCGGTTACGAGCTGGCTCATGCGGGGATCACCCTGCGCTATCGAGTCGCGCGCGGGACGCACGCGTGGCAATTGAAGCTTCCGCTGATGCACCACCGGCAGGAACTTGAGATCGCCGGTCGCCAGTCTGTTCCACCAAAAACATTTCGTGATCTGCTCTTTCTGC
This sequence comes from Nitrospira sp., assembly GCA_033852435.1. Classification (GTDB taxonomy): domain Bacteria; phylum Nitrospirota; class Nitrospiria; order Nitrospirales; family Nitrospiraceae; genus Nitrospira_C. The sequence continues at coordinate 1,035 of JAWOMO010000071.1, forward strand.
ATATCGGGCAGCGGCCGCTCATGCCCATCGCAACCCTGCGAACATGGCGTTCGGGCTGGCACGTCCTCCAGGACAACGTGCCGATCGCGGACGTCACCCTCGATAATGTGGCGATTGTGAAAAACGGTGCGGTGATACAACGCATTCGTGAAGTTGAGATCGAACAAGTCAATGGCGAAGACAGCGCGCTCAAGGAGATTGAACAGCAACTCCGTCGAGCGGGAGCCGAAACACATGACGGACGCCCCAAGCTGTTTCGCGCACTCTCTCTACCGACCCCCACCGGCAATGGTCAGCCCGCACCGGAAGCGCCGGTCACAGAGCATGTCACATGGGCGCTCACACGTCATGTCCGGTGGCTGCTCGCGCATGATCCCGGCACCAGGGTCGGACAGGAACCGGAAAGCCTGCATCAAATGCGCGTCGCCATCAGACAACTCCGCGCCGTGCTGCATGCGGCAAAACCCCTCCTTGTCCCTCATTGGGCGGACTCGTTGCAGAAGAAGTTGGCCTGGCTCATCCAAGTGCTCGGACCGGCGCGAGATCTCGATGTCCAACTCGCCTATTTTCGCGACGAAGCGGCCAAGCTGGATGCACGAGATCGAACGTCGCTGAACCGATTTATCGAATATCTGGAATCTCAGCGAGGGAAAGCCCAGGAGGTGCTCCTGCATGAATTGAGGCGCGCGCGCTATGGTCATCTCGTCAGGCGTCTCCGAGAAGCGGCGGAAAAACCGGCCTTCGTCGAATCCACCGTCACAGTGCGAGACCTCGCTACCCGGGAGTTCAAGAAATTGCGTAAATCGATCCGTCGCGCAAGCACCTCACCCAGCAATGCCACAGTGCACAAGATCCGAATCGCCACCAAACGGGCCCGGTACATCGCGGAACTCGCGGAGCCGGCAGTTGGCAAACCAGCCATGCGCTTCATCAGGCAGTCCCGTGCAGTGCAAGACGTGCTCGGTCTGCACCAAGACGCCGTGCAAGCCGAAGCGCATATTCGGGCGTTCCTCAAGGACTCGACGAATGTCCGGGCCGGTTTCATGGCAGGACGTATGGTCGAACGCCAGCTGGAACGACGCAAGGAAGCGAAGAGCCAAATGGGACCGCTCTGGAAGGCACTGTTGAAACGAGGCAAACAGGCCTGGGGATAGGCACGCCGGCCGCCTTCCACGATGCACCTCACGCGCTCACCGTACCAGAGGGATGCAGTTCTGGAGCACGTTATGGTGTTGAAAGCAGGCGAACCTCGCGTTGCGGGAACGGTATTTCAATGTGCGCTGCGCGGAAGCGCTCGATGATGGCCTGGTTCAGTTCCACTTGAGCCGTCCCGTAGTTGGCGACCGACGTCCAGGGTTTAATCGCAATCGTGACGGTCGAGTCGCCGAGTTGCGAGACGCCGGCGAAGGGAGGGGGATCTTTCAGCACACTGGGGTGACGAGTCAGAATCTCCCGGACGAGCGCAAGCGCCTCGTTCAGGTTCGTCGCATAGGCCACGCCGACCTGGAGATCGAGCTGGCGGATGGTGCCGAAGTTGTGCAGGATTTCGCCCACGATCTTGCGGTTGGGGATGACGATGCGCGACTGATCCGGATGGAGCAGAATCGTCGAGAAGATACTGATGGTCACGACATCCCCGTGCACGCCGAGGATCGAGATGTGTTCACCCACCTTGTAGGGTTTGGTAAAAATAATCGAGAGTCCGGCCACGACGTTGCTTAAGACCCCTTGGAGCGCCAACCCGACGCCGAGGCCGGCAACACCAATGCCGGCGAGCAGCGGCGCGATCTGGACTCCGAGCTGGCTCAGCGCCGCCAACAATGCGAACACCACAATGACGATCTGCACGACCTTGGTCAACAGCATCCGGACCGGCGGCTCCATGTCTTGGCGCTGCAACCACTGGAGGGTCAGTTTGCCCGCCCAGCGGGCAACGAGGACACCCACCGCCATGACAATGATCGCACCCAGGGTTTGAAACCCATAGCGGACAGCGTATTCGATAATCAGGTCCATTCCCGGCATCGTGAAACCTCCCCTTCCGTGTGAGTACCCTAATGAGCAGTTTCCAGCCCCGTCGGCTTAGAATCGGCTGGCTTGCTCGACCTGTGCAGAGCCAATCGTGGGAACTATAAATTGAGCACATCGCAAGAGCAATGTGCGAGCAAGCCGTCTTCATGCAGAGAAATCGAAGACGGATACGCGCCGACGCGTCGAGGACCAGAGTGATGGCGATGGCCAGTAGCGACGGCGCGCGAGTCGGTAGGCGCTAATACCCGCGTCCAGTGCTACCGCCGCCCCGACTCATCCGATCCAGCTGAAGCGCGTCGTAGCGTTGCTTCAAGTCCGGATGCTCGCCGAGAAAGCGCTTCACTGCTGCCTCATCGGCAAAGACCTCGGGGCTGCGCTGGCGATAGGCTTCGACCGTCAGATCATACTTCGCCAGGACCGCGCTGAGCTTTGCGTTGATGTCCGCGCTCATTTCCTTCATCTTCTCAGGCGACGGTCGCTCCCCTTCCTTGAACCGCTCACCGCCCTTAAAGTAGTTCGTCATCATCTCGCCGATCTCGATGCGGGCCTTCACGAACTTCTCAACCTCAGCCGGTTCCGCCGCCAGGCCGGATCCCCAGAACAGCACAATGCCCAAAGCAATACCGATAATGCGATGCGCAATATGCATGACCATGATTCCTCCAGATAATAAAGAAAACCATCACACTGTCGAAGAGCCTCCATCATACCATCACCGCCAAACTAACCGAATCCCACTCTTGAGGCACAAGGAACAGGCCTGCTACAGTTGCCCGCAGGCACCAGCAAGCCGGATTACCCGCCGGCGCCTCTTCCACACACGCCGGCTGAAGGAGAACCTCCTATGGCAGTGGCATCGGTCATGCTCCCGCTCGGAACCCCCGCTCCCCCGTTTTCCTTGCGCGATGTCGTGAGCGGTCAGATCTATTCGCTCGACTCTTTTACGGGAAAGACCGCGCTGCTGGTCATGTTCATCTGCCGGCACTGCCCCTATGTGCAGCATGTCGAACAGGAACTTGCCAGGATCGGGCGTGACTACCGCGACGCAAGCCTGGGCATCGCGGCGATCAGCAGCAACGATCCGGCGGAATATCCGGACGACGCGCCGGAGCCGCTGAAAGCGCAGGCCCTCCATCTGGGCTGGACGTTTCCGTATTGTTTTGATGAGACCCAGAACGTGGCAAAAGCCTATCGGGCCGCCTGCACACCGGACTTTTTTCTGTTCGATCGGGAACGGCGGCTGGTCTACCGCGGCCAACTCGACGACAGTCGCCCAAGCAACGACAAGCCGGTGTCCGGTCGCGATCTTCGCGCCGCCATCGATGCGACGCTTGCCGGCAAACCAGTCGACAGCCGCCAACAGGCCAGCATCGGCTGCAGCATCAAGTGGAAACGTGGCAACGAACCGGCATAAGACCGTGCGAGTCCCCCGCCCCTCTTCGCTCATTGCGTTTGCCCTCGGTGCTACACTCATCGTCGATGCAGCCTGCGACGGACCGATGCAAAGCGTCTCCATCACCGCGGAAGACTTCCGGTTCGTGCCGAACCTCGCGCAAGTAAATTCGTCCTCCCCGCTGACGCTAACCATCTACAATGCCGGCCGCGAAACACACGAATTCGACAGTCCCATCCTCATGTATGCCGCCTCGACCACCGCGACTCATTCCACTACGAAGCAGGCCAGCCCCGGCCTTCTCCTCGAGCCGGGCAAATCCGTGCAGCTCGTTATGGCCCCTCCGCCTGGGACATACCTCTATATCTGCCGGCGCAAAGGCCATGCGAACATGACTGGCACGTTGATCGTGGAATAGAGACTGTGGTGGATTGGGAAGCAGCTTCAAGGGGTGCGGGCTGACAGAGAAACATTGAGACGAACAGAACCCACCGCCGCTCGAGCCTATTAATGCAACAAGTCGCGTTGCAGCTGTTCTAGCTGTCTGCCGAGGTGTTCAAGTTCAGTGCGTGTCTTCTCCAGATTGTCTTCGCCTTCCGGCGCTTGCCCCCGCCCCCGTCCCTCTTCGACCCGCAATGCGCTCACAACGCGTCCGAGATCCTGAGTGCGCTCGTTGAGTTCCAATCTGAGCTGCTCTGTCAATCGCGATAGGCGGATCACCAGCAGCTTATAGGCCACGATCAACGACGCCAGCCCCCAGAACGTGATCGCGCCGATCAACCGGTTGGTCATCGCCACAGATTCGGGGACCAACGGAGGCGACAGGTCAAACCCGAGGAGCATCAGAATGGTACAGATCGCCGCCACGAAGAACGGCGCATACAGGAGAGCAGCCCAATAGGTGAGCCCAAGGGGAATCACATACAGCTGCCAGGGCGTGAACCCCAGGGCCATCTGCATGTCGATCAGGAAAATGCCAGCAAGCAACACCCCGATCGCGGTCCACAAACCGATCTGTTGAGATTTCATTTAGTGATCGTCAAGCGCCGGTTGCAGACCAATTGTGTCATTCAACAGCGCCTGCCGCGTAATCGCCAACCCGCAGGTCGCACAGGTCAAAAAACCCCCGTTGGACTCCAAGGCCGTCTCCAAGCAGCGGGGACAGGCCGGCGTTCCAAGGACACATGCAGGGCGACTCGTCGTCGATACACGTGACATACAGGGTACAGCTGAATCAGCCGCCTCCCCAGCCGAACGTGATGACCGCTTCGTCTTGGCCCGGTGAACCGAAACTGCAGAGCGAGAAGAACGAGGATGAAGACGAGGACAGGAACGAAAAATTTTTCCCATTGTACAGATGTCATAAAAAATGTCAAAAGATTTTTTTGGCAACGGGAGAACAACCATTGCCGGCAATCCGACTGGCTCCTGGACCGCGCGATGCATGCCCGTCATCGGCGGTTCAGCCGGCAGGAGCGCCGTCAGTCAACCAATGAGAGCACCACATAGGGCGTCAGGTAATAGGCGGCCACAGAAAGCAGCATGCCCAGCACGGCGCCAAACAGGCCTGTGACGTATAGCCCCGCGAACGGAGACAGGAACACAATCAGAACCATCGCGATTGCGATGGACCGGTGGCTTTCGTAGAACGTCCTGCGGAAGTCACTCTGAAGCGAATCGGTGAAGGACAGGTCAGAGCCGAAGGCCATGGCGCAGTATAGTGGAAATGAAGAGGAGAAGCATCATGGCCGCCTGTTCCACGCCAGGACAACCACAGGGGGCAAGTCCTTCATATCGATCTGTGAGCACCACTCCTAGAACGCCATCTGCTGCTGGAACCAGCCGGATCTCGCCGCGTCCAGTCGCTGGAGACCCTCCCGGGCTTGAGCCGTGTAATAGCCATAGCGTCGTTGCGGAAAGTTCGTGACGATCATCTGATACATCTCTCGGGCAAAGTACAGGCGTCCCATATCATGCGCGACGTGACCAGCACGAAGGGCACAGGAGGCAGCCATCTCGGCTGGATCCACCGAGAGGCGGGTGGACGGTCCTAGAGGGACTAGCTCCTCATTCTCGTTCGGATTCGACTCTGCGACGGATCCCATCGCGTCCGCGGCGAGGCTCAATCGTTGCGCATCGACACGCATCGCATCGAGGTCTTCACTTTGGGAGCAGTGAGTATAGACACCCCACATTTCCATGAAGCGGCCGTTGTCCGTGACCGAAGGTTTAGAGGGAGGCCTGATCGTGTCGCATCCGCCGATTGCCATCGGGAGAATCAGGACGAGGGTGAGCCACCAGCGATCCCTTTGACGCATAGCACCACGCTTTCCCTGTCCTATTCTGTGAGGTGCCACCGTCACACGCATTCGCATGTTCCCGCATGATCGGCGATCAACACAATCTTTAAGGACTCGATAGCACGATCATTCACCTCGAATCAACCTTCTGCCTGCCTCAATGTGCATCTGCCATCCATCATGGTGCTTATGCACCACGACAGACTCGTATAACACCTTTGCACGAGGCCTCTCACGGCTGACAGAATGGAACAGGAAGGCGTAGGATAATGTGTGAGCGCAAGAGGTAAGCAATGCGGTCGGTGAGCAAGACGGGCCTCTCTGCAACAACCTTCTTCCTGATCGCCGGCTCGCTCAGTTTGGTCCTCGCCACGACACCACCACATGCGGAGCAACCAGCGGAAGTTCCTGAGCGTGAATCGCTAAGAGGACTTGTCGGCATGGAAGTTCTCGTTGAGCCCTTGGACATCGAGATCGAACAGCTCGGGTTGCAGACGCTCAGGCTCCAAAGTGATGTCAGACAGCGCCTGGAGAAAGCCGGAATAAAAGTGTTGACCGAACACGAGCGACTCGCCACCCCGACTGAGGCCATGCTGATCGTCCATGTGGATACACTTCATGATCGGATCGGCCGATATTTTTACACCACGGATCTGTTTCTGACACAGCGGGTCCGGCTAAAAGGACATGTCGCATCCGATTTGTCTGCGGTGACATGGATGAAGCTGGGAACGCTGGGCGCAATTGCGGACGACAACGTCAAGCACCTCGAAGACCACGTGCTCCGCAAGGTCGACCAATTCATCAAAGACTATCTGGCGGTGAATCCCGATAGAAGAATGAGCGATCAGCGGCAAAAGCCCTAAGCGCTCCACGCGTGATAAAAACCAGCTCGGCCACTCCTCTCACGCTCTTCTCCCACACCTCTCATTCCACGTGCGAAACGTCGAATGGCCCCAGAGGTAGCCTGTACAAATTCCGCCTTACTGTAGCCATAAAATCGGCAAAGTCGCCTGTCTCCTCTCATCCCTCAAGTCATGGATCTCACCAACGTGCGCGCGGTGTGGAAAACCGCTGATCTTTTCCACACTTCCACAGCGGCCTACACCCGCCTCCTTCGGGCCCTCATGGGGAATTACAAGCAGTAATGGCACTCCCCTTGCTTATCGTTATGAAACGACCTCAATTGGAGAAGGAGGACGGTATGCGAAAGGCACCTGAATTCATGCTCGTGGGAATGCTGGCCGTGGCTGCGTTGCTCGTACAGGCCTGTGCCACCCAGTCCGGATCGACAGCCGGTGACGAGCGCATGGGCCGGACGGAACGGGTCGACGAGCAGGCGATCAAGCACATTCCACCTCCGGAGTTCAGCATGACGACTTCACAGCCAAGACCGTCCCTGCGAGCGGAACTGTCTGCCCGTAATGCGACCGGCCTACCAGGAGGCTCGTTGATGGATGCGCTCTTCGATTTCGATCGAGCCACGCTCCGGGAGGATGCCCGGATGGTGTTGGAGGTCAACGCGAAGCGGCTCCAGAAGAATGGATCCACGCGCCTGCTTCTCGAAGGTCGTGGCGATGAAATGGGTTCATCCGCGTATAACCTGGTATTGGGTGACCGTCGTGCGAAGAATGTGAAGCGGTATCTGCAGGACCTTGGGCTCGCAGTTGAGCTCAAGACGACGAGCTATGGCAAGGATCGTCCTCTCTGTTTCCAACACAGCGAGGATTGTATGCAGCAGAACAGAAGCGTCCACTTCGTCGTCAAAGAGTAGTCAGTCCCGCTCAGTCGCGAACTCTTGCCTGACAACTCCGGCAAGAAGGACTGCCGAGTGGAATGAAGCCTACGTACAGACCCTTTTGAGTTGTGCTGGCATGGACAAAATAAAAGTTTTTGCTATGGTTGATCGACTGCGGCAAGGAGTGGTCCGTAACAGAACAAGGAGTAACTCATGGCAGACATGAATCCGTGGAAGTTGACCAGTATCGGCCTTGTGGTCGTGGGCCTCACAGCAGGAGTGACCGCCTATGTCATGGGCGGAAAGAACACCGCCCAAGATCCCGCACCAAGCCAACAAAGTGCGGCTCATGAAACGGCAGCCAAACCGCAGCACAAAGCCACGCCGGTTCAACATAGCCAGCCGCCGGAATCCGTCGTACTGGCTTGCAACAAACAGGCAGAGGATCAGGTCGCGACAAAAACCGAAGAAATGGTGAAAGATGCCGCCCTTGGCGCAGCCATCACCGCTGGAGTTGGCGCCGCCGCAGGAGCTATTGCCGATGGAGGGAAAGGCGCCGGCAAAGGAGCGGCGATCGGCGGTGTGGTCGGTGCGGCCGGAGGAACCCTCTACGGCCTGAATGAGAACAAGTCGCGTGACGAGCGCTTCCGCGCAGCCTACGCATCCTGCCTCCAAGCCAAGGGCTATCACTCCAGCAATTTATAAAATAGAGAAGAGAGAGAACGTTGCCACGGCGGCCCGGATCACGATCTGGGCCGTCATACTGTTTCGAGGACAGTGTGTCTTGGTGCCAGCCCTAGCGGCGAGCAAGCGATACATCCGCTATTGCCCCCCTCCTGTAACACTGGGTGGCCCTTCATCCTTCTGCGTCGAGGCCTGCCGCTCGGCCTCCACACAAGCCATGAACGCTTCAAAATGTGAATGCAATCCGTAGGCACCGTACAGCGCCTCAAGATCCCTCATCATGTTCCCTATGGTTTCCACGAGCAGCGCTTCTTCACGCTTGACCTTGCACCGTAGTCGAGAGACTTCTACGGCGCGTTGCACCGCGAACAGTAACGTGCCTTCTTCGACTGGTTTCACCAATATGTCATAGGCACCGGCATGCATGGCCTGCGCAATGAGATCTTCTTTGTGTTTTTCGAGCAGAAGCAGGACCGGACAATCGGGATGCACTTTTCGTACGGCTCGCACAAATCCGATGCCTTCGAGGCGAGGCTGGTGTGCGTCACAGATGATGACGGTGTATTCTATCGACCGTATCCGCTCCAGAGACGCGAGGGCGGAAGCGGCCGTCTCGAAGTGCGCGTCAGGAAGCCTGAGGCGCAATGTCGAAGCCATCGTCTCGAGGGAAATTGCATCGTCATCGATGATGAGAACCCGAGAGGTCTGCATGATAAATCCAGAAGATCAATAGCCAACCCCGGTTTCGAGGCGCGAGACTCAACTCGCTCATTAGACGGTGCCCCCCTACCTTCGCCTCCATGCCGATTCCGCTGAAGGCCCCTTTCTGTTAAGCTGGTGGCCGCCCGCTTCTTGACCGGACAGTGGCGTCGGGTCAGCAGCAGTGCCACGACCATCCGACCGTAGGAGGCCGAGTCGTGGGCAGCGCGAGGGTCGTGAAGTCAGCCAACGTACTCATCATATGCTATTGATCAGCGAGTTTCACCCCACAAAGACATGCCGACCTCACAGCACTCAAGGAGGTGACAGCCGATGAGAATCTGGCCCGGACATCCGTATCCTTTGGGAGCCACGTGGGATGGTGAGGGAGTGAACTTCGCGCTATTTTCCGAAAATGCCACGGCAGTCGAACTGTGCCTCTTCGACCAGGCTGACGCCACTCAGGAGACTCACCGGATACGGATTGAAGAATGCACGGACTATGTGTGGCATATCTATCTGCCGGAAGTACGACCGGGACAGTACTATGGCTATCGTGTCCATGGGCTGTATGAGCCAGCATTGGGGCATCGATTCAACCCGGCCAAGGTCTTGTTCGATCCCTATGCGAAGGCGATTGCCGGCTCGATCAATTGGTCGGAGGCGCTGTTCGGGTACCGGATCGGTGATCCCAAGGATGATCTCTCCTTCGACGATCGAGACAACGCCGCCTCGATACCAAAATGTGTGGTCGTCGACCAGGCCTTCACCTGGGGCGGAGACCAATTGTTACGAACCCCGTGGGACCGGACGGTGATCTATGAACTGCATGTGCACGGATTTACAGCCAGACACCCCGATATCCCTAAGAACTTGCGCGGCACCTATGCAGGACTCGCAACACCGGCAGTGATCGAGCATCTGCAACAGCTGGGTGTCACGGCCGTGGAGTTGCTACCGGTCCATCATTTCATCCGCGACAAACAGCTGATCGAGCGCGACCTCACCAACTACTGGGGCTATAACTCAATCGGGTTTTTCGCACCGGACATTCACTATGCCACCTCGTCGGCTCCCGCCCAGCATGTCTGGGAGTTCAAGACCATGGTCAAGGCGCTCCACAATGCCGGCATCGAAGTCATCCTCGACGTGGTTTACAACCACACGGGAGAAGGCAATCATCTCGGCCCGACCTTGTCGTTCCGCGGGATCGACAACGCCGCGTACTACCGGCTGGTTCCCGACCAGCCGCGTTTTTATCAGGACTACACCGGCTGCGGGAATACCCTGAACGTCCGCCACCCCCGGGTCCTTCAACTCATCATGGACAGCCTGCGCTACTGGGTGCTCGAGATGCACGTGGACGGCTTCCGCTTCGATCTCGCCTCCACGCTCGCGAGGGAACTGCACGACGTGGACCGGCTCAGCGCGTTTTTCGACATCATTCATCAGGATCCGGTGCTCTCGCAGGTGAAACTCATCGCCGAACCGTGGGACTTGGGGGAAGGCGGCTACCAGGTCGGTAACTTTCCGGCCGGCTGGGCTGAGTGGAACGGGAAATATCGTGACACGATCCGACGATACTGGAAAGGAGACGGAGGGCAAGTCGCGGAGCTGGCGTTTCGCCTATCCGGGAGCAGCGATCTCTACGAAGGGGGCGGCCGCCGGCCCCATGCGAGCATCAATTTCGTGACGGCCCACGACGGATTCACGCTGCACGATCTGGTCTCGTATAACCAGAAGCACAACGAGGCCAACGGTGAAGGCAACCGTGACGGCACGGACGACAATCTCAGCTGGAATTGCGGCGTTGAGGGACCGACGCTGAAACCGTCGATCGTGGCGCTGCGGGAACGACAAAAACGCAACATGCTCGCCACATTGCTTTTATCGCAAGGCGTCCCGATGCTCTGCGGCGGCGATGAAATGGGACGGACGCAACATGGCAACAACAACGCCTATTGCCAGGACAATGAGATTAGCTGGGTCGACTGGAACTTAAGCAAGCCTCAGCAGGCGCTCCTGGATTTCACGAGAAGTCTCATCACATTGCGACAGCTACATCCCGTCTTCCGGCGCCGCCGATTCTTTCAAGGCCGCCGTATCCGTGGCACGGAGGTCAAGGATCTCTCCTGGCTACGCCCGGACGGCAAAGAAATGACGGACGACGACTGGGCCCAAGGCTATGTCCGCTGCCTGGGAGTGCGACTCGCGGGACATGCGATCGAGGAGAAAGATCCCAAAGGCAGACCACTCCTGGATGATACCTACCTCATCTTACTCAATGCGCATCACGAGCCACGGCCGTTCACTCTACCGGCGCACAAGCGTGGGGTGCTGTGGCAACCGGTGTTGGACACATCCCTATCACATCCTGATGGAAAGCTGGTCACGATCTTGAGAGGTGGGACTCGCTACGATCTTGAAGCCCGCTCGCTCGCCGTACTCCGCTTGAGACCAAAATGAGAGCGGATGCCGCCCCTGAAGGGTAGGAACGAGCGACCTTGGCGAGATCACCTATATATAAAATGGTGGTGCCACGCGGGACCAGAATTTTGCCAGCCCTCTCAGACTGGACAGTTTGTCTCCCCAAGGACAATCAATCCTGAATCCCTTCCGCTCTGTCTTCTTCAACCCTCCAATCGAAGCCTCAAGCACTAGTTTCCAGAAGCACCGCAAGTAAACGGAATTTCGACGGATCCCGTTTCTCAAAAAAAAGACAATGAAAGGAAGGTCGAGTCCTGATCCCCTGGCATCTTCCTTGCGGATTAAATTCACTTATCTGGAGGCCTGACAAGTCACCTTCGCAAGGGAGGAGATCTCATGACTTCAAAGAACGTAAGAGTGTTGGTAGTGGGAATGGAGCATGCGATGGTGGCCTTGTATCTGGCGGCGACTCTCACGGCCTGCGAGACCACGCATGGCCAGACCGCGGGCCAGTACATGGATGATGCCGCGATTACCTCCTCAGTGAAAACCAAATTGGTGAACGACAAGTTTGCGAATATGACACGCATTGACGTGGAAACCACGAATGGAACGGTCCATTTGATCGGTATCGTCGAAAATTCAGATCAGAAGGCCCGGGCTGGCAAACTAGCAACACAGGTGGCAGGCGTCAAACGCGTGGACAACGATCTTGAAATACAGCATCAGTAGCAATCAGACACAAGAGGGGCCTCGGCATCCTGCCGGGCCCCTCCAAGGATGGCAAAGGTTCTTGGAACCATTTGCTGTGCGAGGCTATGCCTGCAGCATGGCACGAGCCGATCAGAAACGGTTCCTCACTCCGCATTCCGACAAGCGAGAATTGGAAGACCAGCGACGAGGCCCATCGACACCCCGATTGCCGCTCCTATTCAGATATTTTTTACCACTGACCCCCTGAAAGAGAGAAAGGCGGTTGTGTCGGTCAAGAAAGAGGTCCAACAGTTCATCATTGCATGCGAAAAACTCCATCGGCTCCTGTCCAGAGGGGAACACCTCACGTGTCATGAAGCCGAAATCCTGCACTGCTGCATCGAGGAGCTCGCCAAACGGCGCGTCACGAATCCTAATCACAAGCCAAAAGATTCCCACGAATCGGCCCACCCAAACTAATGGGAAGGAACGCCGCCTGTCGATTTCCTGTACCCGCGCAACGTACGGACTAAACAAATGGGGAGGGCCAGCTAGCCTGGGCACTCCCCTCTTACTTCGCCCACACCTCTTATTCCAAACGCGGAAACTGGAATATCCCGGCTTCGAGCGTCCTACCTCGTGACGCGCACCTCCACGCGGCGGTTCTGTTGGCGCCCCGCATCGGTCGTGTTCGGCGCCACAGGCCTGGTGTCAGCATAGCCCGTCGTCGTCGCCGCGCCCAATCCACCTTCAGTGAGGGCCTTGGCGGCATTCGCCGCCCGGGCTTCAGAGAGTTCCTTGTTGGTCGGGAACTTTTTCTTCAACGAGCTCCGGATCGGCCGGTTATCGGTGTGGCCATCCACTGAAACTTTGTATTCAGGGTAGTCCTTCAGAATCGCTCCCACCTGCTTGAGAGCATCCGCACCGGCCGGCTTCAATTCGTCTTCTCCTGATCCGAAGAGGTAACCGGACGCCAGGTTGATCAACAACCGCTCGTTGTTGAGATCGACCTTGATGGTGCCCTTTTCGATCTGCGGCCTGAGCGCTCTGACCAGTCCACGCTGCGCTTCTTTGAGTTTCGCCATCTCGGCGGAGAGTTCTCCGCGCAGGCCGGCGAGTTCTTTATCCCGATCGGCCAACTTACTCTCGAGATCCGCCACCAGTTTACTCTTGTCTTCGTTGGTCGCCTGCAGACTCGCAAGTTGGGATTCCATCGCGGCTATCCGTTGATTGGCCGCAGCAAGATCGGCTGAAAGCTTGTCTTTGTCTCCTACCCCAGCCTGGAGGCTCGCAACCAGCGCCTGCGACGCTGCGAGCTGTTGCGCTAGATCGGCGGCATTAGCCTTGGACTGATTCAGCTCTCCCTGCGTCGAGGACAACTGACTGGCCAATCTGGCAGCCTCATTAGAAGCATCACCGGCCCCTGAGCGCAGCGAGGCGATTTCCTTCTCGCGATCCCCCAACTGCCGCTCACGATCCGCCAGTTGCTGCTCGAGCTCTGCGATACGTCCCTTCGTCCGATCGAGCTCCGCCTGGGCCGACCGTTGGGCATCGCTGGCCCCGGACCGCAGCGAAGCAATTTCCTTCTCGCGATCGGCCAGTTGCCGCTCCAGGTCCGCAACGCGTGCCTTCGACTTATCGATCTCAGCCTGCGCCGACCGGAGAGCCTCGCTGGAGCTGGACCGCAAAGCCGCAATGTCCTTCTCGCGATCCGCCAACTGCTTCTGCGCCGCCGCCAGTTCATCCCTCAGACGCTGCTGTTCTTTTTCAAAAGCGCTCGGATGGCGGTATTCAAAGCCGCCGTCGCAACAGATCGCATTCAAGTCGATGGCTCCTGCCGTGCCGGCGAAAGCCAGCAAGTTCACGGTCAAAATCGATGCTGTGATTCCCCTCATGATCGCTCCCTCCATTAGGAAATGATGACTGTGCTGGTTCATATCGGGCGATCCCCCCGCCCCACCGACAATTCCTCGCCCCTTCTATCTCGTGACGCGCACCTCGACGCGACGGTTCTTGGCCCGACCCATCGCGGTGCTGTTCGATTCCACTGGCTTGGTGTCGCCATACCCCGTCGTCACGGCGTCGGCACGTCCTCCATCGGCCAGCGCCTTCGCGGCAGAGACCGCACGAGCTTCCGATAACTCCTTGTTCGTAAAGAACCGGGCCGTCAATGGGCCATGGATCGGCACGTTATCGGTATGACCGTCCACAGCCACTCTGTACTGGGGGAAATCCTTCAAGACCGCGCCGACATGCTTCAGCGCCTCCGCGGCTTCCGGCTTCAACGTATCCTCGCCGGAACCAAACAGATAACCGGAGGCCAGGTTGATCAAGAGGCGCTCGCTGTTCGCATCGACCGTGATGTCGCCCTTCTCGATCTGAGGACGAAGGCCCTTGACCACTCCGCGCTCCGCAACTTTCAGTTTCGCCAACTCAGCCGACTGTTCAGCCTGGAGGGCGGCCATCTCCCGCTCGCGATCAGCCAACTGCTTTTCGAGGTCGGCAATACGACGATTGGCCGCAGCCAACTCGGCGGCGGTCTTACCCGCAACGCTCGATCCGCCTGCCGCCATGGCCTCCTTCAGACGCTGCTGTTCTCTCTCGTAGGCGTTCGGGTGGCGGTATTCATAACCGCCGTCGCAACAGATCGCCGTGAAGTCTGCGGCTACTGCCGTCCCCGCCGGCGCCAGCAGGCTCATGGTCAGAATCAATCGCGTGAATCCCCTCATGATGTCACCCTTCATTCGGCCAAATGGTTACTCAACATGCCATTAAGCAAAAACTATGGCCAGGGCTGGTGGTCAGGGGATGGATCGCACATCTGCTTGCGAATTCTGAAGGTTACGTACTGATCCGCCCGATGACGCTGGCGTAGAGACAATGATGATTGTGGAAAAAGGGGGCAAGGGTCGGGAGGAGATGTGGGTAGAATGCCTCACACAGGAGGGATCAGAATCGCTGCCATTGGATGAAAGAGCATTCAGCTCATGAACGTCATGCTATTGATGCTTTTCGCTCTGACGTTCGGCCTCCACTTCCGCTTCCAACTTTACTCGTGCGGCTCGTTCTTCTTCGGTGGCTTTCTCGGCATGGGTTGCGCGTTTTGTGGCATCCGCGGCTTGGGCGGATAATTTCCCGACAACCTGCCGGTTAATGACCGAGAGTCGAGAGGAGGCAAGCAGTTCAAGCGCCAACCCGACGATCAAGACAAGGGCTGAAATTTTGCCGATCCTGGGTTTCCAAAAGGAAGACCTGATCAGATTGGTAAATTCCACCAACGATTCCACAATGACGCCCACGAAGACGAGAAACAGGCCGATATAATCGACTCGCTCCCATAAATCTGCTAATGACTCAAGCGCTGAGATTTCCGACATGCTTCCCTCACGAACGTGGCGGCAGACGATTCACAACATGGAGAATGGACTGGTCAGGTCACGATGTGGTCTCGCGGACGGGGAGAATACGGCGCACTGGGCCTCCCCGCTTGTTTTGATAGCGGGCGATAAACATTTCGCTGATGGCTCGAGCGTGAACCTCGGCCTCCTCTCGCGTCGCAAAGCGATCCTCCCCTACCTGCCACCATTGACTTGCGCTCACGCTCTCTCCTAACAATTCCGTCACCGGAACCCTCAGTGCCTTCGCCAATCGCACCAGCGTGCCCAACGTCGGGTCGTGCTCTCCCAGCTCCAGCTTGGTCACATACACCCGAACGAGCCCCGCCTTCACTGCGAGCTGATCCTGCGTGAGACCGCGATGGGTTCGGAGTCGCTCAAGCTGTTTGCCGAAACGCTGAATGGCGCGCATGGCACCTCTGGAAGATGAGTGCGTTCGCGTGGAGACAATACGCGGGAAGAGCCTACTCCGGAATGGGGAACCGCGCAAGCGGTGAAGCGAGCGTGGAAGGGGCATTTCACGCGGCAAGAAAAGATTCCCGCTTCTTTTCTTTCTACGCGCGGTTACAGCCGTTACCGAAATGATTGGTTAAGATGCCTGATCGAGATTGACAGCGCATGATCGAGGGTGGAGCGCAGCAGCGGCTGCAATTCATAATCACTCGCATAGTCGCCCCACTTGCCGGAGATGGGACCCGGCATGGCCGTGACGACGACGTGGTACAGCGCCTCGCCGCTCTCGACTGATATAATCTTACTCGTGATGACGAGAGGCGGCATCCTCCCGGACTTGCGGGCCAGCACACGTTCTCTCCACGTCGGCACGTCGATCCGGAAGAGGACCATACTATCCGCGCCCAGCAACCTCCCAACTCGCATCGCGCTGTCGTCCGCAACACGCCCGGAGACTTGCAATCGCTGTTCATCCGTCAACAGATCAATATGGCGCCGCTCGATAATCTTGATCCATGACCGCTGTTTCTTGAGCTGGAAGGCCGCATGCTCAAGCCTGCTATATGCGAACGTCACATACTGTTCCGACGTGCGAGGGTACCATACGGCTAAGCGCCGGACATACTGCGGCACCGGAACATTGGTCACCTCAGAATCCACAGAATCTTCCTCGACGGCGAAGTCTGGTGTTCCGCGACATCCAGTTGGCACCCAGCACATCGCGGTAGTGGCAGCAAGAAAGGCCAACAATTTCATGCGAGATCTGGCAGTCATAGCATCACCACAGGAGCGGAGTGGTCAACCTGGTGAAAGAGATTGTCTGGGACAGAGGCCGAGGTTGGATTCAGTCCATGGCCCGATGCAGATCGGTTGGCGGGCGTGCAATCATGGTCGTCGCGCTCGAACTTCTCGTCAACGCAGGATTCAGCGCACGGAGATGGAAGGGGAACGAGGACAGGCGGAATCAAAAGAAAGGAGGCAACCGGCACGGCGAGCCTCGTGTCGCGCAGACAGCCACGGCACTAGCTTATTCCCCGCATGCTTTACATCCGACGTCCCGGTCAGACAGCACTTCGTGACGATCCAGCCAACCGAGTCTTTTTCTCCAGCCCCTGAACCGTCCGGTCCTTCATCTGATTGGCTGACCGCCCGTTGGCAGAAGCACCTCCCACCCCGACGAACAGCAATGCAATCACACCGACTGCGACTAGAACCAGGACGCCCGCACCAAGCGTGACGATTGAGGGAACGCTACTCTTGCCCATCCACCTGAATTGCCACGCGGCCCAAGGAGTGGTGTGAGTGGTGACCGGCGCACTGTAGCCAGCTTCGGCAGCAACTTCCTCGATGGTGTCGGCTCCGAACGCGAGGCTCTCCCGGACGAGGCGGAGGTGACTTTTGGTCGTCACATCAAGATATTCGGCCGGTGTGACCTCGCCGATATAGAGAAGGAGAGATTGTGCAGTCGAGTCAGAAATCCCGCCCTCCTTCGTCGCAATCATCCGAACAAGGCGACCCATGTCCGCTTGAACGCCAGACACCTGTCCTTGAACAAGGGCTTGGCGCACGGAATGGAGTTGCGTGAGATAGCGCTCGTATCCTGAACGGAGAGGCTCCTGGCCTGGCAGATGTTGTTCCACCGCCACGCGCTGAGCGATCTGGTCAACCCAACCCTGCTGGACGCTGTGAGCCGGAACGGGTACAGATAGGAGGAGGAATACTCCGGTCGCAGCTACCAGAACCTGCTGGTGCGCTAGCGATGCCATATCGCATCCCTCTCGACTCAAAATGCCGGTGCCGGTTGCACCACATCTCCTGATCGGAAGGCTTATAAATAAAGTGTCACCCTCCTATCAGCGCGTTGTCAAGAGGGATAAAATCGAGGTCGAACGCTGCCTAGCCGACTTTGGAGATCAGCGCCAGCGAATGTCACCAGGCATAGGCTTCGGGTGCAGGCCCGCCAGGGCCGGGAAAGATCGCGTCGAGCCGCTTCAGTGTGTCCTGGTTCAACTTGAGACTCAAGGCGTGCATTGTGCCGTTCAATTGCTCAATCGTGCGCGGTCCGATAATCGGCGACGTAACGGTCTTTTGGTGCAGCAACCAGGCGAGCGCGACATCAGCCGGGCGCTCGCCGACTTGTGTGCACAGAGCGTCATACGCTTCCAGCTTGAGACGATATGTCTCGACATTTTTCTTCAGCTCCTCGTCCGCACGTCGACCGACCTTCGCCGGTTCTAACGCCCCAGCCAACAGCCCGCGCGCGAGCGGACTCCAGGGGATCAGGCCGATGCCGTAGGCTTCGCAGGCCGGAATCACTTCCAACTCGATCATCCGCTCATTCAAATTATAAAGACTCTGCTCCGACACAAGGCCGAGGAAATGGCGGCTGCGCGCCAATTCTTGCGCCTGAGCCAGGTGCCAGCCGGCGAAATTGCTGCTGCCAACGTAGAGGACCTTGCCTTCCCGGACCAGCTGCTCCATCGCCTGCCAGATTTCCTCCCACGGCGTTTCCCGATCGACGTGATGCATCTGATACAGGTCGATGCAGTCCGTCTGAAGACGCCGCAGGCTATCTTCGCAGGCCCGCTTGATATGCAAGGCCGACAAGCGAGACTGATTCGGCCACTCGCCCATTCGGCCGAACACTTTCGTCGCCAGGACGATTTTCCCTCGCCGTCCGCCTCCCTGCGCGAGCCAGCGGCCCACGATCTGCTCTGTCACCCCCTCGCCCACCTTCCAGCCATAGACATTCGCCGTGTCGAAAAAGTTGATGCCCAACTCGACCGCCCGATCCATGATGGCGAAACTGTCCGCCTCGCTCGTCTCCGGCCCGAAGTTCATCGTGCCGAGACAGAATCGGCTGACTTTCAATCCCGACCGACCGAGATGAACGTATTGCATAAGCAAGATCCCTTCATCACTCGCATGAATGAGACATTGTACACGCTCCCCTTCTTCAATGTCCTCGATCGACTGCGTGAGCACTGCGGCGAAGGCCTCCAGCTGAGCCAGATACCCCGGTCACTTTTCTTTCTCGCCCGATGCGTCGCGTGCAGGACAGAAGGTGTGTGATCACAATCGGGGATCGCTCCCCGTCCGGATAACGGCGCAAGGAGCGCAGCGTTGTGCTACAGTCCTCGAACGGCAGCGGAAGAGAGGCGCGAGTGAATAGCGCACCCCAGCGTCATGACAAGGACAAGGAAAAAGTCGCGGCGATCCAGCCGCAACACATCACCGCCAGCCGCGGATGGCTCTGGTGCCTCCTCCTGCTGGCTGTGGCCGGATGTGCGCAACCAAAGCTGCCGGCGGCCGTGAGCTCAGGCGAGCCGCCCGCGCCTCCCCCGAGTACGGCCGGCATCGCGACCGTCGACTATTGGCGGGACGTGCAGCCGATCTTCGAACGGCGCTGTGCCGTCTGCCACGGGTGCTACGACGCCCCCTGCCAATTGAACCTGACCGCCTATGAAGGGCTGGCACGGGGCGCGAACAAAAAACCCGTCTACGACGCCAAGCGACTCCTCACGGCTGAGCCGACCCGTCTGTTTGATGATGCCCAATCAGTCGCGGGCTGGCGCAAGAAGCAATTCTTTCCCGTCCTAGAGGAACAGGCACAACCAACCGAAGAAGCGCGGCGTGCTGCGGTGCTGGCACGCATGCTCGCGCTCAAGCGGGCGCACCCGCTGCCTTCGCAGCCACTCCTACCCGAGACCTTCGACTTGTCGCTGGATCGACAGCAGCAGTGTCCCACCGACTCTCAGTTTGATTCCTTTGCCGCCAGGTACCCGCTCTGGGGCATGCCCTATGGCCTACCTGGTGTGACTGACCAAGAACACCAGACCCTCATGCGCTGGATCGAGCAGGGTGCGCCCTACCGGGAACCGGACCCCGTCTCAGCCGTCCCCAGCGCGCGGGTCAAGGAGTGGGAAGCGTTTCTCAACGGCGATTCCCCGAAGCAGAAGTTGATGAGCCGCTACCTCTACGAGCACTTGCACTTCGCCCATCTCTATTTCGACGAACGCCCCGATCGACAGTGGTTTCGACTCGTGCGGTCACGCTCGGCACCGGGTCAGCCGATCGACCTGATTGCCACGCGCCGGCCCTATGACGATCCTGGCGTGCCCCGCGTCTACTATCGTCTCGAGCCGGTGCGCGGCAGCCTGCTTGCCAAAACACACATCCCCTACGCACTCGGCCCGTCGCGCAAGCAGCGGTATACCGAGCTGTTCCTCGACGCGCCGTACGACGTCGGCACCCTCCCTGGCTATGAAGCCAGCGTCGCCTCCAACCCCTTCGTGGCCTTCCGCGATCTGCCGGTCCGTTCGCGCTACCGGTTTTTACTCGACGACGCCCTCGTGTTCGTGGGGCAGTTCATCAAGGGTCCCGTCTGCCGTGGGACGATCGCACTGGACGTCATCGAAGAGCGATTCTGGGTGTTCTTCGTAGATCCGGACAGCGCCGTGCTCGACAAGAACGAGGAGTTCCTGGCGCGGAACAGCAAACATCTCTACCTGCCGACCGCCGAAGGGGCGACTCCGCTCGGCCTACTCTCCTGGTTAAAGTACTCGCGCATGCAGGACGAATACCTCAAAGCCAAAGAAGCTTACCTTGAAGGTCTCAAGATCGAGGAAGAGGCCGCCGACCTCTCCTTCATCTGGAACGGAAGGCGACAAAACCGGAACGCAGCCCTCACCGTGTTCCGTCATGCCGATAGCGCCTCCGTCGTGCAGGGCCTGGTCGGTGACAATCCAAAAACCGCCTGGCTCGTGTCCTACGACTTGTTCGAGCGAATTCACTATTTGCTCGTCGCCGGCTTCGACGTCTATGGCTTTTCGGGACACCAGCTGGACACGCGCCTCTATATGGATTTCCTGCGAATGGAGGGGGAATCCAACTTCCTGTTGATGTTGCCCAGCCAGGAACGGGAGCGGGAGCGGGACTTCTGGTACCGGGATGCACACCAGTCGGTCTTGGACTATCTCTTCAGGCGACACATCCGCATCCAGAAGGAAAGCGGCATTACGTATCGGACGAACACACCCAAACGCGAGCTATTCGAACTGCTGCGTCAACGGCTCACCGAGGTGCTCAACCAGGCCTACGAAGTCCAAAGCGAGCCGGACGCAGAACTGCGCGCACAGTTACACGCGTTGGCGCAGCTCCACGGAAAAGCACTGCAATGGCTGCCCGAAGTTGCGGTGCTCACCCTCACGAATAGGACGGGAGCGGAAGCGCGCCAGGACCAGATATACACACTGCTGCACGACAACGGATTCAGCAACATCGCGTCGCTCTTCAACCAGCAGTCCCGCCGCCTTCCTGATGAAGATGCGCTCACCGTCGCGCGCGGCCTCATCGGTGCTTATCCCAACGCGTTCTATCGTGTGGAACAGTCGGCACTGCCCGAGTTCATCGCGGCGGTGGCCGGGCTCACAAGCGAAGCGGACTATCGCAAGCTCGCCGACCGCTTCGCCGTGCGACGCACCGGCCAGGACTTCTGGTCGCACAGCGATGGAGTCCATGAGACCTACCGCCGGCTCGACCCGATCGGAGCCGGATTGCTGGACTACAACCGACTGGAGAATCGGTAAAGACAGAAGGTGGACCGGGCTCCTGTATCCTCTGTGCTCGCGGAACGCTGCACGCGGAAGGTTTTATTCGTTGCCAAGATGAGAGGATATTCCACCTACACCACGAGCGATTCGGCGGCGGAAGCAGTTTCCTTCGATCCGCAAGCCCCGACCATGAGCATTGCCAAGAGGACCAGTCTCATCAACGAACTGCCTTTCCATGGGCCCCCCGCATCGAAAACCTGATCCCCGCACAAGCAGGAACGAGACATCGAAGGCGTCGACGATTTCCGAGCACCTCCGGTTCGAAGGCAGGAGACAACGAGGCGAGGCTACACCATCAGCAGTGCCGGACGGAAGGTGCGGAAGTATGGCCACCGGACAGACTCCCGCTTCCAGGGTTGGAGAGCCGGCAGGAGTTGAGGCTTCACCACAGTGCTGCGCAAGGGTTTTGACTGCCCACGGACGCCGTCTCTCCTGACTTGAGCAACAGGACCGTGGGCAGTAGCATAATTGTACGGGTTGAATAGATGATGTGAGTGTGAGCCAGCGATCGTTCGAACAGGACTCAAAGACTCTTTGAGTCAGGAGGTCACCATGAAAGCTGGCTGCTGGGTCTTGGCTTCAACAATTGTACTTCTTACCCTCTATGGGACAAATGCTGAGGCCAGCAGAATGCTGCGTGACTCCAGCGGCGATCCCATGCAGCGCTTTAACAGTCGGATGATGTCGTCTCCCGTGATGCGCTTCCCTGGTATATTCGGAATATCCCTCTGGCCATACATCGCCTATCCCCCTGCCCCATCGATGACGATCGTGAACATCCAGATCCAAATGCCCGGGTCCGATCAACCCCCGGCGCCACCGCCAACACCTCCCGCCCATCCAAAATTCTGGACCGCTCGGTGTGGAGTCTTTGTCGAGCTCGATGTGAGTTCAACGATGAATCTGATGGAAGAGGAACGGAAACCCTGCGCTCCGTAGCGACCGACCAGAACGGCTCATGAATATGCCGGGTGTGCTTCAGCAAATAAGTCAGCGACCGCTGTGGCGGCCTAAAGAAGAGGAAATCATTTAGGATCGCCCCTTGTTAGGAACTGACCTGCGGTTTACGAAGTTGAGCAAAAGATTTTTGAAATGGCTCGGTATTTCAAATAATTTCCCCATTTTGTTTGAGTACAGAGTCTTAGGAGCATTCCCGTGACAGTATTGATTGATGAGTTCTCGTGTACGTGAACAACTTTTAGCGCAAATTTACTACACGCTACTGGCAGTGGTAGTTCTGCTCGGCTCCCTGGCCTCTAATCTCGTCGGCTGAAGATCAGGGATGGAACTTCTCTTTCACGTCCTCTTCCCACTGAGATATAGTCATATCCAATAATTTCGCGGGGGAACTGGCAGGAACGGCGTCCTTAGCCAATAATAGGTATAGTGCTGTGGCCATTGCATAGCCCACTTCACCTTCGTCAAGTTTTTGAGATTTAACGCCGATAAAGACTTTTTCATATTCAACGTGCTGGTTCTCTGCAACCTTCAAAACGCTCCTAGCAATACTCTCCCTTACTTTCTCAAGACGTTCTTCCGGCGTATCGTCTGCGGTTGCCTCGTCATATTCTCCACATACTTCCATGAATAAGTTAGAACAATTCTCTCGATTCTTCGCAATCGCCAGACCAATACCAGTCCATACGGTCTTTGGTCCTATCGCAACTTTCTCCTTGTGGGCAGCGGTTACGTGAGCTCCGGGCAATATGGGAAATCTTTGATCGTTGGGATCTCGTCCCAATAAGCGCCTCCCAGCGTCAAGGATAGGCTCGATGGGATAAACATCAATTCCAACCTTTTGAGAGATTGTTTTCTCCTTCATTTCAGCAGATACATCCGCTTTGGCAATGTCGTAGCCCCACACGACTCCGTTAAGGCCGCTAAATGATGTGGCTACTATGAGGTTGATCTGGCCAATATACCCGCCTGATGCCTCTGCACGGTCGAAGGCAACGGTTCCACTCAATCCTTGTTCATCCTGTCCTTCAACCCTTAGATTCTTGTTTTCTTCCCGGCTAATCTTGCCAGTATGGAGCGTCACAACGCTTACATATCCCAACCCGCTTGATCCTGGATTGCCATACCCCGCACAGTAGGAT
>JAWOMO010000051.1:0-5414 GCA_033852435.1 Nitrospira sp.
CAATAATGGCAATGTTGCTTTGAAAGCCTGATGTATAGAAATTCCTATGCGCAGATTCTGATGCTTGCTGTACTGATACACCAGGAGGGTATGCAAGGCATCCGTGAACACGGGGATAATCAGGAGCGGTAGGATAAGAAAAAGGGTTGCAGCATTTCGCGCATAGAAGCGAATCACATTGAGCCAAATACCAAAAGAATTTATCTGGTGATTAACAGAATAGGGATCTTGGCTTGTCATAACCTGTCCGTCACTTCTGCATCGCCACAATCTGATCCTTGATCTTGTCGTAGGTTGCTTCTTCGATGGGACATGGTTTCGCGTTTGGGGCGTTGGTCGATCATCTCCTGCGCGATCACGGCTTGCCACACACGACTTTCAACACACTATCAGCAACACTGCCTGGTTCAACCTGGAATTCCTGATCTTTGAAGTCTGAGTAGCTGTACACCACCATCCCGCTTCCCATATTTCCAGAGAATGCTGTCATCGCAAGCACCCGACCGCGCTTCTTGGTGCAATCGACTTCACGTTGATACTTTACCGACATATGCGGGGGCTTCGGGTCGGTTCGTGTTCTCTTGAAGTCCCACAATTCCCACATCTTCACCACGTCCCCGCTCCGGCTAATGGTGTCTAACTCCACGTACACCGTCAGTCCTTCTTCGACTTTGCCACCAGCCTCAACCCACTCCGCATACACTGGTCGAACACTCAGCAGCAGCAGTGTTATTAGTGACAATAACCTCGACCAGTAGGGCATCGACAGCTTGGGGAACGGCCCAGCGTTGTTCGCGAGGGAGCATTGCGCCGAGAAGCGACGGTAAGGGCGAATCCTGAAGGGCATGGGAGCCTCTCATGAGAGGCCAATTCTAGGAGGTGCGCATAGGACACGCAATAGAACTGATGTAGGAGTAAGTGGGGGAATGCGCGCTTTTCGTTGTAGGATATATCTGACCCAATCGTTTATACGCCGCTTGTTTCGCCGAGGGGCCGAATCGGGCTATGCCCCCGGCCTTTCAGGTCTATTGAGGAAGGCGTGGAGTCACCGTACACTCATCGCTATGCCGGTCTCACCACTCATTCGTTTCGGCACCTCCACGTGGACCTACGAAGGCTGGCAACGGCCGGTCTACAAGCGACAATACGCCAAGAGCAAGTTTGCTCAGGAATGCCTCGGGGAGTATTGCCAGTATCAATACCACAACGATCCACTGTTCAGAACGGTGGGCAACGACGCGACGTTCTAACGACCACCAACCGATAAACAGCTTCAAGTCTACGCTGCTCAACTGCCGACGGGCTTCGAAATGTGCAGCAAGGCAGAAAAAAACGCCATTTTTTCCATGTGACCCGCGGTTTACATATTCGCGGAACGTTTGCGGCGCCTCATTCTTCAAGCCCACGTTAGCCCCCCGGCACCAAAACAATCGAGGTCGTGCCTTCGCGATAGAAGTAATTTTGGCGGCACCAAGTTTGGGCGCTCTAATGGGTTAGCAAAAAGCTTGTTGTGTAGCCCCTAAGCTCTGCCGTTTCTCGCTTTCCCGCTAAACCCATGTGGTCTATATGCCCTGAACGATAGACCGTAGCCATGTGTCGCCCGGCCTCATGAACGGCTGCATTGTTCAAAGGACCGATAGTAAAGAAATTCATAAGACCGCGAGCCATCACAACAATTGGCTGACTCTCGTAGACAGCCAGAAGCCTTGCTGCCTGCAATGCCATGTCCTCTCTTCGGAATTGATACATAAGAGTCCTCGCTTTGGCTAAGGGTTAGCACTGGGGAATATCCAATCGGTTGTTTAGAACCCCCTGGTGTTGATCTAGACGACCCGTGACGCCGCGGCCATACTATTTCCGGCCTCCCCTGAACTTCTTGTATTTCGCCAACCGCCGGTCAATGTTCTCTTCGTTATCCGTCAGCCAGGTATGGCAAATATGAACGATCACGTCCGACAACGAAGTCCCATACGTGCCAATCAATTCTTTGAGTTCATGTTGCAGAAACGAAGGGACGGTGATGCTGAAGTGCTCGGTTCGAGAATGGTCCGGCGATGCCGACTTGCCCATAGATCACCCGGGGGGATAGAATATGACGGTTCAATTTAGCACCAATATCGAACCTTGATCAAGCCAATACATCAAAGCCAATACCTGGTCCAGACGCTTGATCGATAACAGGATGAGGCATGAGCGTCGTGCATCACGAGGAGAGGCGCCCGGCCCTATGAGGAAATCACGAAAGCCGTGGATTACCGGTCCGCGATGCTATTGTAACGGCATTCTCGCGAGTGGGAGGTGGTTATGCGACTTGAGGAAGCGTGCCTTGGGATGTTCGTCAGACTCCTTTCGGACTGGCACGGCATTCCCAAGGGCACGGTGGGAAGCATCGACACGGTGGAGACAAGGGTAGACGGTTCATGGTGTTTCACGATTTTTTGGGAACTGCATCGCCCTTTGCGTTCAACGATGCCAGGCCGGACTCAGGGGCGCACCGGCCTCCAATCCGGATCCCTCGGTTTGCGACTATGGGAAGAGGATCTCCCGCGCTTCGAAGTTATCAGTCAGGAGCAGAAGGCTGTGGCCGCCTCGCACATCGCGCCACCAGCTGACACGAGCCCCACTATATTGTGCTTGTTTAGCCCCGAGGGCATGGACCAACTGACATTACCATTTACGGACCAAGAACTCGTTGAAGATGACCAGCCACAATTGGCCTTTGCCTCGGTTGGAGCGGACG
This sequence comes from Nitrospira sp., assembly GCA_033852435.1. GTDB lineage: Bacteria > Nitrospirota > Nitrospiria > Nitrospirales > Nitrospiraceae > Nitrospira_C. Next base: position 2,741 of record JAWOMO010000051.1, read on the forward strand.
CCCTGTAGTGTGAGATAAGGTGCTCGGAGCGCGAGGATCAGCCTGCGGCCTTGATGTTCGGCCGTATCCGCCTATTACACACCGCAGACATAAATTCAGAGGCCGCCTTTTTAATGCCGAAACTCTTCCAAAGCCGCTCGTTCTTGTGCTGTAACTCCCACTGCACTTCTCGTAGCTGCTCGGACAGTGCATCGACTGTCCGCTGAAGATTCAGAAATTTATCCTGTCTCCAATGCCGAGCCCACATTATTCCGTCCTCCGTTCGCTTCAAAATCGCTGCAGTGCCCGGTGATTCCTGCACAAACCTCCTTGTCGTTAGCATGGCGGTCAACACCTGCATACTAGTGAAAGACCCAGGTAAAAATACATGAGGTAAGTTTAAACGCAGTAGAGGGATTTAGGTCGCGCCCGCTCGATAGAACTGATCCCGCCGCGGCCCATACGTTATGGATCACCGATAATGAACTGGGGTTCGAAATGCACGTGTTTAAACCCTGCGCCCAAATCATGCCGAAAGGGAGAGCTTACATCCCGATGTTAGGGGACAAGACGCTCGCCGACCGTGTGCCCGATCCTGAGTTGGTGCGCATACACAGGAAATGAAGAAGGATCCCAACGATTTGCCTGAGCGCTGGCGGCGCATTGTGGCGCGGGTCGCAGTCGGCGAGGAGTGGTCCGCGGCGGCGAAGGCCGAGGGTTGCTCGGAGCCCTATAGCCGCGTCATTCACACACGGATGAAAAAACATCCCACCGTGGCGAAGGCCATACAAGAGATCCAAGCGGAGGGCCGGAAACTGGCGGTCTACGATCTGGCGACGGCGATGAAAGAGGCCGAAGAGGTCATCACCTTTGCGAAGGGTACGAAAAATGCCATGGCGTATTTCAAGGCGGTCGAACATCGCGCACGGTTGTCTGGTTTGTTAGTTGACGAGTTCTGGATCCACCACGAAACGCTCGTTCTCCGGCCAACCTTGGGAACGGCACGATCTCGCGTGATTCTCACGGCGTGCCCGAAGTGTCACGGTCCACTCATCTGCGCCAATGGGTGCGGGCCTCGCGTGATTGAGGCCGCAGCGACGGTAACTCAACCGCCCCAGTAGGCAGTCGGCGAGTCACATTGTCGGATGGTGAACATGGGCGGTGAAAAAGCAAGAAGGGGGAGATGCCTACCCGGCGTACCCCGAAACGGTGGTCACATTCAGAATGGCTCGGGATGGCCGCTGTCTGTTCTTATTATTTTCAGTGAGAAAGTTGTTTCTGCTATTTTTGTTCGCCTCGTGAGACTTGGGGCCTCGATTTCAGGAGGGAAATGACATGGACAGCCACGAGGAGCCGACCGCCACGGTCCAGGCAGCGCAGGATGCGGAGGGGTTCCTGCGGTGTGCGCGGCTCCCATTGCGGTCGGGGTTCAGTTGGTTGGCGCGAGTATGAGGGGGACGGTCCGAACGCAGGAACCGTGCGGTGTGTGATGCCAGATCGAAAACAGATTGCAGACTCCAGCCGTCTCGATTCCGCGAACACGCTACGGGGCCAGTTCCGCAAGCAGGGCTATCCAGCCGGAAACGATTATCAGGCTGAGGAGCGCTGCCACGAAGATGTCGACATAGTTTTCCATGACGTGCCTCCGTTGCTAGCCGGCTGTCGTGAGCCCGCAGAATCAGTCGAACGTGCGAGCCCACTACCGGGCCACTTCCACGATGACGAAGAGGAGGATGGAAAGCCCGAGGCCGAGCAGGAGCACCAAGGCGATGTTTAGTAGGTATGACATGTGTGCCTTTCATGACGCCTCGGACTCCCTCAGCAGGAATCCCGAGGATGGCACACGAACGACCGAGGAGGAGCACCTACAGGGTTGGTCAGGATGGAAAGATGCTCCTCGACTCGGCCGCCGGTGTCACGACGGAGGTCCGGAGCAGTGATACTCACGTTGGGTTCTCCGACATGTGACGCCGGACGATCAAGTATAGACCCATTGCTGGTTTTGCAGGCCTGGGACATTTGCTAGGTCTGGTGCCAAAAGTTCCCAGAGCAAGGGGTTCATTGTTCCTAGTTATCATCACACGGTCGGCGCGACGACTGACGTGTGGGCTTGGCGAAAACGGGACCGCGAGGCGAACGGAAAACCTGGACGCTGCGCCGCGAGGCGTTGTGACTCAGCCCACCGAAGGCGGTAGCGACTTGATGCTGAGCGGAGTGGACCCGCATCGGTATTTGGATACAAAGAACACGGCGGCCGGATAGGTGAGGAGGGCACCGATGACACTGAGCACGAAACCGCCCAGTGCAAACGGGACGGCATAGGGAAGGACCTGCTGATAGATGGCGGCAAAGCTCAAATCATCCCAACTGAAAGTTGGCACATCGGTGTGGCCCATGAACAAGGCCCCCGTCCAATAGGTCGCACCGAGGATCGGCACCATGGTCCACGGATTGTTAACAGACGCGGCAGCGAACAAGGCGAGAACGTTGAGGCGGAACAACCACGCGGACATCAACACCAGGACCGTGTGGGGATAGAGGGGAGAAAAGGCGATGAAGATACCAACTGCGAAGGCCAAGGCTGTGCGTTGCGGCGATTCTTGAAGATGCAGCACCTGCCGCAAGAGCAGGCGCACGGTTTGATAGTGACGGCGCATAGGTGTCTCTCCAGAGATGGGAATCGCGGTCCATGACT
>JAWOMO010000012.1:0-77563 GCA_033852435.1 Nitrospira sp.
GAGAAGAATGAAGACCGACAGGGGGACGGGATAAGGACGAAGGACTTGCTCCATGCGCCACTCCCTTCGCACATCACCGGTTCAAGACAGGAATCCTGGGGGTGTCAGGTGGCGGTAGTATCTAAGGAAGAACCCCGTACGTCAATATGGGGTGAACTGCTGAGGGTTAGGACGGCCTCGTGGTCAATTCCCGACAATTTCAATCTGGATCTCCCTCCGAGACTCCGCTACACTTCATTTTTTGCACAGGGAGATCCATGCGCGACGGACAAACGACGAACTATTATATGCTCCTCGAGCTCTTGCCCACTGCGACGGAGACGGACATCAAGAAGGCCTGGCATGAGCAGCTTCAGGTCTGGCATCCGGACCGCTTCAACCATTCACCGGCCTTGCACCAGAAAGCCGAAGCTCGGACCAAACTCATCAACCAGGCCTATCAAACGCTCAGCGATCCGGCTTTGCGCGCACGCTATGACGCCACTGCACCATTCTCGACCACACACAGGCCCCATCCGCGACCGTCCCCTGCACCGGCCTCATCGCACGAGGCCTATGCTTCCCCTCCGCCTCGCTCGCAACAAGCCGCCAGATCGCGCCAGGAACCGCGCGGGCCGCAATCTCTGATCATGCTATCGCGCACCGGCCAACCCAAGACTCTGGTGCCCGCGATTACGATGCTTGTCGACAGCCATGAGCAGCTTCCCTACACATTTGAAGGCCTCGCGCGCATCGCCGGCACGATCAGGCAGACGTTGCCGGCCGGCGATTATGCCATCGCCGAGGCACCAGAAATCTTTTGTGTCGAACGCCGGCGCGTGGAAGAGCTCAATACGATCTTCTCGAACCCTACCGACAACCGCATTCCTTTTCTCCTAGAGCTCGAACCGCTTTTGGACTGCCCGCATCGGTTTCTCGTCATCGAAGGGACGCTCCAGTACAGCAAAAGCGGCGGGCGGTTGGGCCAATACCACAAAAACGGCATGATGGATTTCCTGGACGCGCTGACTGCCAGATTCGGGATCACGATTATTTTCTCTGATAGTCGTGAAGAGGCGGAAGAACGCGTAGCCAACCTGGCTGCCATCCACTACGCCTATCACTTTGCTGAGCAGCAGGGATTCGGGCGCTGTCTGACGGAGAACGATCTGTGAGATCAGACTTACTCGCAGGGACCGAAACCGGATTGCCGCAGCGCTTCGTAAATGACGACGGCCACCGCATTGGAGAGGTTGAGGCTCCGGCTTTCCGGAAGCATCGGCAACCGGATTCGCCGTTCCTCTGAAAAGCTGTTCAACAATTCTGCCGGCAGCCCCCTCGTTTCCGGACCGAATAGAAAGACGTCGCCGGGAACGTAGCGGTTCACATCGTACCGCTGAGCCCCTTTCGTCGAGACGGCAAAGACACGTCTCCCCTCGAAGTACTGAGCGCAGGCTGTCCACCGTTCATGCACCGTAACCGGGGCAAACTCGTGGTAGTCGAGACCGGCGCGCACCAACTGCTTATCCTCCAGTGTAAACCCGAGAGGTTTCACGAGATGCAGCCTTGCGCCAGTATTAGCGCAGAGTCTGATGATGTTGCCGGTGTTAGGAGGAATTTCCGGTTGAAAGAGAATGACGTCGAACATCCTGCCTCGCCGATCGGTCTTAACCGAGCCCGCGCAGTGTACCATGGAATGACGGACGATCTGATGTGAAGCCAGTCTGCTGGATCCAAGTCGCCATCGAGAAGATTCCCCTCCCTGTGCCTCGGCTACCGAAAAGTTGCCAGACCGCCGTGTTCTGGAGGTTTCATCACAATGATAGACACTCGACTGAACGTCGTCGGAAAACGTTCGCCGTGTATCACGAAATGATTTCTGAGAGTTTTTCTCCTGTGGTACAAACGTGAGAGTAGCTTACGACAGCTCACTCAAAGGTGAGATATGGCATCGGTCGAGTGGACTTGTTGGAGCCATCTTCCGGCAGGACTTCTGCACCACCGGCAGCTTCTTTGTCGCTCACATCAACATGACAAACCCCTGGCACTATCTGAAGGAACTGAGCAAAAAGGAACAGCGCAACGAGCTGATCGGTAGTAGGCTGAATTAAAGGGCTGCGTAATGCCAAAGAGTAAGACATGAAGGTTCACCGCATTCATTGACAACGGCCGCTAACGGTCTCAGAGCGGGTTGCCCGTAAATCGTCCGGGTCGGCCATTGATGAAAAGAGAGGTGTGTATGTCGGCTTCTTCGGCGCTTCTCGCTCCGACGGTAACCATCCGGACATTCCGCCCGGCAAATTTCCGACGGATCCTTTGCGTCTTTCCCGCCTACACGAAGGCCTTCGGGACCTTCGATCACGCTTTTCCTCTAATGGGACCCGTCAAGGCCTTCATGCCGCCACAAGGGATCCTCCTCATCGCGGCGCTCGTCCCGCGGGAATGGGAAGTTCGGTTCGTCGATGAGAACATCCGCCCCGTGGCGGAGAGCGAGTTCGCCTGGGCTGACGCTGTCCTCGTGTCAGGCATGCATATCCAGCGCAAGCAGATTCTCGACCTCGGACGCCGCGCGCACCGAGCAGGCAAGGTGATCGCTCTCGGCGGACCCTCGGTTTCCGCGGCACCCGAAAACTATCCGGAGATTGACCTCCTCCACTGCGGAGAGGTGGGCGACGGCACGCTCGACCTGTTCCGCCGACTCGACAAGACGGTGGCACGCCCCGAGCGGCAGATTGAATACCGCACAGTCGACCGCCTTCCGATGATCCAGTTTCCGACGCCCGCCTATCGGCTGATCGACGTCCGCCAATATCTCCTCGGGTGCGTGCAGTATTCCAGCGGCTGCCCGTTCACCTGTGAGTTCTGCGACATCCCCGCGCTTTATGGGAGAAACCCGAGGCTCAAAAGCCCCCAGCAGATTCTGGCCGAACTCGATGAACTTGCCGACGGCGGGACGCCATCGATTTACTTCGTGGACGACAACTTCATCGCGAATCCCAGGGCCGCGCTGGACCTCCTGCCGCACCTCGTCGAGTGGCAGCGGCGCCGCGATTATACGGTTCGCCTCTCCTGCGAACTCACGCTCAACGTCGCCGAGCACCCGGAAATCCTGAAGCTCATGCGCGAGGCGTTTATGACAAATGTCTTCTGCGGCATCGAGACGGTTGAGGCGGACGCCCTGCGAGCCATGAGCAAGAGGCAAAACCTCCGCACACCGATCCTTCAATCCGTCGACACGATTAACAGTTACGGGATTGAAGTCGCAGCCGGGATCATCCTCGGGTTGGACACCGACACGCCGGAGACGCCGGATGCGATCCTGGAATTCATTGAGGCCGCTCAGATCCCGATCGTCACGCCGAACCTGCTCGTCGCCCTGCCGCACACACCGCTCTACAAGCGTCTCCAGAAGGCGAGCCGCCTGAACTCGGGCGATGGACGCGACTCGAACATCGACTACCTACAGCCCTACGAAACTGTGGTCGCGAACTGGAAACGGGTAATCCGCGAGACATATGAGCCCCGCAAGATCTACGCGCGCTACGCCACGCAGGGGAAGAAGACGTACCCGCACCGCAAGCGTCCGGTGCGCCCGCTGGACCAACTCACCTGGGCCAACGTCCGACGAGCAATCGAGGTGTTCTCGCGCACCGCCTGGCGGGTCGGGATCTGCAGCGATTACCGGAGAGAATTCTGGAAGATGACCTGGCGGGAACTGCGCCAGGGTAACGTCGAATCGGTGTTCCAGATCGCGATGGTCGCGCATCATCTGATCACATTCGGGCGCGAGTGCCTCACTCGTGACGTGCAGGCCTCCGCCTATTCCGCGCGGGGACGCGAGGAATACACTCCGAGTAGCCCGGTGACAGAATCCTGTCTTTGAGGAGGGCGGCTCGAACAGCCTCACGCATCCCGCGTCGATCTTCGATCTGCCCAGAGGAAGAGTCCCTGTCTCTCATGACTGTTCTGGAACGTCTAGTCCGGAAACCGGCCCAGTGATGGATTGGCGTTCGTTACGACCGATTGGAAAGAGCGAGATCCTTGCGCTCACTTTCTTCACTGCCACGACCCCTCTGAAGAATATCCCTCGCGCGCGGACGAAGTGATCAGCAAAGCAGATCGGCCCTTTGGACTGGTTCGTCCGATCATGAGTGACGCGGGGCGACACCAACGGCGGCCGGCTAGGCTCAGGCGTCTGTTCGAGCCAAAAGATGCCCACCCGGCACCTTTGTGTCTACCAGAAGAGAAGACTGTCGCTTCTCCTTCTTGTCGCGAATCCTCCTCTCTGGCTGTGTCTCTCAAGGAACAGGACACTGAATGAATTGCGGGCCGGGACGCGGCGGTTCACTTCACCATCACATGGCTTCTTGGTATAGTGAACCCAATCAATGTATGCTTTCCTGTTCATGAAAAGACTGTTGCCATTTCACATGCAAGACACTGTCATCCAGCCAGGTACTCGCGCCATCACACTGCTACTCGCTGGAATGCTCACGATAGGACCCGCCGCATTCGCGGAGGATGATCCACCGGTTTTTTCGGCGCAGAAAATAGCCGAACATGCAAAAGCTGCGTGGGAGAATGGCGCGGCAAATGGCGCGCTCGATCTCCTTGACCAAGGGATTCAAGACCACCCTCAAGCTCTCACGCTGCACAAATTACGCGGCGATATTCTCGCCACATCGCGAGGTGCCCACGAAGCGGTTCGCGCGTACGACACCGTGCTCGCCAAACAGCCGACCGCGCTGGATGTCCACTGGGCGAAATGGAGCGTGTTGGTTCGGTCTGGACAGGGGGAGGAATCCATCGCCGAGCTACGACGCATCGCGCAGGTCGACCCGCAGAATCCCTTGATTCATTTGCGGTTGGCGCAAGACCTTCGAAAGCTCGACCGCCTCGAGGAATCACTTGAATCGTTTAAGAAAGCGGTGGAACTCGTCCCCGATTTGCTGGGCTGGCGACTCGCGATGGCCAGGGCACGGTTTGATGTCCTGGACTATCAAGGCGCAGAGGATGATGTGCAATACGCCTTGAACAAGATACCGTTCGGTTCTCCGCTGGAACTCCCTGCCAAAAATCTCCTCGCAGTCATCCATGGAGAGAGCCAGGAGCGAGGCCGACGCTATGTCCCCGTTCTGACTCCCAAAGAAGTGACGGAGGCTCAATTGAAAGAATGGGCCTTCATTCGCGCAGACGCATGGAGACTGTTCGTCGCCGGTCGATATCAGGAGGCCGAGCCGATCTATCGAAAGCTTCTGGCTCTCAATCCCAAAGATCCATCGGCTGCCCATCAATTAGGGCTGACTCTCATGCAACTCGGGCGGTGCAAGGATGCGCTGACCGTCTTCGGCACGGTCGCCAATGTCGGTGCGACCGACGATGAATATACGGATACCGTGTTTCGTATGGGCCAATGTTTGGTGGAGTTGGAACAGTGGGAGGACGCGTTTGTCAATTTTCAAACACTCTATGATGCGGCCGTCGCGTTTGAAAATAGCAACAAGAACGCTGCACTTCCGCCTGACACCCGAGTGCTGGATAAAAAGAAACTCGCGCGGTGGCTGGACAAAGTACGCCCCCATGTTCCCGAACTGGCAAAACTACAAGCCGAGGAAACCGCTGCGGCCAGCACTCCATCTAACGATCCTCCCGATTCCGCTGTTCCATCGGAAGAAGAGCTGTATAAGAAAGCTGTCGAGCACTTAAAACCTCAGCAAGGGCTGGACACGGGCACGTCCCTCATGGGCCGGGACTCTGATTTCAGCGTCTTTCGATTCGTCATTCCGGCCGGCAAGGTCATGCGGGATGATTTTCCCACCGGCGCCCATGAATTTATGTCGCTAGACCCGGGGGACAGCTTTCCCACCACACAGCCAGAGCTCTATCTAGTCTTTAGACTTGTGTCGGATTCGTATGATTCGGTGCCCCTCGTCGCACAATGTTTTCTGGAAGCGTCGGAGATCAGCGGAGAGCCGCGCCTGATTGCGCAGGACCGCATCGTCATGTCCTTGAGTGACCAAACCGGCTATTTCAAGTTGACTCCACCTCAAACCGGGTGGACAACCGGCCTCTATCGCTGTGGCCTCTTCGCCGGAGAACGGACATCGGCAGATACCCAGGTGGATGAAGTCAGATTCCGGATTGTGCCGCCAACCACACCGTCGAAAGAAGCGCCGGGGATGTAGCACAAGACATAATCCGCCCAACCTTCCGCATAGCCTTTTTGTACCTTGCCCCCGCGCCGGGTGATCTCGTCGCGAACCGTCGCGCGATCGAGGGAGGAATCATCCGCGCCGCGCGGCAGGGTGCCAAATGGATCCTCACTCCGGAACTCGCCGTCTGCGGCTAGACCTTTGCCGATACGGTCGGAACCAACTGGATCCAACCGCAGCCCGATCCCTGGGTAGCAGGCCTTTGCCGACAAATCGCGCGGCTGCGCGTGACGCTCTTCCTCTCGCACCCGAGCGGGATCACAACACCGAGAGACTGTACAACTCACTGCTGGTCATTACGCCCGATGGACGACTCCTCGCCTCTCACCGCAAGATCAACACGCTGAAAGTTGGGCCCGAATCCTGGTCCAGCGCGGGCGATCAGGCCAAGCCTATCGTGGTTGCGCCTTTCGGCCCAGCCGGATTGTTGATTTGCGCAGACGCATTTTCACCCTCCATCGCCCAACAGCTCAAGGCCCTAGGCGCGCGGCTGCTTGTCTCATCGGCAGCCTGGGCTCCAGGCCTGCACGGCCTTAACGGCGAGTGGGAATAAGGTACGAAAGACACGGGATTGGCGCTACTCGTCTGTAACAGAACCGGCCCGGACCATACGCTGAACTTCACCAAAGCCGAGAGCGTGGTCGCCAAAGAAGGACGAAAACTGTTGTCCTTACAGTCCGACCAAGCCGCGTTGTTCCTCATCGAGTGGGATCTCGCAACCCAGACTCTCGCCTCGACCAGATTTCAACAGATCAATCTGTAACGACAGGCAACTGAAGACTCGGTGGCGGCCGGCAGGTTTGAACGGTCAGAATCAGTGCGTGTCTGCGGTTCTTCCCTCGAAGCGCGCTCAGAACAATGGATGCGGCGCAGTGCCAAATTGCCTGATAGTTTGATCGCCACCTAGGTTGCCGACGATGCGCCAGCCATCCTTTTCCTTCACCAGTCTATGCACTTCTTGATGCCAACTATCGATCGGGATGCGCTGTTTGGTCTCTCTCGAGTTGGCCCACACCGCACCGGTACAGGTGATTTCAGCAGTGGTCTGCTTACCTGAGGTCACAACCTTGATCGCGGAGAAGGTATGCATGTTGGCAATCAAGTCGTATCGCGCGAATAGATCCGCCCAGATCTTGCGAATATCTCCTCGCCTCAAGCCGTGATACTGATAGTTTTGCGCGTACAGTCCCATCAAGGCATCGACGTCGCGCGCGCGAATCGCCTCCTGCGCGCGATCGAAGGTACCAATGAGTTCCGCGAGGCTCTGCTGATCCGCCTCGATGACCGCTTCCGGAAGGATTTGAGTCAATGCCAGACCAACTGAGGGAGAGGAGACGAGGCCAAGAACGGCCAGGATCAGACCGCTACGTCCGATGGATCTCACGGATGCGTTCATCTTGCCCTCCTTCAGCCAAGCCCAAGCGATGCTTTAGCGACCGGCCCCGCTACCTGGAGGAGCTTTTTGCTGAACAAAATACTGCTCCCCTTCACGCAAACAATCAAGAGGCGGCCCGGCGGTGAACTCGGACTGCCCGGCTGGCCCGCCTACTTTCATAAAGGCAACCTTAGCGCCTGCACACGCAGTATGCTCGCCAGCCAGCAGATCTGCCACTTCGCCTTCACGGACAATTTCGTGGAACTGCTGCGATAGGGCGAGCGGGATCAAGAACAGGACGTGACCACAGAACGGGGTAATTTGAAGAGGTTGTGAACGGCAACGACTCGTCCAGAAGATCAGGGAAGTGACACTGGCCTATGCGTCAGGCGGCAGCGCGCGGGTGCAGATCGACCCGACGCTTCGACAGAAACCGTGCCGCGAGCATCGTTTACGATCTGTGCGGTGGCTACGGCTTGGCGCCCAGGGCACGGAGCCTGACTTCCGCCCCTCGGCGAAGCTCGCGCTGATCGGGTTGATTCGGATGGAGTTCGAGGAAGCGGCGAAGTTCTCCGATTGCTTCGGCCTGAGCTCCGTTTGCTTCAAGCGCCTGCGCGAATTCGTCTCGCAGCAGGGAGTCCTGTGGCATCAGGCCCACTGCCCAACGATATTCTACGACGGCACCATTCACATCTCCCTTCTTCATAAGGGCTTTGGCGAGAAAACGGTGGCCGGGGCCGAACTGCGGCTTGAGGGCAATGGCTTGCCGGTAATGTTCGATGGCTTGGTCGAGAGCTCCTTGGTCATCCAGGATCTGTCCCAGGCTGACGTGGGCTTCTGCATGTTTGGGATTGGCCTTGAGCACCAGTTGGAATTGGCGAGCAGCTGCATCGAGTTCGCCGGTCTTGCGAAAGATCAGACCGGAATTGAAGCGCGCGGTCTCGTGCTGCGGGTCTCGAAACAGTGCTTCGCCGAACTTGCCGATAGCTTCCTCGTAGAGACCTTTTTTTGCGTACAGCACACCCAGGTTGTTGTAAGCCCACACATAGGAAGGATCTCGCACGATTACCGCCTGATATTCCTTGATCGCGTCGTCGATGTCCCCATGGGACTCGAGCGCAAACGCGAGTCGAAACCGTAGGTCCGCGTTGTCGGGATTCCCTGCCAGCGCCGCGCGAGACTCCTCGATTGTACGCAAGAGGGTGTCGGCCTGTTTCACTTCAGAAGCCGTCACCTGAGTCGGCGACGAAGGCATGGCCGTGGGCGTGTTCGTCGGCTTACACGTTCCACCAGCCAAACAGAGCCACAGTGCTTTACCCAGGACAACGGAACGACGCCGCAGCATAGCCGCAACGGTTGAGTGACTGATTGAAGGCCTTATATCTTCTTGCATCATGACCAGACGACCGAATGGGGAGGGCGGTTACGGAACAAGAGCTGAGGCAACGCCGGGTGGGCCAATCAACCCCGTGTCGATGACTAACTCGTCGGTATCGTTGGCAAGGATCGTATCCCACAGACTGCTCCGCTGCTTTACTATTGCTTCAGCCGGTTGGAAAAAGAGATCAAACCCTTTTGCCGCGGTGGGACGCATCGGATAACGCCGGTCGTAAATCATGCCGTACGTCGGAATGCCGTAGACGATCTGCCAATTGCCCAGAATGACGTGCAGTTCGTTACCTCGGAAATACATCCCGCCGGAGGTGAACACTCGTTTGACCGAGGTCTGGGGCTGGCTGAGGTAGAATGTGACCCGCTCGTTATGTTTCGCGGCTGCAAAGGCTTCAGCTAGGTACGGCGCCAACAGTGCGACCTCTTCATCTCTGAAAGCCGGCACGAATGGCGCCTCTCCCTGAATCCATTTCTGAATCCAGATGCGATGGTCCTGCACCGTCATCCCCTTGAGGACGCGGGTAACCTGGTCGACGGTAAAGACTTTCGGATGAGAATGATGGCCGGGAGGCCACTCCGGCAGAACTGTATCATCCACTTCCAAGCGCACATAGTTGACGGGATCTTCGTAGATCGTCCGAAACGGAACTTGGGGAATGGCGCAACCGAACAGAAACAACAATGCTGAGATCTGAGTGCTGAGCACTGAATAAGAGAGCAGCCTCGGAAGCCACGATTTGCTCTTCGCTTTGCACTCAGCACTCATCACTCAACTCTCCGCACTTCAGTCAGTTACCGTGACCGTCATCTCTACGCGTTCGAGGGGATTGTCGCGTCCATCACGCTTCATATTGACAACCTTGTCGGCCACGTCCATCCCACTGACCACTTCCCCGAAGGCGGTGTATTGCCAATCTAGAAAGTTCGCGTCGGCCACGCAAATAAAGAATTGCGACCCGGCGCTGTCCGGATCGTTTGCGCGTGCCATCGACAAGACGCCCCGCTTGTGCGGCTTGCTGTTGAATTCCGCTTTGACCCTGTACCCGGGACCGCCCATGCCGTGGGACGCCCGGTCGGCGCTTTTGCTATTGGGATCTCCACCCTGAATCATGAAGCCTGGAATCACGCGATGAAATGTGGTGCCGTTGTAGAACCCTTCTTTGGCCAGCTTGGTAAAGTTTTTTACATGGCCCGGTGCGACGTCATGAAAGAACTTCAACACGATGTCACCGATCGCCTGTCCCTTGCTACTCACGGAAATGGTGGCTCTGGTCTTTTCAGTCGGTTCAGACATACCCTCATTCCTTTCTTGGATTATCGAAACAAGAAGGGCGGCGGCGCCACGCCGCCCTCCAGCCCTTGGTTAATCGCCGTCCAGCTCTTGCCGTCGTCGTCGCTACGGAAAGCGCCGGCATTGGTGCCGGCATAGAGCGATCCGGTCCCGGACTCAATGAGCACCTGCACGGCCATGCTGGTCAAGCCGTTGTTCAGTGGCACCCACTGCCGCCCCTTGTCGGTGGTTTTGAAGATCCCGTGCCCCGTGGCCACGAAGAGACCACGGCTGTTGAACACAATCCCACGAATGGAATCGTTGGGGAGGGCCCGGCTGATGGGTCGCCAGGTTTGCCCGCCGTCGGTGCTCCGAAATACGCCGCCGTCAAACGTGCCGGCGTAGATCCCGCCTTCCGGATCGATGGTCAAGACCCGGATAAAGTTCTCGATCATCCCTTCATGATCCTTCAAGCCATGCTGCATGCGGACCCAGCCAGTCGTATTCGCCTTGAATCGCAAGACCCCCTTCCCGGAGGTGCCCGCATAGAGGGTGCCGTCTGATCCCTGCGCCAGTGCATGCACGAGGACTTCGTCCAACCCAGTCGTCACGACCGACCAGCGATCCTCTGCGACATTCAGCCGATACGCACCGTCCGCGGTGCCGGCGTAAATGACGTCCCCGACGGCCAGCAGCGTTTTGATTTCTTTTCGTTTCAGCCCCCCATTCAACGCCTGCCAACTTTTTCCCTGATCCTTGCTTCGGAAAACGCCGCCCCGGAAGGTGCCGACATAGACGGATCCGTCTTTGCCCGTTACCAGCGACAGAATGAAGGGATCGGTCACTCCCTCGCCGGATTTCGTCCAGGTGGCGCCGCGATCGTCACTGCGAAACATGCCCAGCCCGAACGAGCCGGCATACACTACGTCTTGGCCGACGATGGTCAACGCTTGAATACTCGCGGCCTGTTGATCGAAAGGGCCTGGCGTCGTTCCACTTTGCTGGGCCCACAGGGAATCTGCCGACATACCAATCGACAGCAGCAGCGCGAGGGCCAATAACCGGAAGCTCATAATGATTATCTTACCGGACTCGATGGCCCGCTGTCCCCATCGGCAAATCGGGGTCGAGCGGGAGGGTGACGTTCGTGGGGGTGTTGCGACCGAAGAGCCTTGCGCCGAGAATCCCGATCTCATAAAGCACCATCAGCGGCACGGCCATGAGCATCATGGTGAACAGCGTGGCATCCGGCGTGACAATGGCGGAGATAATCAAGGCGCTGAGAATGGCGTGCCTGCGGTATTTCGCCAGTACTTGCGCCGACACCAGGCCGACGCGCGCCAGAATCGTAAGCACCAGCGGCAATTCGAACGCGCAGCCGAACACCAGCAGAAACTTGACGTTGAAATCGATGTATGTGCCGACGCTCAACTGTGGCGTAATGTCCCGGTCCAAGCCGAAGCTCACGAAGAAATCGATGACAAGGGGGAGTATGACGAGGTTACAAAAGACGAGTCCCAGCGCGAAGAGGCCGCCCGCCAGCAGAAAAATAGGAATGCCCCAGCGCTGCTCTTTGGGGAGCAGCGCTGGTTCCACGAATTTCCAAAACTGATAGAACACTACGGGCAGGCTGGCCAGCACCGCCGCGAGAAACGAGACTTTGATCGAGGCGAACAAGGCTTCCGTCGGCCCGTAGAACACGAGCGCATTGGGAAAGGGCCGGTTCAACCACGCGACCATCTCCGCCGAAAATGTAAAGGCCACCATTAAGGACACCAGGATGGTTGCCCCGATAATGATCAGACGCTTCTTGATCGTCTGGATATGTGCGGTCAGGGGATTTTGAATCGGCGGCATGCGCGCAGTACCAGTTGCTGCCGGCTATCGAACCCACAGCAACCCTCCTCAGTGTGCGGCGGGCTGCAACCCGTGGTCCCGATGAACCCGAATCAGCTCGGCCATCTTATCCTTTTTCGCGAGTTTTTCTTTCTGCAGCTGTTTCTTGGTTAATTCCTCTGCCGGAGTCAGGACGTGGCGTTTCTGCAACTCATTCAATTCCAGGTCGAGACGATGGTGAGACTCCTCCAGTTCACGGAACTCTGTGCTGGATTGGCGCAGCCGCTCCGCGATCACATTGTCCGTCAGCATGTCGCACCTCCCGGTTGAGTAGTTAATGCAGTGGTTTGCTATGACCTCCGTCGTCATGGAACACAGAATGACCGGCTCCAGATCCAAGCACGATCGGATCCAGTTCCATCAATACAGCGTCTTCTACGGGATTGTTATAGTAGGTGGGCCGGACTGCAACCTGGCGAAATCCGAACCCTCGATACAGGCATAGCGCGGCGCTATTGGACGCACGGACTTCGAGCACGGCACGGTGCGCGGATTGGGAGAGTCCTGATTGTAGGGCGGTCAAAACCAGGGATCTGGCAATACCCCGATGCCGCATCGACTCGATGACCGCCAGGTTCATCAGCCGGACTTCCTCAAAGACGATCCAATAACAGAGATACCCGACAATCGACCCTGTCTCGAGCTCAGCTCCACCCTGCCGCCTCGCCAACACAAAATGCGCGAAAGGGTTGCCGCTGAGCTCCGCCTCTAACATTTTGCGCGTCCAGGGGGCCGAGAAGCAAGCTTCTTCTATCTTGAGAATATCGCTAAGGGATTCGGCGGTTGCCGGCTCCACGATCCAGGCAGGATAGGTCATCCCTTGCGCCTCATACGCGTCCCCGCCAAGGCCAGGCGATTCTTCAGCTTTCGCGCTACCTTCTCCTGCCGGCGCGCCACCGAAGAGATCCCTCCGGACTGCTCGTATCTCAGCTCCGCTTCAGGCCGTTGAACATAGAGTGGACTCACGCCGATGCCCGCCCGCTCTGCTCGTTGAAGGCGCGCAATGCCAGCCAAGCCGATGGAGACCGCGGAGGGTCTCATTTCCAGCGCTGTTGTCTCAGTCATGGTCACAGGATGCGTCATCGCCGCACGAATGGCAGCCTGTTCGGTTACCCACCCTTCGCCGTACAACAGGACCTGGCCGCTGAGTTGTTTCCCTAAGGCGGCAGGCGGGCCAACCTGCTCAGAAACGAGGCGTTCAATTCGATCCTGGCTCGTCCATTGGAAGAGCGCCCAATAGAGTTCCCCGCGGCGGCTGTTCAGAACGGGACAGAGAGGCATCGATGTCCCTCTAAGATTCCAGGCCATGCCTTCCAAGGTCGGCACAACGGCCAGAGGCAATTGTGTGATCGTCCGAAATCCCAGCATCGTGGCTAAACCGACACGGAGTCCCGTAAAGGAACCAGGGCCGATCGAGACGGCAAAACCATCAAGCTTGGCCGGAGAGAGCCCTGTCGATTTGAACAACCGATCGATGGCGGGCAAGAGCAGCTTGGCATGTGAGCCGGCAGCATCCTGATCGTAACGCGCCAACACCTGGTCACCGTCAAGAATCGCGACACTTTGCCAAGCCGTAGCCGTTTCGACTGCCAGGATTTTCATCGGACTCTCACGCCGGATGCCTCAGCTTTGACCAAGTTCACTGGGCTTGAGCATCGCGTTCGGAATCAACTCGTGAAAGGTGACCTGGACGCTGCCCTGACCATGCCCGTCTTCCAGAGAGATCTTAAACGGCCGCAAAAGTCGCCCATCGGCCTGCATAGATTCACCCGTCGGCTCCCCAACTACGCGAAAATCTTCATATTGAATCGTCGCGTCGACATCGCCGGCATCCGTCAGCCGATCCTCCTTCACCACCAGGAACGTCTGTCGATCGAACCAAAGCCGCCGATGAATGGCCTGCGTTCCATTCCGCGAGGGACCGGACACGTCGAGCCGATAGCGCTCTCCGTCTTCCGTGAGTGTCGCCGTTTCGTTTGCCGCGACCGTGCCGGTCCCTAGCACGCCGCCCATGGCCCACACGCTTAACTGAAAGGGTCTTGCCAGCTTGCCCATATCGCTCATGTCGGCGTGGGTACCTGACAGCACGCGACCCATTGTGGGTAATCGCAGCGTGAACTGATCGTCGGCCTGGAGAAACTCAAAGAGCTCGCTGCCGACCGCGGTAAATCCACGCATGCGCATCGCATTCGGGCGGCGATAATAGACCGCCCCTTCGACACGCGTGGCGATCGGAATGATTCCACCTCGCACTTTTGCGCTGAATAGTCCCTTCATGGTTTGAACCGCCGCCTCGCGCTGGCGCAGCAGGTCGGTCAGTTCTTGCGCAGTCGCCTGTTTGAGCGCCCTCTCTTCGCGCGGCGGAGCCGTTGCGCAACCAGCCACGAAGACACACACGATAGCGACAGAGGCCGCGCGACGTGCGATATGCATTGCGAATCTATGCGAGAACCACATCGAGCGCCTCCCCGACTTCGGTAATGCCGATCAGCTCCATGCCATCGATGGGATCGACCTTGGCGAGATTCCGATCCGGCAGGAGGCAGCGCTTGAAGCCCATCTTAGCCGCTTCACGAATCCGCAACTCGGCCTGGCTGATCGCGCGCACCTCGCCCCCCAGCCCTACCTCACCCAACACCAGCAGGCTTGGCTCGATCGGCAGTTCACGCAAACTGGAAGTGACGGCGGCCACAATGCCAAGATCAATCGCCGGCTCGTCGATGTGCATGCCCCCGACCACATTTACATAAACGTCCTGGCCGGACAGATGCATGCCCAGCCTCTTTTCCATGACCGCCAACAGGAGTGAGACACGATTCAACTCGACGCCGTTCGCCATCCGCTTCGGCATGGCATAACTTGTCGACGAGACCAGCGCCTGCAACTCCACGAGAATCGGCCGGCTCCCTTCAAGACTCGATACCACCACGGAGCCCGTGCTCCGCTGAGGCCGTTCTGCCAGGAAGAGTTCGGAAGGATTCGCCACCTCCTCGAGGCCGGCGTCCTTCATCTCAAACACGCCGATTTCGTTAGTGGAGCCGAAGCGATTTTTCACGGCCCTGAGAATGCGATAACTGTGGCCCTTGTCGCCTTCGAAGTACAATACCGTATCGACGATATGCTCCAGCAACCGTGGCCCGGCTATGGCCCCTTCCTTCGTGACGTGACCGATGATGAAGACCGGCACGCCGGCTCGCTTGGCAAACCACATGAGCTGTCCGGCAACTTCCTGCACCTGGCTGATGCTGCCGGGCGCAGACGTGATCTGTTCCGTATAGACGGTTTGAATCGAGTCGACGACGAGCGCCGCCGGCTGGATTTCCTGAACTGCTTTCAGAATTTGCTCCAGTGAGGTTTCGGCCAAAATGAGCAGATTTGGATGTTCGACACTCAGGCGTTGCCCGCGCATCTTGATCTGACGGGGCGACTCTTCCCCCGACACATAGAGCACCGGCTCTTCTCTTGAGGCCAATCGTGGCAGCGCTTGCAACAGCAGCGTGGTCTTGCCGATGCCAGGATCGCCGCCGATCAGAATGACGGCTCCGGGAATCACTCCACCGCCTAATACTCGATCGAACTCGCTGATTCTGGTCAGCCGACGATCTTCGCCGACCACCTCAATCTCGGCGATCGGCGTGGCCTTGACCTGGGCCGTTTTCATCACGGCAGGACGACCTTTGCCGGTCGCAGCCTGCCGCTCCTCTTTCATCGTATTCCAGCCACCGCAGTCAGGGCAGCGTCCGAGCCACCGGGGCGTCTGATGCCCGCAAGCTTGGCAGGAAAAACTCGTCTTGGCTTTCATGAGCGCGCTGCCTCAATGAGGAGGATTTGATGACCTTATAATAGAGGAAAGCTGAGACCAAAAGGAAGGAAAGAGACGGGGCCGCTAAAACCTCGCCGTGTCATGAACCGAACCTTGCCGTGGCCTATAACTTTTTCCGTACCTCTTTCCACTCTTTCGCTACCTTCGCCTTGCGGGGCGTTTCCGCCTTGGTCGGTTCCGGCACCATCACAGCATCGAGCCGGCGCTGGAGAAAGGCCTCGGCAAAGGGTTTGGTGCGGCCGACCCCCATCTTGAGTGTCGTCCATCCGCCAGCGCGAAGTTCATCAATCTTGTGGCCAAGCATCCCCTCGCCTGGCGGCAATACCAACACATATCCGAGAGGAAACTTATGCCTGGCTAACCATTGCCTGGCGCGATCGCTTGCCTGGAACGCATCGTCGTGCTCAGCGCCTTCGGTCACCACATAGATCACGTTGTAATAGTACTGGGTAAGCTTGCCGAGTTCTTCAGCGGCGTCGGCAATCGGCTCTTGCACGGCAGGTTGTTTGAACAAGGCCGAGAGTTCTACCGTCAGGATCGGCATCCGTCGTTCCCATGCCGCCATCGTCGTCATTGTCGTGGCGACGGCATGTGCGCTCTCTGCCGTTCGAATGGTCAAGGTTGTGTTACCCCTCATCTTCGCGAGATGGCTGAAGACCGCCCGCCCGTCTTCGCCGGTGACGGAGGTTGCGACCACTTTGCCATCTTGGACCAACTCGAGCCGTTCACCCGCCATTCCGATTCCGGCTCGGAGACTACTTTTCGTCAGTTTCGCTTCCACCGCAACCGGCTGATTTGGCGAGGTAAGACTGTCCTTGGCCCAGAGCGTCGCCGCGGGTTTCTCCACTGCAACGACAGGATGGACAGTAAGCAGCACGATCAACGGAGAGAGCAAAAGGGCGCGGCGGACGATAACGTTTTTGAAGTGCATGGACTGGTGTGGCCAACGGCGGGTACGCCGCGAGTCGCAAGAACGGGATTTACGCTCGCAAAGCGGTCAAGACCTCGTCGACATGCCCGTCAACTTTCACTTTCCGAAAGACCGCTTTCAGCTTGCCGTCCGGATCGATGACGAAGGTGCTGCGCTCGATGCCCCAATGCTTTTTCCCATACATGTTCTTCTCTTTGTAGACGCCATAGGCCTTGGAGATCGAGGCATCTTCATCGCTGAGCAGCGGAAAGGGCAACCCAAACTTCTTGATAAATTTCTGATGGGATTCCTTCCCGTCCAGACTTACTCCCACAATCGCGCCGCCGGCCCGAACAATCTGGGATTCCACATCGCGGAAATCGCAGGATTCTTTGGTACAGCCGGGCGTGTCGTCCTTTGGATAGAAATACAGCACGACTTGCTTGCCCTTGAAGCTCTTCAACGTCACGGTCTTACCGTGCTGATCCGGCAGGGAAATGTCCGGCGCTTTGTCTCCCACTGCAAGGTCCTTTGCCATGTCTCGATCCTCTCTCAGAAAATTTATCGTGGTCCGCCGCCCATGGTCGGCCTGGTGGTCCCGTAGGGATGCTCCTTCACCACCTTTGGCGATTGGGGATTCCCGTATTGACGAAGCGCCGGAGAGTCCCAGATGACTTTGTCGCCGGGAGCGAGATTCGCCGCTTCGATAAAATGCTGCCGCGCCTGTTCGGTGTCGCCCAGCGCATTCAACGCCAATGCATAATTGTAATGTGCTTGCCCCGACTGCGGAGCCGCCTCCACTGCTTGAGCAAAGTAGGCCTTCGCATCCTCGAACTGTTTCCCCTGATAGGCCTGCGTGCCCTGCTCAGTCAGGGTAAACGCTTGCGGCTTCACACCTGACTCCAGTGCGAGCGGCACGAGGGGTTTCACTTTCTTGGCGCAACCCGCCCCGCCGACAAACAGCAAGAAGGCACCGAATAAACACAGATATTTCATCCTCCCCTCCTGTGCCATGGGCTTCATCATCCCTTTACGTGCTTACGCGTTTCTTCTTCAAACGTCTTGCGATACAGCACATCCCACTCCGGGCTCCCTTCGATAATGCCTCGTGTATAGGAGCCTAATTTGGCTCTGACCTTCCGATCAATCTCCTCCTCCTGTGCTAATTCAGCGGCAAGCACCCGCTTGATATCTTTGAGAATGCGGCCGTCATCTCCCTTGACCGTAACCAAGGAACTCTTCTTCACCGCTTGAAGAATCACGTGCGATAAATGACTGGCTTTCTCTTCGGTCAGCATACAGAACTTCGTAGGAGGGGAAGTGTCAGGTGCAAGGAATGACATCCAGGTCCATCTTGCCTGTCACCTTACTCTTTACCGCTCACATCTCACCACTTCACAAGATGATGCCGCGTTCCCGAGCCAGCTTGCCCTTGAGCATCGTAAACATCTTTTGGTAGTCGACGTTGCCGCGCTCGATTTCCTGCTCGTGAGCCTTGAGCATTTGGCGAACTTCCGCATTGAGTCGATCCTCGATCGAGAGCTCTTCGGTCACGGCATGATCAAGGGCTTCCACGAAGGCTTTGTGCGCTCCCGTCAGTGTGACATGACCCTCTTGAACCAGCCTCGTGGCCAACGCCTCGGCCAGGTGCCTGACCCGTTCTTTCGAAAGCCTCATCCCTTAGATCCGTTCGACACGAATGGTCGGCGCTTCCATCACCCGCCTGAATACGGTGGCGTCCCCGACAATGCGCCCGATGACGTTGACGCGATCGGCCGGGACCGGGTCCGGTCCCATACTCATCGGCGTGCGGCCGAAAAAAATTGCCAGCACTTGCCCAGCACCCCAGAACGCCACATCGCCGACCTTCACCTGATTGGTCGCGGTCTCTCGATGGTCTTTTACTCCGCCGAGCTTGAAATAGAACTCTTCTCCCCACAGATTGATCGGAGCCTCCACCGGCAACGCCGCGTAAACCTCCTGAGCCGTCTTGGTCCCTTTCAATTCCGCTTCAACCTGCACGGGCCCAACCGTAATACGAATTTTCCTTCCGGAATCCATTATTCGACTCCTCATAATGCCTCGGACATGCGGTGCATGAAAACCCGCATCCATCGCGGACTCTAGCTTGTTTAATCAGTGAAATCAAGGCTACAATCCCGCCTGCGTATGCTCACATCCACCTTCGTGATGCTCAAAGGAATCGGCCCCGGCACTGAACGCCGTCTGTGGCAGGAGGGGATCGCTGATTGGGATACATTTCTCGGTCACGGGGCCATCCCCAGCGTCTCCTGTACGAGAAAGACTTGGTATGATGAGATCCTTGCCATCGCGCAGGCGCAGCTTGCGGCAGGTCGGGCGGACTACTTCGGAACATGCCTCAAGAGCCGTGATCATTGGCGTCTATTCGAGACGTTCCGCCATCGTGCCCTCTACCTCGACATCGAGACGACGGGCCTGTCCGCCCGTGAAGGCCAAGTCACGGTGGTCGGATTGTACCGCAACGGTCGAATGAGCAGCCTTGTACGGGGAGAAAATCTGACGGAAGATCGCCTCCACGCGGAACTGGAGGACACCGACCTGTTGATTACGTTTTTTGGCAGCGGGTTCGACATTCCATTTCTACAAACTGCCTTTCCACGGTTGAATTTTAAGAAACCCCATTTCGATCTCTGCTTTGCTGCGCGTCGTCTGGGATTGCAGGGAGGTCTCAAGTATATCGAACGCGAATTGCAGATTGACCGAGACGCCGCCCTCAACGGCCTTGACGGTTGGGATGCTGTGCGCCTCTGGCAGCAATGGTGTTGTGGCGACGAACCCGCATTGGACTTGCTTCTCCGGTATAACGCCGCCGACACCGCAAATCTTGAACCCCTAGCCGAAATGCTCTACGAACGGATGGTCACGCGATACGGCCCGCCGTCAGTCGGTGCCTGCTATCCGCCCGCGCGGATTATCGGTACGGGGCGTCCATGACAAAATCGGCCAGATGGTTTGGGTTTGGACGGACGGAAACGGGGCACGTGCGTCCATCGAATCAAGACGCCTTCGCCGCCATCAATAGCTGTAACTTTTGGATCGTGGCAGACGGCATGGGCGGACACCCGGCAGGCGATCTGGCGGCTCACATTGCCGTCGACGTGGCAACCCGCCAAGCCAAAGAGCAGGTACCGGCGTTGAGCGATGCGCCGGATGCCGCAGCCGATCGAATGGGGAATATTATCATCGCCGCAAACGAGGCCATCCATAACAAAGTACGCGACGAACCTTCGCTCAAAGGGATGGGCACCACCGTCGTCGCCCTGACGATTACATCGGACCCGACACCTATGGCACATATCGCGCACCTGGGCGACAGCCGGGCCTATCGTTTTCACCAACGTACGCTCACGCAACTCACCCGCGATCACACGTTGGTCGCCATGCTCTTGCAGCGTGGATTGATCGACGACGCGACCGCGCGGGCCTACCCTGACAGGCACATCTTGGCCAAAGGGCTCGGCATGGGGTTGGACCAGAAACCGGACGTTGCTTCGACGCCTCTCACGAACAAAGATCTCTTGATGCTGTGCAGCGACGGCTTAACGAAGATGCTGGACGATACCGACATTGCGTCGATTCTGTCGCATGCAGGAGGCAATCCCCGTCGTGCCTGTCACGATCTGGTCGAGCAGGCACTGAGGCGAGGGGGAGAAGACAATGTCACCGTCATCGTGTGCGCCTATACGACAACCGAGGCCGAGAGCCCGGCCATTGACAAGACTCCTCCGGCCATGTAGCTTAAAATTCTAGCCGAGCGCTCCTTCACACGAGATCCGTCTCATCGACCGACGGAGACCTACCATGCTCCCGAGTACGCGCTTCATTCTCTCTCTCATGACAGCCACGGCCCTCTCGATTTCGGCCTGCGCCAGCATGGCCGCAAGCGACGACAGCGCGGAAACTACAGTGCGCGCGCTGATACGCGCGAATGTCGAGAAGGATATCGATGCGATGTCGAAACTGATGGCACACGATGCAGACATCACCAGCTACACCATCGGCGGTCGGAAATATGTGGGTTGGTCGGCGTTTGAACAGGACATGCTGCAAGAATTCTCCGACGCGGCGCAAATTGAAATTCCCATTCGAGAACTTACGGTCTGGAGTAAAGGCGACCTGGCCTGGTATGCCATGGAGCTCGACTACATACGGACCGTGATCCAGGGGGGCGAAAGGCGCCGAGCCGTTCTCCCTCTGCGTGAAACCGGTGTACTGGAACGTCGCAGCGGGCAGTGGATATTACTCTCATGGCACGAATCGTTCCGAAACGTGGGGGGAGCGATTTCCCTCAACGATGGGCAACCTCAGAGTCCCTCCCTGACCTTGGCATCGACGGGAACCGCTTCTGCCTCGATTGATTTGGGCGGCGAATGGGAGATCCTCGAAGTTGAAGACGACAAACGATACAAGGCCACATTGGACAAAACCGGCAACGGCGCTTACACGCAACATGGCGGCCGATTCGTCACAACCAAGTTTTCCGATCGCCTCTGGCAAGGCACCTGGCAACAACCGGGCAACGACCGGGAAGGAGGGTTCGAACTTTTACTCTCGGAAGACGGCACGCAAGCAAAGGGAGTGTGGTGGTATACCAGAGTCGGCACCCATAAGAACATTCCGCCCCGGGAACATGGCGGCACGTACGAGTGGAGGCGGCTCACTCCCGTTCCTCCCGCGCCATGACGCCACGGGCACGGCATAACACAGAGAAACACACCTTGCCAGGATCGGCGGCCACGGTTCCCTCATTCTTTGGAGGTATTATGCGTTGGATCGCTCTCACCCCCGTTGCGCTGTTAATCGCCACCCCGGTTTTTGCTGATGGCGGACATGATCACCACAATGCGCCGACGCTCAAGAATCAAACGAAGACCGTTGTAACGATAGCAGATAACGCTGTGACGTTGACGTTCGGTCCTATCGATCTTCCTTCAGGACACGAAGGGGATCTGGCCGCCTCCATGCCGAAGCACGTCTTCCAGTTGCCCAAAGACATGTACATGGTCGGCTACAAGTCCGCAGTCTTCACGAAAGCGGGCACGCCGCTTCCCAGAAACTATCTGCATCACATTTTGATGTTGAATAACGACAGACCCAGCGTCTCCTGCCCAGGCGAGCCCCTGTTTTTCAGCGGAGCGGGGCTTGAGATGACTGAAGCCAAATTCCCAGACGGCTATGGAGTCAAGCTCGGCAAAGGGGAACACTTGATGTCTGTCGTGGCGTTTTACCATAAAGCACCTCCGACCAAAGACGTCCTGGCCAGTTTTACGATGTACATGGCGCCGGAAGGCGCTCCTATAAAAGAAATGGACGTCTATCAAGTCGGGGTCAACGTCGTCTGCTACAGCAAATTCAAAGACCGTGGCCCCGACCAGACGGACGAAGGGATCGAGATCAAACCCGGTGTCCAGGTCCATACCGCTCCCCTGAAATTTTCCATGGACGGCTGCGTGAAATTTGCTTACCCGCATGGGCACGATGAGCTGTTGTTAATCTCACTCGAAAACAAATCCAAGCATCAAACCTTGCTCCGCACGGTTCCTGATGTCGCATTGGACGGCGCATTCCTTGAATTCCAACCCCATCAAGTCTACCGAGACGGCCAAGGGTTTCCGGTCACGAAAGCGGACGACTATGAGATGGTCATGGTCCACCACCACCCGCTTCAGAAACAGGAACTACAGCACGGCATGGGAAACTATCTGCTCTACATGACGCAGGGGGCCTGTCCGGACCAGAAATCCGCCAGCGCACAGTAACCCCTGTTTCCTTGAGCCGGCCGGCGCATGTACGGCAGACTCGGTCTTCCTCTCTTCACTCCGGCCGTTCCCCTTTCCGCTCGTCCATTTTTGTTCGTTCATTCAATTTCGTGCACTCGCCCCCTACCAAAGCAGGAGCCGTTTGCTCGGCATCGAGACTGTGCTTCTCTCTCCCGCTTGTGTTATTCACATAGCTACGCCGAGCAGCAGATTTCCTCCGCCGCCGAAAAACAGTTGATCGGTCTGCCTCCGGTCGCGGCGCATGGAGCATGGGCCATCCACTCCGGAACCGCGTTTGCTCCGATGCCCGAAACGATGACGGAGACCAGTCGATGCCGCCAAGCGAGCCCGTGACGATCCTGATCGTCAACGATCATGCCGACGAGATCAAACTCGTCACAATGAGCCTGCGGGGATTCTTTCCAGACTGCCGCATCGACGTCGCCTACTCCGCCGTCGAAGCGACCGCGATGGTTTCAGCCACGACAGCCGAGTGGGCTGTCGTGTTGATCGACGACGGATGCCTCGTCGACGCACCCGCCACATTTGTCGAAGATCTGAAGCGTCGCCTTCCCTATGCCGCAATCCTTCTCCAGAGCGGACGCACCGATTCCGCCTCCGCCCTCCAGGCGCTGCAAGTCGGGGCAGACTACTTCCTGTCAAAGCATTCGCCGGCCTTTCTCACTGAGCTGCTCTTCTGCACGAAGGAGGCACTCGATACGGCTGAGTTGCGACGCGCTGCGGAACGAACGGAAATCCGTCACCGCCAATTAGTCGACTCGCTCGGCGACATCTTCTACGAACTCGATGCGGAGGGGCGTTTCCTCAGTGTCAGCCCCAATCTGATTTCCCTACTTGGTTACCGGCCGGAGGAAGTGATCGGCCTCTCCTATCTCACTGTCTTTTCGGAATCAGACCAACAGATCGCCCGTTTTCGGTTCAACGAACGCCGCTCCGGCGTCCGCGCAATCTCTGGGTTTGAATTGACGTTCCTAGCGAAACGCCCGGCTCGTGGCGCGCAAATCCTCATCAGCGCAGAGGTCAGCGCGAGAGGGCTCTACAGCCCCTTCCGGCGATTCCTGGGAACGGTCGGAATTATCCGAGATCTGTCGGAACGCAAAAGGCAGCGCACGACGATTCAAGAGCTTCGTCAGCAGCTGGAACGTGCCGGAGAGGTTCGCGCAATCGCCCAGCAAATTGCTGCACTCTCGAAGGAGTTACAGCAACCCCTTTCGACGTTACAGAACGAGTCCCAACTGCTCCTTGAAACCATGCGTGAGGCACGCGTTGTCGACCGCTTGGGGTCATTGTCCGGGCATGCCGCCGCCGCCACACAACTTGGAAAACAGCTCGAGCACCTCCTCCACGAGACCGTACGAGAGTCCGCCATCGACATCAACCAGCTGCTCGAAAATATGCTCATATCGACCGAGGTTGGGCGAGAACATGAAGCCGCCATCGTCACCGACTTCGCCGCGTCCCTTCCACCCTATAAAGGCGATCGGGAACGGACCGTTCAGCTCGTTCAGCGCCTCCTTGACTACGCCAGGACCTACCTCCAAGCCGTCAAGCGACCCCGCATCCTTATGATTCGCACTAGCGGAGTAGGGCCTCTTCCTTTGGTCACTGGTCCGACACTTTTCCCCCTTGCTCCATCGCGCGACCTTGATATTGAAATCCTCGAGACCGATCGCAACCGACCAGCTGGCGCTCCTGCTCCCTCGTTGCCGGAGCCGATCGATTTTCTGGATCTCTATCAGCGAGCCGGAGAGCTTGGCGCCAGCCTGGATGTCTCGGCGCCTGCTGCCGGCCCTCTTCGCCTGGCAGTTCGGCTCCCGGTCGAGATGCAGCTCCCCCTCGAAACAGCTCAACCGCCGGTTACAGTCGTCAGTCCCCCCGCCGTGGCTACTGAGACACCGGTATCCGTACAGCCTCACATGATCGCACCATCCCCCGCCGAACCCATCAAGACTGATCGCAGGAACCAGCCCCGCATATCGACCACGCTTCCGGCTCACGTCACGCTCGGCTCTTCCGCATGGGAGGGAACGCTCAATAATCTCAGCCTGGGCGGCGCCTGCCTCACTCTGCCCAGCAATTTCCCTTCGATCGCACTTCAGGAAGCCTACATCGTCATGCGAACTGCCGTGGGCATTCTCGAACTCACGGGACTCGTCTACGAACGAGCGGATTCGATTGCCTCTCAAGCCACAGCTTCAATACGACCTCATATCGTCATCGTGTTCCATCCACCCAGACACACAGAAGCGGCAGTTCTCGCTTCTCTCATCGACGCAGCACGCGAACGGTCGCTGGGCTTCACCGTTGAAGTGTTCCTGGCTGCCGGTCCGCCAGACCGGAAGCCTGCCGGCCCCAAGCCTGTTCCTGGCTCTGTCCCCGATCACGATCGACGAGAAGCGGTTCGCGTATCCCTTGCGCTTCCGCTCCGTCTGGAGACGGTGCGTCACCAGGAACCGGCCAGCCGCCTCGTTGCCCAGATGATGAACCTCAGTCGCGACGGGGCATGCCTGCTCGTGAAAGAGCGGCCGGAACAGATCCGCGGGTCCGTCCTCCTTCATTTTGCTCCTGCATTCCGAACCGATCAGGCCGGATCCCACGAGCCTGGCGCGCCCGAGACCGCCCTCCCTGCTCAGATTGTCTGGTCGGCTCCAGATCCGATGGCCCCCAGCACGCTTCATCCATCCGGCACGTCTCACGCGGCAAAGGTCGGCGCTCGATTCCTCCACCTGACTCCGCTTGCTGAACGAGAAATTCATCGGGTGATCAGGCAGCATCTCAACGACCAACGGACGGCGGATGCGCTTTCAGCATCGGCATCCGTCGTCACGGTGCCGCGAGAATGCCGAAACGCACGAGGTCAAGCAATCGTTATTGCGGACGACCATCTCGGCCAAACGGTCGATGCGGACATGCCCACCGTCATTCTGGCCCCCGGATTTGGACAAACGGCGCTGGACTACGCGGCCTTCTCCTATTATCTGGCAACGCATCACCTACGCGTCCTCCGCTATGACCACACCAATCATGTCGGTACCAGTGAGGGCGAGTTGCAACATGCGACGATGCGGAGCCTGCAACATGATCTCTCGAAGGTCGTCGAATTCGTCAGCCATACCTGGCCGAAAGCCCCGGTTCTCGTCGTCGCCAGCGACCTTGCCGCACGGGCGGCGCTCAAAATGGCCGCACAGGCTCGCCCCCTTGACCTGCTGCTCTTGATCAACCCATCGCTCGATGTCGGGGCCATGCTGATGGCGACGCATGGGCATGACCTCATCGCCGATTACCGCTTCGGTTTACGCCGTGGCATCACAAATCTCATGGGGCTGAACGTCGATATCGATCGGTTCGTCGGGGATCTCATCGCCGGTCATTATAGCGATCTGGAATCGACACTTGAGGATCTGCGTCTCATCCGATCCCCTCTCGGGATTGTCACCTGTCCGACTCCCGCTTCGACCGCACTCCCGCCTGGGGATTTGCCGCATGCATTCGTGACAGCTCTCGGCGCGAAAACCCGATTGGTGAATCTCCCCACCTCGCTGACCGATCACCTCCTCTCCGCACAGGAACCTTATCCAGCCGCATTCGCACGGATGCTGGACCTGATCGTCTCCGTTCTGCCGGTCCGACCCAAAAGCCCCGTTCCTGAGACGACAGCCTATCAGCAATTCTCCAAGGAGCGTCGGGTCGAGCAGGAATACACGTGCCTTCGGCACGAAGCTTCACACATAACCAGGGAAGCCCTCCGCGCAGCCCACCTTTCGCAACTTCCCCAACTCGGAAACCTCCATGAGTACCGCAAGTTGCTGGATGACCTGTACGGCTTGATGAGCCCACTCAATCCAGGTGCGATACTCGTCGATGCCGGGATTGGGCAAAGCGACTTAATGCGTGCCGCTTTGGTCAACCACACCTATCGCGCCAGACAAGCCAGTTGGACCGGGAAACCATCACCTCTCATGGTTGGAGTGGCGCGATCCGCCGAGATGATTGGTGAAGCCCGCCATGCCGTCCAGACCTTGCAACGAGAATTGTCGGCTGGATTTATCGGCCGCTTGGCAGCAATGCCTCCGCTCGCTGTCGGCTGGATCCAAGCCGACTGGAGCATCTCACTCCCCTTCAAAACCGGCTCGCTCGATCGACTGATGTGCAACCTGTCTTTGCCATACGTGCCTTCTCCACTCGCCGCATTGCGGGAATGGCATCGTGTCCTCCATCCCGAAGGCCGCCTGGTCCTGACGACGTTTCATCCCCATACCGACCTCTCTCTGCTCTATCGCCGGCACCTCCGTCAGGCGAATCAAGATGAGTTCAACACCCAAGCCCAACCGCTACTACACTACTTTGGCCGTCTCCGCGAAGCCATCTGCCATCGGCTTCTCCATACTTTCGACCGACCAACCCTTTCCTCACTGCTCAGACAGGCCGGCATGACCTCATTCCGGATCCTTCCCATCTTCGACGGCCAGGCCCTGGTGGCAATTGTTGGGAAAGAGAATTCCTCTAGCTCCGTTCAGTAAGCAGGTGTATACTGCGTCGCTGTACAACTTTGAACACAGGGATTACTCGCGCATCCAGTTAGCCCAGTATTGGCTCAGAAAACCGAGTCGCTTCGCCAACTTCTATGGCCGTTCAACCAACTGAGATCGTCATACAGCCTTCGTCTTCAACCGATCTGCTGGAGCTGGTCACTCGCTTTTCAAAAGACATGGGGGCGATGACCGACGTCGGGACATTAAGCACTCGCATCATTGAGGAACTCTGTCGTGCGGTCTCAGCAACACGGGGCGTTCTGTATCTATTGGACCGCGAACACGAATGGTATCGCCGCGCAGGAACGGTGGGCCCTGCCGCGGATTCCCTCTTTCCTGCTACCCTCCCGTTAACCCATCCAATCCCTTATTATCTGTCCATAGTATTTCGAACTGCTTCCGGCATTACGTCTTCACAAGATAGCCTTTCAGAAAATCAGCGGGAAGACGAGCAGGCCGCGATGGCTGCGATGCGGGTGACACGCAGCCTGCCGCACATCAGCAGAGGCCGGCTGATTGCATTTTCGCTGCTCGATGCCGGACGATCGTCAGAACTGCATCATGTGTCCTCGTCGCCACTCTTGAGCGCTTTGGCACAAACAGCCACCAACGCACTGGATACCAGCATGCTACTCGAAGACTTACATCGATCCCACCTGCTCATGAAACGCACCGACCGGCTGAAGTCCCTTGAAACGATTGCCGGCGGGTTCGCACACGAGATCCGGAATCCGCTGACGTCGATCAAAACGTTTATTCAACTGGCCCCGGAACGAAAGGATGACCCTGATTTCATTCGCGAGTTCAGCCGTATTGTCTTGGACGACGTGTACCGGATCGAACGGTTAATCGAGGAAATCCTCGATTACGCACGCTACATGGAGCCTAAGCTGACGGAGGAGGACGTCAATGACATCGTGTCTTCCTGTCTGTATTTCATCGAAGTAAAGGCGGACAGCCGCGGGATCAAGATTCAAAAAGAGTTGGCGTCTGACCTGCCTCGTGTCATGCTAGATCGTCAACAGATCAAACAGGTCTTTCTGAACCTCTTTCTCAACGCGGTGGACGCGATGAGCGAACGGGGCGGGATGTTGCGTGTTCGGACCAGGAAACTGCTCAAACCGGACGGGAAACAGTGGGTTCAAATCGAGACGGAAGATACGGGCCACGGGATTCAGGACGTCAACCTTGAACACATCTTCGATCCGTTTTTCACCACCAAACACGAAAGCGGAGAACATGAAGGCACTGGGCTTGGTCTAACCATCGTACACCAAATCATTCAGGAGCATCACGGCGAGATCTTGGTTAGAAGTACGGTGGGCACAGGCACTACATTTCTGGTCAACCTCCCGGCCATTCCATTATGACATTAAAAAACAGTACGGAAACCAACATGAAGAAACGGGTGCTCTTGGTCGATGACGAAGCCAGGGTCCGATCCTCGCTGAAGGCGGTACTCGAGCCGGCCTATGAGGTTTTCCAGGCGGGCGACGCGCAAGAAGCACTCGACTTGTTCCATAAGGAAGCCCCCCACCTCATTCTGCTTGATGTGATTCTTCCCGGCACTGATGGGCTCTCGGTCCTGCAATCATTGCGCGCAGACCAAAATCCCACTCCAGTAATCATGTTGACCGGCACCAAATCCGTCAAAACAGCTGTGGATGCCATGAAACTGGGTGCGGCGGATTACCTGTCTAAACCCTTCGACGTTGAAGAACTCCGTATCGTCGTCGACCGTGCGCTCAATTCGCAGGAGCTCGAACGCGAAGTGAAACAGCTTCGAGCCCAGGTCACCCAGCGGTATGCCTTCCACAATCTCATCGGAAAGAGCCGCCCGATGCAGGAAATCTATGGCAAGATCGAGCAAGTCGCTGACAGCCGCACGACGGTCCTTATAACCGGCGAGAGCGGCACCGGTAAAGAATTAGTTGCCAAGGCCCTCCACTACAACAGTGGGCGGCGAGACCGTCCCTTCATCGCCCTGAATTGCGCAGCGCTTCCCGAAACCTTGATCGAAAGCGAATTGTTCGGACACGAAAAGGGCTCGTTCACGGATGCCACGGCCCGCCGTGTCGGCCAATTCGAGCTCGCCAACAGCGGCACGCTCTTCCTTGATGAGATCGGTGATTTGAGTCCCATGACTCAAGCCAAGCTACTGCGGGTCCTACAAGAGCGGGAGTTTACGCGAATCGGCGGGGTGCAGCCGATCAAAGTTGACGTGCGCATTGTAGCTGCCACCAATAAAAACCTCGAAGAACTCGTTCGGAAAGGACAATTTCGCGAAGACCTGTATTACCGGATCAACGTCATCTCCCTCTTCCTTCCTCCGCTCCGCGATCGCGGAGAGGATATCCCCCTCCTTGCGAAGCATTTCCTCTCGAAACGAATCGAAGAAGAGAGCCGGCCCAGTCAGGAGTTTTCCAAGGATGCCGTCGATCTACTCTCGCGATATCCTTGGCCCGGCAACGTGCGGGAGATGGAGAACATCATCGAACAGGCCTTCATTTGGTCGAAAGGCTCAGATACGGTCACGCCCGATCATCTGCCGACAATTCTGCGCAATGATACTCGATCGTCTTCACTCCGCGATGACACCTTGGCAGGACGTCTCTCCCTTGAGAAAGCCGTGATGGAGTTCGAGCGGGAAATCATCCTCGATGCGTTAAAAAAGAACAACTATGTTCAGACCCACGCTGCGAATCAACTCGGGATTAGTCGCCGTATGTTGAAGTACCGGATGGATACCCTAGGGATCGGCCGCCCTGACAGCGAAACAGTCCCTGAGCCGGAGCCTTTAGTGCAGGAATAGCACACTACGCTTCCTCGAACTGAGTGATTTTTGCTTCAATATCTCAGTTTTTCTCCCCACGATCTACGTAGACTTTCGTTCATGGAAACTACATATGGGGTTTCCTTCCTTGCCTACCACATCTGCTTGAGAAATCGCTTATAAATAACTGAAACGGAACGAGAATTGCTTGACAGAACAGATACTTAGGCGTACACGAACGGTATGATGACTTATTCTCTGGCATCGGAAACGAAGAGAGAGAAGCCTACCGTCCTCGTCATTGATGATGAGGCAGGGCCTCGCGATGCGCTTAAAGTGATTCTTCGCCCGTTTTTCAATATTCAATCTGCTGAGTCCGCGCGTGCGGCCCTCGACGTGTTGAACACGCAACCGATCGACCTAATTACCCTCGATCAAAAACTCCCGGACCGGCAAGGTCTCGATCTTCTCCAAGAAATCAAGCACGATCATGCCGATATCGAAGTTATCATCATCACCGGATACGGCAGCCTGAAATCAGCGATGGAAGGCATTAGGCATGGAGCCGCCGGCTATCTCCTCAAACCGTTTAACGTGACGGAGCTGATCACCCTCGTTAATCAGACTCTTGAGAAAAAACAGCGGCTCGACTATCTGCGGAATTTTCTTGCCTCTTCGACGGACCTCTGGGGCTCTGAAGCAGAGTGCGGCAAAGCCTGGAAAGAGATGCGCGCGGGGTATGACGCGATCGGCAAGCATGGAGCAGACCTCGCATCCTCGGCAGGAGAGCCGACAGATCTGCTACCGATGCTCTCAGACCTCCTCGAAGCTAAGGATCGCCAACTGTTGAATCACTGCAGCCGAGTGAGCTTCTACGCAACCCTGCTCGCCAATCGAACGAATCTGACCATCAACGAGCAGAAATCCTTGGCGCTCGGTGCTTTCCTCCACGATATCGGGAAGATCGGAAAAGCGCCGTACCGGTTCGCCGACGATGAGATTATTGTCAGTACCGGTGTGAGCGAACTGAGGCAGCACCCCGATTTGGGTGCGCGATTAGTGGGTCCGCTCGGATTGCCGGCAGAGGTCGGACAGATCATCGCCTACCACCACGAGCGCTGGGATGGCTCAGGCTATCCACATGGATTAAAGGGGGAAGGCATTCCCGTTCTGGCGAGAATTGTCTGCTTAGCCCAGACATTCGACCATCTCACCGCTGAGCTACCCGAACGCAACGCACTGTCTATTGACGAAACCAGCCGGTTCATGGCGGCGCATGCCGGCACGTATTTTGACCCAGCTCTCACGGAACTCTTTACGCGGGTCGTCCAGGAATGCAAGGCCTCGCTGCCGGCCATGGCCATCGCCACCAATACTTCCAGCCGCACAGACGGCTAACCCGTCCTCTACCGTTTTTCCTTCGCACCTGCAATCAGTTCCGCCGCTGTTTCCCGAACTTTTTTCGTTATCGCTGTGCCGCCCAACATGCGGGCTATCTCTTCTTCGCGACCGATCCCGCTGAGGGATCTGACCGAGGTCATCGTCCGCTTGCCATCCTGACCCTTTTCCACGAGTAGATGATGTTGAGCCTGTGATGCGACCTGAGGCAGATGAGTGATACAAAACACTTGATGAAACCCGCCGAGCTTTCTCAGTCGCGTACCCATCGCCGCAGCCACGGCTCCCCCGACACCGGTGTCGATCTCATCGAAAACAAGCACCGGCACATGATCCGTTTCGGCCAACACAGTTTTCAATGCGAGCATGATCCGTGAAAGTTCCCCGCCCGAAGCGATTCGGCTCAGCGGCTTGGGCGGTTCCCCCACATTGCCGGACAACAAGAATTCTACGCGATCACGTCCGGTCGGCCCGAAGACATCCGGGCCGTCGGCTGACAATACTTCAATCTCTAACGCCGACTGCTCCATCTTTAGCGCTTCGAGTTCGGCAGCGACCAATCCTCTCAGGCGCTTGGCCGCTTCACGCCGTTTCCTTGTAAGCTGTTTCGCCAGGTCTGACAGTAGTTGAAATGCCGCGTCGCGTTTTGAGATCAACTCGCTCACGCGACTCTCATGAGTCTCCATCCCCTCCAGCTCTGCCCGCGCACGAGCAGCGGTAGCCAACACTGCATCGATCGATCCGCCATATTTTTTCTTAAGCCGTTGAATCAGGTCCAGCCGATCCTCCAACTGCTCCTGCCTATCTGGATTGGCCTCCAACTGATCGGCATATTCGCGCAGGCGGGTTGAAAGATCTTTTAACTGAATCAGTGCCTCCTGCGCCTGCTGCTCGCACGCTTGCATCGCCGGATCTGTCTGCTTCAGCTCTGCGAGATGTCGACTCACCCGTCCGAGCCGCACCAGCACCCCCTCCTCGTCAGCCTGCATTTGCGCGTACGCTTCTTCTGCCAATTCACGAAGCCGATGGGCATGGACCAGCCGTTGTCGCTCTGAATGAAGTGCTTCCTCTTCTCCGTCCTTCAAGCCCGCCTGGTCGATTTCCTGTGCTTGGAAACGTAACATCTCCTCCAGCCGGTCGCGGCCAGCTGCCGCCTGATGCATTGCCTCGATCTGCGCGGAAAGATCACTCCAATCCCGATAGGCATCCTCATATCTTGCACGCAACGGCAGTATGGTTCCGAACCCATCGACGGCATCCAACTGGTTCGCGCCAGTCAACAGCGATTGCTGTTCATGCTGGCCATGAATATCCACAAGGGTACCGCCCAGGTCTTCTAGAACGCGAAGTGGGCAGAGACTGCCGTTGATGTAGACACGATGGCGGCCGGATCGAGACAGAATCCGACGAAGAATGAGTTCGTTGTCCTTGGGACCAATGATGTCTTGAGAACGAAGATGCTGGAACAGAGGATGGGTAGCAGGAAGGTGAAAGCACGCTTCGAGTTGGGCCTCGTCCTCGCCGGATCGGATCTGTTCCGTCGAGGCTCTCCCACCGACAAGTAATCCGATGGCATCGATGAGGAGGGACTTCCCGGCGCCGGTTTCTCCGGTCAACACGGTAAACCCAGGCTGAAAGCGAATGTGAAGCTGCTCGATCAGTGCGAAATTGACAATGCGCAGCTCGGCGAGCATTGTGGATAGGTACGCCGTTTCCTGGAGAGTTGACGAGAATTCACGCCCTTAAGACGAACGCGCAGCCGCTTCTTTTATTAGGCTGACCCGGCGTGCTGAGCCAACAGTTGATCGATCATTTCTTTGAATTGCCTCTTTGGCCTGGCGCCGACGAGTTTTTCCACCACCTGACCGTTCTTGAAGAAAAGAATCGTCGGAATGCTCATGACCTGATAGCGTCCGGCCACTTCCGGATTTTCATCGGTGTTAAGCTTCCGCACTTTGACTTTCCCGGCATATTCGTTGGCTAATTCATCGATAATCGGGGCCACCATCTGACAGGGACCGCACCAGACAGCCCAAAAGTCCACCATGACCAGTTCAGGCGCTTTGATGACTTCTGCATCCCACGTTCCGTCTTCAACTTTCAATGCATTGCCTGCCACGTCACATCCTCCTTCGCATTGAACGATTCACTTTCTAAAAATGAAGAAACATCGTATACCAGCCCTCTTCGAGGAGTCAAATACCACCGCGCCGGAACACATTCACCATGCCCATTCAGGCGGCACCGCGAACCACCATCCATTCGGATTGATTTTTCGCCAAGCCGTTTGCTGCGGCCACACGCGAGCCACAACTGCCGCATCAAGCCTCGTCGCCAGCTCGGCCGTGACATCGGCCTGCTGATGTGCCGAAGACTGGATCATTTCCTTGGCCATTCGCGCCAAGACGTTCTGTGGATCAACAAGATCCTCCGGTGCCCCCGACGTTAAGTTCAGATACAGATGTTCCATTGCGACCCACTGATCCGTCTTGGCCAAGGATTCCACATAGGCATCGAGGGCCTGATAGACGTACGTCAGATAGAGATAGCTCTCAGCTGAAGGACGCTCCTGCACCTCTTGCCGGCATGCTTCGACAGCTCGACGAAAATCCCCTGCCGCCAGAAAAATCTTCGCACGCTGCAAATTGGTGGGATGGGGCTGTGACGCCGAGAGAGGCAATGAACCGCAGCCGGAGCACAAGCAGGCCAGCAAGAGCGAACAATACATCGCTAGGACGACTGGGAACTTCAATACATGGTTCCTCATGGAGGCCCACCCGGACCAGGCTGCGGCTGGACTGACTGCGGCCTGCCGTACGGCCCGCCTGGGGATGCCCATGGTAATCCTCGTTCTCCCCAAAGCAACGGGCTGAGAATACTTCTCACTACGGCGGTTCCGTAGTTCTCCGTCCAGCCGATTCCGGTCAGGTTAAGCATGAAGTTGTACTGGGCTCGATCGGGGAACTGAAGATAGAAGAGCCCAAGCGACCAGCACTTGCAGGGATTCTGGTAGAGCGCGACGACGTCATATTCCGGGCTCCTGCCGTGTTTGATATCATAGTATCCCTTTGCGCCCACCGTCCAACCCCATGGCGTACGGAATGCTCCCCCGGCGGTGGTAAAGAGAAGCTCTCCGGTCGGAGCATAGACTTCGTTGAATGAAATGGGATTCCAGATATCCCCCCGACGCAGCCGATTGCCCGAAATCGAGTACCGCTGCCCGACATCCAGGTACCAATTGCTCGATTCCTGAACGCGGAAGTCCGTGTTGAACTGGCTCATGGTAGAACGATAGGGGTCATAGGTTGCGTCAATCGTCAGATACTGGTTGATGACCGGCTTGATAGCAGGACTTGTTCCCGCGCCGTGTCCAAACGCCTGCGCCGCTAGTTGGGATTGCGTAATTTGCGGGCTGTTGTTTCCAATAACGGCACGCAGCCAGACATCGGAAAACTTTTTTCCATCAACTGCCACCGTCGCCGGCTGCAACGGCTGTGTCACGGTTCCAAAGGGGGGAGTCACGCCTGGCGCGAAATTGCGCGCCTGGTTCTGCACCGCGCCAACATGATAGCTCTGCGCCATTGTGAAATCGAGCCAATTGAAGCTGCGGTTGCCGTCTTGCTCCAATAGCCGGCTTCGTAGCATATAGGTCATCAAATTCTTCTTGGGCAGATCGTCGACCTGATCGATCTGCGTAATTTGTTCCTGAGCGGTCGGCGGGACGTATTCATACATCACACCAGGCTCGATGGTATGGAGCAAGGCATTACCGTCGCCAGACCCAAACCTGCGACTCAGTTTCGACGTCGCGTCGAGCCCTGCCCAGAACGTTTCACGATGTTGACTGCTCGTGTCCTGCACGCCGCGCGTGTAATAGACCTCACGGAACTTCGCCGACGGGGTGACTCCGACGATATGGCCGAAATCGATGACATCCGTGGAGAGACCGGGAACCACATCCACACGATTTTGCTGAAATCCCTGTTCGCGATAGAAATTGACGGCGTTGGCATCCGCTCCTAACAGAAGCGGCGAGCTGAACAGAGACAGATTCGGTAGACTGTAGCCGACCTCTGGGAGGCGCTGAAATGTATCTACACCTCCCGATTCCAACGGCTGGAGGTATTGACCAAACAGGTACGTCTGTCCATATGCCAGCCGTTGAGTTGCCAAGAGATTCGATTCGGCGCTAGGAAGGGCCCGCAGGGCACCCGAGTTGCTCAACTGTTGCAGATAATTCGGGTCGGTCACAAAGAAGGCCTGACCACGAAGCAACAAGTCCGGCGTGAACTGTTGAGTATGGGTCCCGGTGAATAAGGCACGAGCCCGGTTCGAATTTTGACCCGGCTGGCTTACGCCTGCCACATTCGGCAACTCTGTCTGCTGCAAGTAACTGACGAGCCAGTCTCCGCGCGATTTCTTGTCCAACACATACCGATATTCTAA
Organism: Nitrospira sp.; assembly: GCA_033852435.1. GTDB lineage: Bacteria > Nitrospirota > Nitrospiria > Nitrospirales > Nitrospiraceae > Nitrospira_C. The sequence goes on from JAWOMO010000012.1 coordinate 35,829, forward strand.
ATCGCTGCCATACCCGAGTTTCGCATAGTATGACGGAGAAATCGTCAGGTCCTGGCTCGGATTAATCGCCCAGTAAAACCCTTGCTGAAGATGTGCCCCGAAGCGATTGTCATAGCCGACGGTGGGAATGAGTAGTCCGCTGCGTCTCGAGGAAAGCGGATATGTCATCGTGGGAATGGGAATCACCGGAGCATCAGCCACGCAGAGCCACCCGCCAGCAAACGCTACACTGTCACCGGCATTGAGATCCAAATCTTTGAATTGAAATCGCCAGGCCGGTATTTCCCCCTCCGGGGCATCGCAATTGGTGAAACGCCCCTCCTTCACCCGGTAGTGATCCTCCGAAAATCGTTGGATGAGACGGCCTTCGACGGTGGTATTCGACGCCTTGATATATACGTGGCCGTGAGTGAATACCCCCGCCTCGGTGTTGACGTTGATTTCCATCCGTTCGGCAGCAAGATCGACCTTGGGATCTGTGAGCCTGACATGGCCTGTGGCAATCATGACACCCGGAAGCGCTTGGACGGTCACATGATCGGCGGTAAGGTGCAATGTCCCCTGATCAACGACAACCGAGCCATCCGCTTCGTAGATTTCTTGATCCTGAAGATAATCGAGGCGATCGGCCTTGATATTGAGAGGAACCGCTCCTGATCCTGGCACGGGAGCTGGCCCTGCAGATCCAGCGGCGGTTCCCCAGGCGGGAATCATGAGTCCGATGACTACCACACAGGTCAGGCAGCCCAAGATCCGCGCGAGGACTCCTGCCATCTCAACCCCGAATTGGCGACAGCCCACAGCCACGGAACAGCGCCTTCACATCACCGATCAGCATGAGAGAACCGGTGACACAGATCAGATCGTCTGCTCCCGCCAAGCCCCTTGCCTGCGCCAATGCGTCGCTCAGAACCTCCTTCACATATGCATGAGGCCAACAGTCTCCAATCTTCGCGCGTAATTCCTCGGCCGTCGCCGAGCGCCGAAGGTCCGCCTGCGTCAACACAACCTCGTCGACAAGATCGTTCAAGGGCTCGACAAAGCCCCGATGATCCTTGTCGCGCATCATGCCCAAGACCAGAATGATGCGACGCCCGGGTCGTGAGAAACGAGATGCGCGTAGGTACTCGGCCAACGCCGCCGCTGCCGCCGGGTTGTGGGCCCCATCGAGTACAACCATCGGCTGGCGATCGACGACTTCGATGCGACCCTCCCAGCGCACGTTGCACAAACCTTCGCGGACTGCTTTCTCGGTGATCGCAACTCCTCCCGAAGCAGCCGATTCAAGTAATGCCAGTGCGCAGGCCGCATTGTCGATTTGATGAAGGCCCTGCAACGTACAGTGGAGGTCGTCGAGCTGTAGGGTCGATCCAGTGAATGAGAAACACTCAGGAGTCGATCCCCTGACGCGAAATTCACGCCCTAAGCACCGGAGCGAAGCAGCCCGCTCCAACGCCACTCGTTCAATCGCGTGGAACGCCTCACCCGGAACACGCCCGACGATCACCGGCACCTGCGGTTTGATAATCCCCGCCTTCTCGAACGCCACCGATGTCAGCGTCGTGCCTAAATATTCTTGATGGTCCAGCGCAATCGTCGTAATCGCGCAGGCCAGAGGTGTGACTATGTTCGTCGCATCGAATCGCCCTCCGAGCCCGACCTCCATCACGGCGATATCCACCTTGGCGTCGGCAAAATGCTGGAAGGCCATCGCCGTCGTGCACTCAAAAAATGTGGGCGCCAAATCAGGCCGACACAATCCTCTCAATTGCTCCGTCAACCGTGCGACAGCCACCTCTGCGACCATCTCTCCATTGACACGAATTCTTTCTCGAAACTCGATAAGATGAGGTGAGGTGTAGAGGCCCACACGGTAGCCTGCCGCTTGCAGGATCGCAGCCGTCATGGCAGCGGTCGAACCTTTCCCGTTCGTCCCCGCGATATGCAACGTCGGGTAGCGGGTCTGCGGCATGCCGAGCCGGCTCACCAGAGCCGTCATGGTCTCCAGGCCGAGTTTGATGCCATGCTTTTGCAGGCTATACAGGTAGGCGACGGACTCGGCGTAAGTCATGGTTGGCCGGGCAGGTCGAAAAACTAGAAATGCGCGACGAGGGTGCTGAGGGTTTCCTTCAGCTGTTTGCGCTCGACAATCATGTCAATCATGCCGTGTTCCAAGAGAAACTCCGCACGTTGAAATTGATCAGGTAGTTGCTGTTTGATCGTTTGTTCGATAACCCGGGGGCCGGCAAAACCGATCAGCGCCTTCGGCTCGGCGATGATCACATCCCCCAACATCGCCACGCTCGCCGTGACACCCCCGAACGTCGGATCTGCCAGCAGACAAATAAAGGGAAGCTTCGCCTCTCCGAGTTTCGCCACTGCCGCAGAGGTCTTCGCCATCTGCATGAGAGACAGGATCCCTTCCTGCATCCGCGCTCCTCCGGAGGCTGTCACGAGCACCACCGGAAGGCGGGCTTCCAGCGCGCGGTCGATCGCGCGGCAAATTTTCTCCCCGACCACCGAGCCCATGCTGCCGCCCATAAATCCGAAGTCAAAGACGCAGAGGGCGACCCGGCGGCCGTTCATCTGCCCCTCGCCGATCATGATGGCGTCTTTTCTCCCCGTCTTCTCTTGCTGGGCCTTGACCCGATCTTTGTAGGATTTTGTATCGTGAAAACCGAGGGGATCCAGGGGCTCGAGTTCAGCATCCCACTCCTTGAACGTGCCGAAATCCACAAGGAGCGTGATGCGCTCCATCACCGAGATCGGAAAATGGTAATCGCACTTCGGACAGACCTTATTGTTCCGCTCCACTTCCTTGCGATAAACGATCTCTCGACAATGGTTGCACTTGAGCCACATCCCCTCCGCAACCTTCGAGCGCTTCGGAGCCTCAGGCTCCGAGCCTTTCTGCTTTTTAAACCAAGCCATGTGGTGCTCCTTTCACGGATTGTCGAACGTTCATCACCATGAGAACCTTGAGAACCTCGCGTCGCGACAATCAGTAAATGCAAGCGCGCAGATTACCACAGGTCTTCACATGACGCACGAAGATTCCCCCTCGCAGACGGTGGGGGCTCAGGACAACAGCTCGCCCATGAGGATGCGATAGACAATCGACAGGCCGAGTCCCACGCTTCCCAGACTGGCTAGCCCTTGTATGGCAAGAAAAACGGGTCGGCCAAGCTGCAACGACCATACGACCGGCAGGCTGAGAGCCACGCCAATCAGCATCATACCCAAAATCGACCCGCACCCGAATACCGCGATGTAAACCAGCCCTTCCATTACCGTCCGGGCTGATGACACAACCAGGAGCAGCAATGCGGCAGACCCGGCAAGTCCGTGGGCCATGCCAATACAGAGCGGACGAACTGACTCGCGCCACCAATGGGGATGTCCATGATCCACGATTACGGCATGGCTGTGTAGATGGACGTGCCTCGATCCATCATGATCATGCTGGTGAACATGCCACCGTTCCTTGAAGAGCTTCACCCCAAGGAGACCGCCGAGGACAACCAGCATAACCCCGACCGCACCCTCAGCGACTTGCGCTAACAGTTCCGGCACCGGCACACGGAACCAGAGAACAATCAGGCCGACAAGTAGCAAAATTAGCGTATGGCCGATCCCCCAACTGAAACCAATCAGACCGGACGCCCTCAGCGACGGCCGCTGGGTAAGAACCGTCGAGACCGCCGCGACATGATCGCTGTCCAAGGCATGCCGAAGCCCCAGCATGAAGCCCAAACTGAGCAATGTCAGGAACGATGGTTCGATCATAAAATGATCCAGCTGCGGTCACCACGAAATGGATGCTTGGGAAACCGCGGCCCGACCGTCTTTTCGGTGACGTCGCTGAGACCGAAGTCCGCCGGGGCTTCTCGAAAAGCGAGGGCACCATGTGGGTCTAGTCAGCGAGACGTCGGGAAGACCGAGCGAGAAAAACCCCGCCGGACGAGAGGATCGGCCGCCGATTTCAGCCGCCGCGAGCGTGCATTTCGAGATGCGGATCTTCACGAAGTCTCTCAACACCGATGAGTCCGCCTTCTCGGAGCCCCACGCGCTCGAGCGCCTTGCGCTCCTCCGCACCACGATCCCTCCTGGCTTCCCACCCAGCACGGATGAAGGCTCGCATATCGTCCGCCGACATCCCATTGCGAAGCGGTTTCCTCAAGTCTGTTCCGGTTGTCGCATACAAACAGCGATACCACATGCCGTCGGCCGTGACACGACTCCGATCGCAGGTAGAACAGAACGGCGTCGTCGTGGAGGGAATGATGCCAAAGGTGGTGCCGTCCGATAAGCGGAACCGCTGTGCCGGCGCAGACCCACGCTCCGGGATCGGATCAATCTTTCCATAATACTTGCCAAGTGCGGCTAACATCTCCTCGCGCGACAGCACTTTTTCAGGAGCCCACTCGTTTGCGCCGCCGACATCCATATACTCGATGAACCGCACCTCCGCCTGATAATGCTTGCCGAATTCGATTAAGGCAACCAGCTCATCATCATTGAAACCACGAATTGCCACGGTATCGAGTTTGAGTCCTGTGAATCCAGCGCGACCGACGGACTCAATCCCTTCGAGCACCCGCGCATACTCGTCGCGACGCGTCAATTGACGAAACCGCTCTGGCCGCAAGGTATCGAGACTCACAGTCACACGATGCAATCCTGCTTCGTACAAGGCTTCGATCTGATCACTGAGCAAGACGCCGTTCGTCGTCAGCGCAATCTCCGTAATCCGTCGATTTTGGAGCAGGAGCCGAATGAGCCGGGGAACATCTCGCCGGAGCAAGGGTTCGCCGCCGGTCAACCTGACTTTGTCGACGCCCAAATCGGTGAAATAGCCCGTGAGCTCCGCCATCTCTTCGAGCGTCAGCACATCCTCGCGCGGCAGCCAGATGTAGTCTTCTTCCGGCATACAGTACGCGCAGCGCAGATTACAGCGATCCGTCACTGATAAGCGCAAGCTCCGCAGTGGGCGATCATAGGTGTCAACCACCGTCGGGAGCGAGGTATTGTGAGTCGCTTCGTCCATTCTTACACCAGAAGCATGCACTTACGGATGCTCTTCCACCCATACCTCGCCACTGGGCGTATGTTCTAATTTCCAAATCGGTGTGATCTGTTTCAGCTCATCGATCGCCCATTTGCAGGCCCGGAAGGCCTCGGCTCTATGTTCCGCGCCGGCGATAATCAGAACGATATTCTCGCCGATTGCAATTTCGCCATAGCGATGAACAATCAGCAATTCTAGAATGTCGAAATCCTTCAACGCCCGCTCGCGAATCTCGCGGAGCTTCTTCTGTGCCATCCCCTCGTAATGCTCGAAGGTAATGCTGTCGACGTCTCGTCCCTTCGACCGATCACGCGCGGTACCGAGGAAAATTGAAATGCCCCCAATCCGCTTCGAGCGGTTACGCACACGGATGATCTCCGCATCCACCGAAAAGTCTTCCCGCTGCACACGGACTAACTGGCTTTCATCAGTCGTCTGTTCCATAAGTGACCCGCCTGCAAATGGAGGTAAGAGCGCGATCTCATCGCCTTCGCGCACTTCTGTATCTTCATGCGCAATTTCCTGATTGACCGAGACCAGGATTTTTTTCTTGTGAATCAACTCGCCGATCATGGGATAGCCTTCATTGACCAATCCCACTAAATCTTTCACGCGCTGACCGTTCGCCAGCGCCAGCGAGAGGGACGCTTGATTCCCCGCGAGCGATTTTGTCATACCAAATAATCTGACTGTGATCATCTTCCCCTCAACCTCGGCCTCAGCCTTCTCTCGTGTAGGTTCCGGACTTGCCGCCCGATTTCGACAGCAAACAGATGTCACTGAAGCTCATTCCGCGATCGATGGCCTTGCACATGTCGTAGATCGTCAATGCCGCGACTGAAGCAGCCGTCATGGCCTCCATCTCGACCCCCGTCTGACCGGTCGTCTTGGCCGTTGCCCTCACGATAATCGCACAGCGGCCGTCACGGTCCGGCTGGAGTTCTTCTGTAAAGGAGATATCGACAGAGGTGAGAAACAGAGGGTGGCACATGGGAATCAGGTCCGGAGTCTTCTTGGCTCCCATCACCCCCGCCACTTGTGCAACAGCTAGCACATCGCCCTTGGCGATTTTACCCCCTTGAATCTTCTCGAGAGTTTCCGGCTGGAGATAAACTTTGGCTTGAGCTGTCGCCACCCGCTCGGACTGAGCCTTGGCACTCACGTCGACCATCCGAGCACGCCCCGACTCATTGAAATGCGTGAACTCAGCCATTTTTCCTCGCTGAATCAGCCGGTTGTGAATGCGGCGATCGGTCATTATAGGTGGCGGTGAAAAGGCGAGTCAAGGGAGGCTCTGGGCGAGGGCGAAACAAAAAGCCGAGACCAGCGACTGAACTGCCGTGAGTGATTGTTGCTGTCGAAATTCTGGAGGGATTACGCGAGGTCATGCACATGACGGGCAGCCTGGAAAACACCAGAACTACCCCGCCGCCCACTCGGGTCACCCCGCCAACGTCTGGTTGACAGTCTGGATTCCCATCCCGGACAATGGCTTACATGACAGGCAAGATCGTCATCGAACGGCTGGAGTTTGAGGGGCGGTGTGGCATTACGCCTGAGGAACGTCTTCGCCCGCAACCGCTGGCTGTCGATCTGGAAATGGATTGCGATACGGCGCTGGCTGTCTCATCAGACCGCATCTCGGACACGGTCGACTATGCCCGAGTCGCGGAGCGGATCGTGGAACTGGGTGCGACACAAGACTGCGCGCTGCTTGAGGTGTTGGCCGAGAACTTGCTCACGATGCTCTTCACCGACTTCCCCGTGGAACGTGTCAAGATCTGGCTTCGGAAACTGGCTCCCCCGCTCACCCAAATGACAGGATCGGTGGGGATCAAGGTGGAGCGTGCTCGGATGGCGCATCACGCGCAACAAACCGATCCCTCTCCATCTCGTTTTCTCACCCAACAACTCCATCGCTTGCCGAAAGGCCGCGTGCTCGATGTCGCTTGCGGGAGCGGACGTCACGCTCTCTACCTTGCCAGTCACGGATTTGACGTCGAGGCAATCGATCGAGATCCCGATAACCTGACGAAATTAGCCTCCGCGGCTAAACAACGGCATCTTTCAAACGTAACCGTGAGGCAGGTTGACCTCGAACGCGCCACCGACGAACGGCCGGAATTTCCGGCGAATCACTACGATGCCATCGTGGTCTGCTTCTATCTCCACCGCCCCCTGTTTCCCTGGCTCATAGAAGCCTTGAAACCGAATGGCGTCTTGCTCTACGAAACCTTTACGATTGACAACTATTTTCGCCATCGGCACCCGCGGCGGTGGGAATTCTGCCTCGCACACAATGAACTGCTGCGTCTGACGTCCTCGCTCCGCGTCCTCTCTTACGACGAAGGAGAACATGAGGGTGGACCAGGAATGGGCTCAGTCTTCACAGCGCAATTGATTGCGCAAAAACAGGGCCCGGCCGGAATCCTGCATGAGCCGCATTGATCTCCACCTCCATACGACCCATTCTGACGGTAGCCTGCGTCCTTCCGATGTGCTGACGCTGGCAAAGCAGGCGAACGTCAGCGCGTTGGCCATCACCGATCACGACATCACGACGGGGATCCCTGAAGCCATGGCGACAGGCGAAACGCTCGGCATCGAAGTCATTCCCGGTGTGGAAATCAGCTCGTTTGATGGGAAAAGCGAACTGCATATCCTCGGCTATTGCGTGCGATGGCAGGATGTCGAATTTAACCGGCACCTTGCTACGCTGCGCGAGAGCCGCCATCGCCGCAATCCGCTGATTATTGAACGGCTGCGCGAGGCGGGTCTCGACGTCACCTATGAGGAAGTCCGCGCGCTCGCGGGCACCGAATCGGTCGGACGTCCCCATATCGCTCAACTGTTGATGCAGAAGAAGTACGTTTCTTCAGCGAAAGAAGCCTTTGATCACTATCTTGCAGAAGGCCGACCAGCCTATGTGGCGCGCGAGTTGCCGACACCAGCGGAAGCCATTAGCTGGATTAGAGAAGCCAAAGGCGTGGCTGTTCTGGCTCATCCCACCTGGGTAAAAGAGTCCGGCGAGGGACTGCGCACCTGCGTGACAACCCTCAAAGAAGCCGGGTTGGGTGGCATCGAAGTCCACTACAGTACGCACAGCAAGTCTCAGACGGCAGGCTACCTCGACCTGGCCCACCGTCTCGACTTATTGATCACCGGCGGCAGCGATTTTCACGGCCTCACCAAGCCCGACATCGAGGTCGGTAGCGGACGAGGTGACCTCAAAGTAAACCCTCGCCTGCTTGCTCCTCTCAAAGAAGCGGCCGCACGCATTTAATTCCCTCCGGCTTACCGCAGTTTTCCCCCAATTCGTTGACTCTCCGATGCCATCCGTTACACTGAGGACCATTCACCTTCTCTCTGTCAAAAGGGTATGTCGAAACACTTACCTTGGGTTCTCCCATATGGTGCCGGGATTCTTGCCACCCTTCTGGTCAGCCCGCTGCTCAGCAGCATGGCGTGGGTTGAGTTCTTCAGCATTCCTCTCACGCCAGTAACAGGCCCTGATGCCCTTCGATTGACGGCGGACGCGATTGCGCTTGGGCTGGTCCTGTCGCTCGCCTTCACGGCCCAACAACGGCTCTCTGATAACGGCCGCGGCTCGGGTTTCGTCCGCGAAATCTTGTTCCCAATGACCACGTTGCTTGTGGTCATCTTGGGAGGCAAAGCACTTCGCACGGCAGGGTTTCCGCTCGTGCAGCAGATTGGCCCCTCCACGTTTTTCTGGGGTTATGCTCTCGCGCTCCTTGGATCGGGGCTCTGGACGACCATCGTTTGGGTCCGCCATCAGGACATGCTGCGCAACGCCTTTACGCCCCCGCCATCCGCAAGACGATGGACCAAACATACAGAACAGGAAGAAACACCGGAACCCTCGGACAGCAGCAACGAACTCGCAACTCAGCCGAAGGAAAAAGCACCGATCGTCATTGCCAATGGAACACCTCCTGCGACTTTAGGCCGCTACAAGATCCTCAAGGAACTCGGACGCGGCGCGATGGGCCTCGTTTACTTGGGGAAAGATCCGACAATCCAACGCTTCGTAGCGATCAAAACCATGCGTCTCGATCAAATCGACGAAGAGAAGAAACTGCAAGAGAACAAGTCACGCTTTTTCCGTGAAGCCGAATCGGCAGGCTGCCTGTCCCATCCCAATATCGTGACCATTTACGATGCGGGCGAACAAGACGAGCTGGGGTACATCGCGATGGAGCTGGTCGAAGGGAAATCGCTGAAGGACTGGTCTCGCAAGCCGAATCTGATGCCGGTCGCAGAGGTGGTGCAGACCTTGAGCACGGTGGCGGATGCCCTGGATTACGCCCATCAGCAGGGCGTGGTCCACCGCGACATTAAACCGGCCAATATCATGATCACCAAGGACCGGCTCGTGAAGGTCATGGATTTCGGCATCGCGAAAGTGGCGTCAAGCAGTAAGACCCAGACCGATGTCGTGCTCGGTACCCCTACCTACATGTCACCGGAACAGATCGCGGGGAAAAAGGTCGATGGACGTTCGGATATCTTTTCTCTCGGTGTCGTCTTATTCGAGCTCCTGACCGGACAACCTCCGTTTACAGCGGACAATCTCTCGGCCTTGCTCTTCGCCATCGCCCACCAACCGCATCCCGAGCTTCATACGGCCCGCCAGGATCTTCCGCCGATGTTTCAGGAGGTACTCAATCGCGCCCTCCAAAAGGAACTGCCGCAGCGCTATCGCCGGGCGGGGGAATTCGCTCAAGACCTCCGTACCTGTCTTTGCAGCCTCGCGGCATAACAGGGAGAACCGGGTGGCAATGAACGCTCTCCATAGCGCCAAGTCCGACATTGGGCGCAAGCGTTTTCACAATGAAGACTGCTTCGTTGCCGACCAAGAGCTCGATCTTTATGTCGTCTGCGATGGCATGGGAGGCGGGAACGCCGGCGAAGTGGCCAGCCGCATGGCAATCGACACGATTGTGGCTCACATGAAAGCGGCGATACAGGATCCCACCGTGCAACTGATCGGCCCGGCCGATCCCAATCTTTCGCCAGCCACCAACCAACTTGCCAGTGCTATCCGCGCGGCCAACGAGGCCATCCATCGAGCTTCTTGGACCAGTCCGAAATACGCCGGAATGGGCACCACCGTCGTCGCGGCTCGTCTTACAGACCAACATCTGTCCGTCGCCCATGTGGGCGACAGCCGCCTCTATCTGATTCGAGACAACAGTCTTCATGCGCTGACGACCGACCATTCCTGGGTTGCCGAACAAATCGCCCAGGGCTGCCTGACGGAAGAGGAGGCAGAACGGTCACCGCGACGGAATATTGTTACCCGAGCGCTGGGGGTCGAAGACACCGTGGAGATTGATCTGACTGAGATTCCGATCCTCAACGGCGACCTGCTGCTGTTGTGCTCGGACGGGCTGACGCGCGGGGTTCGCTCCGGTGACATTCTGCAGACGCTCAATATCCCCACTGATCTCGGCGCCAAGGCGGACCGGCTAGTCTCTCTGGCGAATCAGGCCGGAGGGGATGACAACATCACGGTCCTGCTCGTGGCAATTCAACGTGGGGCGACTGATCGGATATGGCATCGCATGCGGCAACTTTGGTTTTTGAAAGCGTCTTAATCTTCACAGGAGAGTGCAATATGGCAAATACCGTCACCGAATCCGCAAAACTCCTGATCAAGATCAAGGGACAAAGCTCTCGGACACTCGACATCGCACGGGATACGCTCACCATTGGACGGAAGGCCGATAACAATCTCCCAATCGATGACCATACCGTCTCGGGTCATCATGCCAAGATTGTCAGAGTGCAGTCGGTCTATTTCTTGGAAGATCTCAAGAGTACCAATGGAACGTTCCTGAACGGGAAACCGATCGATCGGGCTCAGCTTCATGACGCCGACGTGATTACGATCGGTCAGCATCGAATCATTTTCCAGGACAGCAGCATCACCCCTGCAGCCATGTCGTCCCAGCCGATGGATCTGGAAGAAACGATGGCAATCAGCAGCAAGGATTCGCATACAAAGCTGCCAACGACGACAGCCAAAGTGCTCGTAACCGCCGGCAAGACCGACCGGCTGGAATATGACCTCACGAAACCCGCCAATCTGATCGGGTCGCAAGAGGGCGCCGCGATTCGGCTGACCGGGTGGTTCGCGCCCAAGTCAGCTGCGCTTATCTCCAGCCGAGGCGGCATCTATGTCATCAGTCCTTCACAGGGGATGAAGAAGCTGCGTGTCAACGGCGAGGACGTGTTGGGTCAGCAGCAGTTGAACAACGGAGATATCATAGAGGTGGCGAGCATCTCGATGACCTTCTATCTGGTTCCTCCGAAAGGGACGTAAGGTTTAGTGAGAGAGGCTGCCGTACTGTTTGAAATACACGGTGCCCTTGGGAAGGGTTTCGTAGCAACGATCGGATACTTCCTGCGCATGGTCCTGAAGACATTGCAAGATCTGCCCGTCCCCCGGCTTCATTGACGCGCACCAACGTTTCATATCGGCCTGGCAGGCCATCACCAACCGCGTGCGCTCTTCTTTCCACCTCACAAACCGCTCGCGAAGCTGTTCCTGACAGGGTGCTGCCAGTTGCTGCGCGCGATTCTCCAGACATCTCCTTCGTGCGGGACCTTCCAGGGAGTCCGGGCACAATTGCTCAATTTCTGCTTCACATCGGAAACGAGCGACTTGCGCCTCCCGAGGGTCGAGCTGCGCCGGGGGTGATAACGACGCGCCGACAGATGCGGCGGGATCCTGCTCGGAGGGAGCCGGCGGAGCAGAAGGTACACCCGGAATCGAAAGATCCAACGTCGGCTCGGAAGGGAGTTGAGCCTTAGAAGCTGAAATTGGTTGCCGCGATAGCTTCGGTTCTTTCGCGGAAAGCTCCTGTTGCGATGGAAGGCTCATGAGGATGGCCAGCCAGACAATGCCAAGTCCGACAACCGTAACGACCCCAGCGACGATACGGCCAGACGAATGTGGTTGCCCCATGAATCCTCCTTACAATTCCAGCCCCCCCAGCATAGGGCAAGGCCCCCCAAAAATCGACGGAATATGAGGAATTTGCAGACAGCCACACGCCTTGACCATCAAAGAGGTTACGGGGTTGGCAAGGAAGAGAAAGGGAGGAGGGATTTAATTTTCTGGAGCTTCGACAATATGATTTTCGAACCTGGTGCAGCCTTCGGCCAGCAATCGATTCGTCAGCATCTCTCCCGGCCATTCAATCGGCAGGTCTGCGGTGAAGACCCAGACGTCAGGTGAGGTCCAGACTGGACCATGCTCATCCGGCAATTCAGGATCGAACAGATCGGTCCACACCGGCATGTAGACTCCGTTCCCGCATTGGGTATGAAGATGAACGATCGTCCGGGCGCGCACGAGTGGATCGAGATCTCGCCACACAGCCGCCGTCTCATCGGCCAGACGATGGAGCCTGACAGCATTTTGCGCGTCGAACATGGCGTAGGCGGCATAGACGGGAGCTTCCAGGGTATCCGGCGCCAATGCTAATTCAGGGCATTGCTCCACCAATCCTTCTAAGAGCGCGCGACGATGCGGATCTTCGAGCGAATCGGGCAACCCCGAATCCGGCACACCGATCAACTCAAAGAAGAGGAACGCGGTATTCTCGACCGGCGGATATAAACGGGCAGCGATCGAACGGGCCCGCTGGGAATCAGCAACGGTGCCCAGATGATCGTTTAACGCTTGGAGAGTCAACGCCTCAAGTGTGGCGTCGGTCAATAGTCGTGGTTCTACGCGAACGACGGTTCCGGCCGACAAGCGAAGATGCCTATGGAGGATGTCTGCTGTCGCAACCGGATCGATCTTCAATTTCAAGGGATGCGTGAGATTCGCCTGTAACGGAAGTTCCAGCGCCGCCATAACGGCATACGAGAGCTTGTCGTCGACCGGGCCATCAAGGAGGATGGAACAGGTGGCTTCAGCAACCAGGTCGAACAACCACTCCGCCATGTCTTCATCGAGCGCGGCCAAGACCGTCAAGAGATCGTTTTCCCGTCCCTGTTCGAGAAAGGACTGCAGCGTGTCGATCGCGGCATCCGTGTCGCCGTGGTCGTGCCGGCGCGCATTGATCAGATGGATCAAATCTCTGGTCAGAGGATCAGGGCGAGACCAACTTTGCATGCGACACTCCGGGCGGACTAACGATCAATCACTTGCACTTGCTTCATGTTGCCAAACTTTTCCCCCAGGAGCAAGCGCTCGACCGGTTTGCGCGTGAATACCGATTCCGAGACAGACCGAATCGTCACTGTTCACTCTCCGATGACCTTCACCAAAACGCGCTTGCGCCGGCGTCCGTCGAACTCTCCGTAAAAAATCTGCTCCCAAGGTCCGAAATCCAGACGCCCATCCGTAATCGCCACCACCACTTCACGTCCCATCAACTGCCGTTTAATGTGGGCGTCTCCGTTGTCCTCACCGGTCTCATTGTGGCGATAGACGGCCTTGTGTGGTGCAATGGCTTCCAAAAATCGGTCGTAGTCCTGCAGCAACCCTTGTTCGTCATCGTTGATGTAGACACTCGCAGTAATGTGCATCGCGTTGACCAGAACCAGCCCTTCACTGACACCACTCTTTTTTACCACGGCCTCGACTTGCGGCGTGATATTGATGTACGCGCGACGCGTTGTGGTTTCGAACCAGAGTTCTTCACGGTAGGATCTCATGGCGCCAAGTCCAGGGATTGCATTCTGCTTCCCGCAGGGACAGAGATTCAAGCCCGATGTCACGTTGAAGGCATATCGTCATTCACCGGCGCAGAGACTATAATAGGCCATGCCGTTTTCGCCCCGACTGACGTCACTTCCAACATCCCCTCTTCCCCGGCTTTCACCGCAAGCCAAAATTGTCCTCCGGCGGCGGTACCTCGCGAGGGATTCCCGCGGCGTGGTCACGGAGTCTGCCCCGCAACTCCTCTGGCGTATCGCATCCGATATCGCACAAGCCGAGCAGCGCTATGCGTCCCGTACGCGACTGCCCCAGGCGGCACGCCGATTCTATGAATCGATGGCCCGGCTGGAATTTCTCCCCAACTCCCCCACACTGATGAACGCCGGCCGACCGCTGCAACAACTGGCCGCCTGTTTCGTCCTGCCGGTTGGGGATTCGCTGAGTTCCATCCTTGAGGCCGTCAAACAACAGGCGCTCATTCACCAGTCGGGAGGAGGCACGGGATTCTCCTTCAGCTGTCTTCGTCCGCGACGGGACCTTGTCGCCTCGACCAGCGGCATCGCCTCCGGACCGATCTCCTTCATGCGCATCTTCAATCTGACCACGGATGTCATTAAACAAGGCGGGGCGAGGCGCGGAGCGAATATGGGCATTCTCCGCGTCGATCATCCGGATATTCTGGACTTCATCGCGCTGAAGCAGGATCCGACAGAAATGACAAACTTCAACTTGTCGGTTGGCCTCACGACGCAATTCATGCGCGCCCTCCATCGCCGTCAACGTTACCCCCTCGTCAATCCTCGGACCGGCAAACCGGCCAAGCGCCTCTCCGCCCAGCTGGTCTTCGACCGACTCGTGGACGCCGCCTGGGCGACCGGAGAACCGGGAGTGATCTTTCTGGATACGATCAATGCCGCCAATCCGACGCCCCAACTCGGCAACATCGAGGCGACTAATCCCTGCGGAGAACAGCCTCTGCTGCCCCACGAATCCTGCACGTTGGGATCCATCGATGTATCGAAATTTATTCTGTCGAGCCGAGCGCAACCGAGGATTGATTACCAGAAATTGGCCGGCACGATTGAACTCGCTGTCCGTTTTCTTGACAATGTGATCGATCGGAACCATTACCCGCTCGCCCAGATTGAGACCGCCACGCGGCGCACAAGAAAAATCGGCCTTGGAATCATGGGCTTCGCTGATCTCCTGATCGCCCTAAAGATTCCGTACGACTCGGATGCCGCGATCAAGACAGCCAGTGAGTTAATGGCATTCGTCCAAACTCACGCCCATGAGGCCTCTCACCAGCTTGCCGTGCTGCGAGGACTCTTCCCTGCCTACCGCGGCAGTCAGCTCCAAAGGCAGCATCGGCCTCGTCGAAACGCCACAGTCACGACGATTGCCCCAACCGGCACCATCAGTATTATCGCGGGCTGTTCTCCCGGCATTGAACCACTCTATGGGGTCAAGGTCCTGCGCAGAGTCATGGAAGGACTCAACTTGACGACACTACACCCCGCTTTTGCACGTATGGTCACCGCGCGGGGGCTCTCTCTCTCTTCGCTTCAGCCGGCGCTTGAGGCGAGCCCCTCCATCAAACACCTGACCCGCATTCCGGAGGACATACGCCGGCTCTTTGTCACCGCCCATGATGTGTCGCCGGCCCATCACGTGCGCATGCAAGCGACCTTTCAACAGTACAGCGACAGCGGCGTCTCCAAGACCATCAACCTGCCGTCGACCGCAACGAGGGCTGACGTTGCCAATGCGTTTCTCCTGGCTTATCAGTTGGGGTGCAAAGGCCTTACCGTCTTTCGCGACGGAAGCCGTGACCGGCAGGTGCTCTCCTGCTCACAGGCAAAGCCCTGTTGAGTCACACTCCCGCAGAACTCTTCAGGAAAATTGACAGTGCGGAAGGTTGGTGATAAGTAGTTCTGCAGATAGACGGTACGCTCGTGATTCCTCTGACCGTTCAGCAGGGAGGTATGCTCATGGTTGCGCTCGCAGGGAACCTGACAGCTGTCGGGAATCCTATTCAATGGTCGCTCTTTTTCGCCCGTCAGCCGGAGCCTGACTTGGAATTCACCGAAGAGGAACTCGACCAGACTACCTCGACCAGATCGACCTCCCCTTTGAAGCCCAGAAAGAAATCGGGCGGGGGTCGACCATTACTGTGGATTCTCCTGCTAGCCTTGATTGCTGGAATCGGATACATCGCGATGGAGCCGGAGCAATTGATGGAATGGCTGGCCCCCCTCATTGGAGAGAGCACGCCCACTGAACCGCCTCCTGTCGCGATGCGACCCAGGCCCGTTGCCCCAGCTCCTCCAGCACCAACAACTCAGCCGTCTCCCGCTGACGCGGTTCCTGCACCGCCTGCTCCGACAGCCACTACTCCGGCACCGGAAATTCCATCGCCGACACCCTCTACGTCGAGTCCGACACCAACTCCCGCGGCGCCGGCCTCAAGTCCAGTCTCGTCTCCAATGTTCGGTGAAGGACAAAAAGTCACCGTGATCGGCAACCCGACAGTTCCAGGTGAGATGATCCCTTTGACATTGGATCCCGCCGGCACCAAGCCAGGTCCTGTGGTTCGGCCTGGAGTGACGTTAAGTGTGCTGGACGGCGACTTACAGCCGGGCGGCTGGGTCTACTCAGTTCGAGCCGACGACGGTACAAAAGGCTGGATCAGCGAAAGCCGGCTCCGCCTGAAGTTCTAACTCCCATCGTTTTTATTCCTCCCTGCGGAAGGTTGGAGACATCTCTGGCCTTCTCTTTTTTTCCTCTATGCTATAATCCGCGCCGTTGATCGTCCTACTTGCCGCAAGGACTGAGACTTCCAGCTATGCAAACGCTCAGCGCACTGATTTTCGACTTCGACGGGGTAATTGCCGACACCGAGCCACTCCATTTTGCGGGGTTGCGCCAAACGTTGACCGAGATCGGGATCGATCTGACCGAATCCCAGTACTACGCGGACTACCTCGGATATGACGATCGTGGATGTTTTGTCGCAGCCCTGACCGCAAACCAAAGGCCAATCGACCCGAACATTGTCACTCAGTTGATGAAGCGGAAGGCCGTGGCGTACCTTGAATCAGTCAAGCATCATCGCGTGGTCTTTCCCGGCGTTCACGAGTTTGTGCGAGAAGCGGCCAGTGCCTATCCTTTGGCCATCGCCTCTGGAGCGTTACGGCATGAAATCGAATACATCCTGGAAGAAGCCGGTCTGCGAAAGGAATTTTTCTATATCGTCAGCGCGGAAGATGTGACCAAAGGGAAGCCGGACCCACAACCGTTCCTGCAAGCCTTGAAGGCTCTGCAGCAGCGGACCCCCTCCCTCACGGCCTCTTCTTGTTTGGTCATCGAGGATTCGCTTCCCGGAATTCGCAGTGCGAAAGCCGCCGGCATGAAAGTCCTCGCCGTGACGAATACGCACACGGTTCAAGACCTCCATGAAGCGCACGCAATCACCCACAGCTTGAAGGAAACCAGCCTCGCCGACCTCCGAGCGCGTTTATGGCCTCCAAACAGAGAATAATCGAGCGATGAGGATCTGTTCGTTCATACCGGGGGCAACGGAAGTCGTCGCCGCGCTGGGCCTTGCCGACCACCTTGTCGGCATCAGCCACAAGTGTGATTTTCCCTCGTCCGTACGTCACATACCCATCATGGTGGAACCAGTCGTCGGCCACGAACCGTTAGGAAGCGCAGACATCGATCGACAGGTCAAAGACCTGGCCTCGACCGGTCAACATTTGTATCGCTTGAACGAATCAGCCCTGTTGGCGGCTCAACCGGACGTCATCCTCGCCCAAGACCTTTGCCATGTCTGCGCCGTGACCCCGGACCAGTTGCGTCACGTCCTGCGTTCTCTGCCAGCCGCACCTCGCATGGTCACGCTGAACCCTGCCTCGCTAAACGACGTCGTAAACGATGTCGAGCGGATTGCCGCAGCCCTCGGCCAGCCTTCGAAAGGACGTGATCTCGCACAATCGCTCCGTCAGCGAATCGCGACCGTCCTCGCCCGCTCTGCCGCTTTGCCGGCACGACCACGGGTACTTTGTCTCGAGTGGCTATCTCCTCTCTATATCGGCGGGCATTGGATACCTCAGATGGTCGAACTCGCCGGAGGACTGGACGTGCTCGGAGAGATGAATCAGCCCTCGCGTGAAGTCGGCTGGAGTGAAGTTGCTGCGGCACACCCCGATATCGTCATCCTGATGCCCTGCGGATTCTCCGTGGAGCGCACGCTGGCGGAGATTGCTTCTATCAGCAAGTTTTCCAATGACTGGTCGCGTGCATTGGCATCCTGGCCACGCACGTACGTCGTCGATGCCGGTTCCTATTTCAGCCGGCCTGGCCCTCGTCTCGTCGAAGGCCTCGAACTCCTGGCAGCGCTATTCTCCGGATCAGCTCGCACTCAGTTCGACGCATCGGTCGTGCAAGACATCACCGGCACTCCTTGGGCCGAGAGTCCATCTCCATGACCATGACTGCCACTGAAGCACAAGCCTTCTGCGTCAATCTGACGAAAAAGAGCGGGAGTAACTTCTATTATTCCTTCCTCTTTCTGCCGAAGGCTCGTCGTGACGCGATGTATACGATCTACGCGTTCTGCAAGGCAGTCGACAGCGCCGTCGATGAACCCCCGCCCGACAGCAACCCGAAAGAAGAACTTCGGCGTTGGCGTGCTGAGCTCGACGCTGTCTACGCTGGTACTCCGACTTGGCCCATCACGATCAGCCTCGCCCACCATGCACGAGAGCTCTCGATCCCGAAAGCCTATTTCGAAGAACTCATCAAAGGGGTCGAGATGGATCTCCTCATCACCCGCTACAAGACCTTCGACGAACTGTCCGCCTACTGTTACCGCGTCGCGTCCATCGTCGGACTCATCTGCCTGCATGTCTTCGGCCCGACCTCACCTCATGCCCAGGATTATGCCGTCGACCTCGGCATGGCTTTTCAGCTTACGAACATCCTTCGCGATCTTGGAGCGGACGCCGAGCAGGGACGGATCTACCTCCCGCAAGAAGATCTCGCCCGGTTCGACTGTACGGAATCGGACCTCCTTCAACGCAAAGACAGCCCTCAGCTTCAGGACCTTCTCCGCTTTGAGGCCGACAGAGCCCGTCGGTTCTATACCAAAGCCCAGGCGGCACTGGAGAGCTTGCCAGGCAACGATCAACGGGCGCTGACCGTCGCGGAAATCATGCGAGCCGTATACTCTCGTATCCTGAAACGGATTGAACTCCCCGGCCATCAGATCTTTGGTCCAAGGGCTCGACTATCGACCTCGCACCGGCTGGCTGTTGCAGCCGGAGTTTGGCTTCGCTCTCGATTCTCGTGACACTCTCTACCCCCCGATCAGTCATCGTGATTGGCGCCGGGCCGGCGGGACTCACCGCCGCCTACCGGTTGAGTCTGCAGGGCCATCGCGTGACAGTGGTCAACCAATCGCCGGCTTTGGGAGAACACCTCAGGCGTGAGGGCGATCCACCCCTCGCCATCCTGGGCTGTCATCATGCAACGTGGTCATTGTTGTGTTCGCTCGGCGTCACACCTTTGCCGACCACCTTTCACGACGCCTCGCTGGAGTTTCTACTTCCGAACGGTCGCCTGGCACGCTATCCGACAAACCGGCTTCCTGCGCCGTTTCATCAACTCATCACCATTGGGCGGTTTGCGGCACTGACATGGGGGGAACGATGGAGGCTCCTGTCCTGGCTTGAACAACTCTGGGAAGGCTCGCTCCAACTTGCCGCCGATCTCGAACATCGAACCGCGCAAGACTGGCTCGAATCGCTTGGGCACCGTCAGTCGACCATCCAAACCGTTTGGCATCCCTTGGCCCAATGGCTCACGGGCAATGACCTGCGCGGCCTCTCCGCCGATGCCTTTGTCACAGCAGCGAAGCCGATCTTTCTATCGGGAGGAGCCGACAATCGGATTTGTGTTCCACGACAACCGTGGCACCACATGTACATACAGCCGGTTGCCGACCGTCTACAACAGGCCGGCGCCACGCTGTTACTGGGAACCAGAGCGACGCAATTTCATTTCGAACAGGAACGGATTACCGGTGTACGTGTTCAGGACGGGAGGATACTCCAGGCGGAGTGGTACATAACGGCGGTGGCACACCACCAACTCACACCGCTCCTGCCGGAACGGTGGCTCACCCGTTATGCGTATTTCCAGCAAATTGAGGAACTCACGACAACCCCTAATACGGTCATCCAGGTTCGCACCGCGCAAACCGTTCATGCGCCTCGACATATCATGATGGGTACCGGTCCTTTTCCCTGGATGGTCTGTAAGCCCTCCGAAGCAGACAAGAGTCTCGTTGCCGTGCTGACGATGCCTCCCGATCGATCCACAATCGATACCCAGGAACAGGTTTCCGCACTTCTCAAATCGCTCGCACTCCTTCAACCTGATAGCCAACTGACCAGCTTCAGGCAGCACGAGGTGGCTCACGCTGTGCTGGGACTCCAGCCTGGGACAAAGGCCCGGCGGCCGATTCAACTGAGCCCCATTCCGAATTTGCTTCTCGCGGGAGCCTGGACCGACACAGGATGGCCCGCCATTTTGGAAAGTGCCATCATCAGCGGTGAGCGTTGCGCCGAGATTATTAATGGGCGCAAACCCGTATAACCGACACCGCGCTTGATGGTAGAGGTACGGTCGTGGAACAAGTGTCCTGACAGGCACGCCTCCTTGGTTCCACATTATTGACAAGCACGGTTGCCCCCCATAATATGCCCTTCGAGTTTCACTCTACGGTCAGCATCCATGACCCTCCAGGAACTTGCCAAATCGCTTCACAACTGCCAGCAATGCAAGCTCGCTAAATTGGGCCGCACCCAAGTCGTGTTCGGCGTGGGCAACCCACATGCCAGCATCATGTTCGTTGGAGAAGCTCCGGGATTTAACGAAGATCAAAAGGGCGAGCCGTTTGTTGGAGCGGCAGGAAAACTCTTAAACGATCTATTGCAATCTGCAAACCTCTCGCGCGATCAAATCTACATCGCCAACGTGATCAAGTGCCGACCCCCGAATAATCGCGATCCGGAGCCGGACGAAGTGGAGACGTGCAAGCCGTTCCTCTTACAACAAATTCAGATGATCAGGCCCAAATTGGTTTGCACGCTGGGCAATTGGGCGACACAGACACTCTTGGAAAGAAAGGTCGGGATCACGAAGGTGAAGGCGCAGGCGTTCTATATGAAGGACTTTGTGATCTTCCCCCTCCTCCATCCGGCTGCGGCCTTACACCAAGGGGGACTGCTCGACACGCTGAAGGAAGACTTCAGGAAGCTGAAAGAATTTCTGGACAGGAATACCAAACCGGCAGAACCGACCGATGCCTCGCCCGCAACCGTACCTACGCTTCAGATCGAGCCGCCGGATCCTGCGCAAATGGATTTATTCGGATAGAGCGACCGCTGCTTTGATAGGCTGGTCCGCCAGCCCTCTACTTCTTCTGCGAAGCTTCCTCTTCTGCCGATGCCGCTGAATCAGCCGCCGTTTCTTCCTCGGCAGGCTTCTCCTCTTCCGGCATATCGAACCATTGGACCAACATCTCCTCCCACCAAGCCTCATCGACCTCAGAGCCAGGATCGCTCCCAAGAAACGCCACATCGTCCTTGGCGATCTCTGCGCCGACTTCCTTGGGTTGGAATTTGGCGCGATCGATGACTTCTCTGGTGGCATAACCGCCGATGATCCATGAATCGGGATCGGCGCGTCGAGACTTATAAGCCTTCAATCCAACCTTCAGATACATGAAGATCTGCTGCTGAATCGGATCGCTCACGCCCGACTGGGGCAGACTCAACGTCTTTTCGATCTTCTTACGCCAATGCCGATCGTCATAGCGCGACGTAATCAGCTGCAGCATTTTCTTTCCAAATTCGGTATCAAGCGGCATGGTATTTCTCCTAACTTCCCTCTTCCTGGTTCAAGGGCACGATATCGTGAAGTCCAGCTTCCTCCAAAACGCGCGTTGCGGAATGATGCAGTCCTGCAGGCACATAAAAAACAGGCCGTGATATGTTCCGCCGAATACAGCCCCCAGCAACGATTCCTTTCCGAACCTATCGAGTACGATGGCGTAGTCTACTCCTCGCTCTGTTAAGACAGATTCGGCTCTGGTCGCTTCAGAGAGACTACCTGCAACGAGCGCTGGACAGACCGGATCGGTAAACCACTCCGCCTCATGGCGCGCCACGTGTTCTCCAAAAAGCCAGAGACATCTCCATCGTCTACAAGATTCATCGACCGTATTTGGCCGTGAAAGAGGCCTTTCCCAAGACATTCTGGTTCAGATAGAACCCCGCCATTGCACCCGATGCTTCTTTGTTCAAAGGAAGCTGATCCACTTTCAGCGCATACACTGTAAAGACATACCGATGAGGTTTATCACCTGGCGGAGGGCAAGGACCGCCATAGCCTGGCTGACCGAAATCTGTCATGGATTGTATGCTGCCTTGTGGCGCTCCTTCGCCATCCGGCTTGCCGGCGCCCGCTGGAAGCGACGTGGTATTCGGAGGAATGTTGAAGATGACCCAGTGCCACCAGCCGCTTCCGGTGGGGGCATCAGGATCATAGACCGTCACAGCGAAACTCTTAGTTCCCTTAGGTGCTCGCTCCCACCGCAACTCGGGCGACGCATTGCTCCCGCTGCATCCGAAACCGTTGTAGACGTGCGCATTGCCGATAGTGCCTTTATCCTTGATTGTGGGACTGGTGAGCCGAAAATCGGCTGCAGTGCTTACGCCAGGAAGCAATACTATCATCAAAAGAATCGAGCCCCATACACGTCGCATAACATTTCCTCTCTTACACATTTAATTCCCCGTCGATCATCCCGCGGATTGCGGTGTTCCGCCCGAGCGGCTGGTGCGCGACAGCCCCATGCTTGACCTCGCGAGCAGACGAATTTCATCTGCCCTTCTGATATGTCCCTACCAATTGGGCCTCGCGAATAATGTGGCCCCTCATGGCCTCTTCGAGCTTTGCCTTGGTCGGCTGCTTCAGGTCCGGCAGCACGGTGTCCAGCGCGTAGAGCTTATGGAAGTAGCGGTGACGGCCGATCGGCGGGCATGGTCCTCCGTAGCCGGTACGCTTCCAGTCATTCAAGCCTTCCTTGGTTCCCGCGGGCAGCGTCTTGACGCTTTCCGGTAGCCCGTCACTCGTCGGCGGCAAATTATAGAGCACCCAATGAACCCAGGTCATTTTCGGCGCGTCTGGATCCGGAGCGTCCGGGTCATCGACAATCAGCGCTAAGCTCTTAGTGCCCACCGGCAGATCCGACCATGCCATCGGCGGGGAAACGTCCTTGCCCTCGCAGGTATACAATGCCGGAATCGCACTTTGGTTGCTAAACGCCGTCGACACAATTCGCATGTTGCCCTCCTCACGAGCTAGGGCGGCCATTGCGGTTATGGCAGCTGTGAGCGCCGCTGCTATCAATGCATAGCGGGTGCGTGGAGGCATGTTTTTGGCCTGTCGATAACCAGAAATTAGCGACAAGCCATATGTTATTCGCTCTTGCTCAGTCAGTTACCCGCAATCATCATTTCCGCGATCTTGATCGTCGGGCTGGCTATTCTCCCACGAAAGACCAGATCGCTTCCGACGATTTCAATATCTTTGAACATCTGCTTCAGATTACCGGCAATCGTAATTTCTTCCACCGGGTAGGTCAGCTCACCATTTTCGATCCAGAACCCGCCGGCTCCTCGGGAATAGTCCCCGGTAACCATATTAATACCGAACCCAATTAATTCCGTGACATAGAAACCATCTTTCACGGTTCCGATGATGTCCTGCACGGTCTTCGTTCCCGGAGCCAGATAGAAATTGGTGGGGCCGACGGAAGGACTTTCTCCCACGCTGCGTGAGGCATTGCCTGTAGAGGGCAGCCCCAGTTTTTTCCCGGAATAGGTGTCGAGAAGATAACTCATCAGGATACCCTTATCGATGATCGTGTTCTTTCTGGTCGGAAGCCCTTCGCCATCGAAGGGACGCGAGCCTAGCCCGCCGACCATGCGGCCATCGTCGTAGACGGTCACGTAGTCCGGCGCCAGCGGCTTCCCTAACTGATCTGTTAGGAACGAGGCCCCTTTGTAGAGTGCATACCCTGAAAGGGCGCTACAGAGGTTCCCGAGCAGACTACCGGCCATTTCCTCATCAAGCACGACCGGCACTCGTTTGGTGCCGACTTTTCTCGCGCCGAGCCGTCTCACCGTTCGACGGGCGGCTTCGATTCCGACGGCTTCCGGCGTCTCGAGTTTGGCGAACTTCCGTTGCACCGCATACCAGGCATCCCGCTGCATGGCTCCCGTCTGAGGATCCGTCGCAATCGGCGATACGGAGAGGGAAAAACTGGAGCTGCGATATTCGCCGATGAAGCCGTGACTGTTGCCAAGCACAACGCGGCCAGATGAGGAATCAAAGTCCGCGCCTTCTGAATTCGTAATCCGCTCGTCCATCGACATCGCCGCAGCCTCAGCCCGCTTGGCTAGTTCGATCTGCTCGTCAGTATCAAGCTTCGTGGCATCGTAAAGATCCAGGTCCGGCTTCTCGATCGCCATCTGATCGGCGGCCGGCAACCCGGACACGGCATCCTCCACCACCGCTTTGGCAAGGGTGCAGGTCTGCGCGACGAGCTGGTTGAGAGAATCCACCGAAAAATCCGACGTGGAGGTACAGGCCGAGCGTTTCCCGACAAACAACCGCAGCCCCAGCCGTTTTTCTCTGGCTTTACTGAGCCGATCGACAGCTCCCAAGCGCACTTGCACCGCCAGGTTTTCCCCATCGGCAATGACGACATCGGCCTCCGTCGCTCCACTTCGTTTGGCCTTGGCCAAGAGATCAGAGGCTAACTGGATATACCCGTTCGTCTGTTGCAACGCCCCGCTCATTCGATGTGCATCCTTATCCATGCTGAGTGCCGCCCACGGTGATTTCATCGATCCTGATCGTGGGAAGGCCAACGCCGACCGGCACGGATTGCCCTTCTTTTCCGCATGTGCCGATTCCTTCGTCCAACTTCAGGTCATGTCCCACCATCGAGACCTTCGTGAGAATCTCCGGCCCACTGCCGATCAGGGTCGCCCCTTTCACCGGCTTGGTAATCTTGCCGCCTTCAATCAGGTACGCCTCACTGGCAGAGAACACAAATTTCCCATTGGTGATGTCGACCTGACCGCCGCCAAACGACACCGCGTACAACCCTTTGTCGACGGACTTAATGATGTCATCAGGATTCGACTCCCCTGCGAGCATGAACGTATTCGTCATGCGAGGCAACACAATGCTCTGGTAACTCTCCCGCCGGCCGTTCCCGGTCACGGGGATCCCCATCAGTCGCGCGTTCAATTTGTCAGTAATGTACCCGCGCAGAATCCCCCTCTCGATCAACATCGTCCGGCTGGTCGGCGTCCCCTCGTCGTCCATGTTGAGCGAGCCGCGCCGCCCCGGCAACGTGCCGTCATCGACAATCGTGCAGACGTCGGATGCCACTCGCTTCCCAAGCAAACTGGAAAAGGCCGAGGTTTTCTTGCGATTGAAATCCGCCTCGAGTCCGTGCCCGATTGCTTCATGCAGCAGAATGCCGGGCCAACCCCCTCCCAACACGACCGGCATCACGCCAGCCGGCGCCTCCACAGCAGACAGATTAAGAACCGCAATGCGGGCGGCTTCTCGCGCATAGTCCAGATACCGGTCCCGTTCACGATAAAACCCGAATCCGACCCGCCCGCCGCCCCCGAACGACCCAACCTGTCGATTGCCGTTCTCTTCAGCGATGCAGGTGACTTGGAGCCGCGAGAGCGGTTGCACGTCACCGATGAGGGTACCATCCGACGTCGCCACCATCACAATCTTGTATTCGGTGTTGAACGAGGCCATGACGTTTTTGATGCGGGAGTCGTAGCGGCGAGCCTCGATATCGATCTGGTTCAGCAGGATGACGCGATCGGCCGTGGCGACCTCGATCTCTGCCCGTTCGACCGGATAGAGATCACGGGTAGGGCGATGATGAACCGGCACGGGAACGGTCTGAGACCCAGCTGGCGAATTGGCGATATAGCGAGCGGTATCGGCGGCAAGTTCAAGATCTTTCTTCGTCAATTCGTCGGAATAGGCAAATCCCGTTTTTTCTCCCGCTGTCGCACGAACTCCTACCCCCTGAGAAATACTTTTGGTCGCTCGTTTGACGAGCGACTCCTCCATCGATACGGAGTCGGAGATGCAGGACTCAAAGTACAAATCGGCATAGTCGACGTCGCGAACCTTTACACGCCCTAACGCGGCGAGCACCTCGCGCTCGGTCACACCGAACGAATTAAGCGGAATGAGCTGGTCCATATCGTTGAACGCCTCAGTGTCGGAGGTTCATTGCGGGAAGAAGGAGTATAGCCGATTCATTTCCGCAGGCGCAATGCGAACACATCCAACTCATCGCTTTTTCAAGAGAATTACGAAATATCGTTTGACTTTGCCCCTCACGGCCAGTAGACTTTGGTCACCTACCCTGCGTACTTCACAGAAAGGATCATTACAAAACCAGACCCTATGGAAACCAGGCCTTCCTCAAAGCTCGATCAGCTTTCGGATGCAGAGCTCACGACAAAACTCGATCCCGACCTTCTTCCCAAGCACCTGGCCATCATCATGGATGGAAATGGTCGCTGGGCGGAGGCACGCAGCCTTCCCCGAATCGCCGGCCATCGTGAAGGAATCAAGTCCGTCCGTGAGATGATTACTCTGTGCGTGGAACTCGGAATCCAAGCGTTAACGATTTACGCGTTTTCCCAGGAAAACTGGAACAGACCTACGACGGAAATCAACGCCTTGATGGGGCTCTTGGAGCATTACCTTTCGACGGAACGCAATAAACTGATCGAACAGGGTGTCCGCTTCCGCACGATCGGACGCACGGAATCCCTCCCGACCTCGGCGCTCCAATGGGTTCGCGCGGCGGAGCAGGAAACCGCCCATCTCACCAAGCTTCAATTAACAGTCGCATTAAGCTACGGTGGACGTTCAGAGATCGTGGACGCGATTCGCGGGTTAGTTCGTGAAGCCCAGGACGGCAAGGTCCAGCCGGAAGACATTGATGAGTCATTAGTCCAACAATTCCTCTATACGCACGACCTCCCCGATCCGGACCTGTTGATTCGCACGAGCGGCGAAAAGCGCATCAGCAACTTTCTGCTCTGGCAACTGGCTTACACCGAACTCTACTTTACGCCAACCCTATGGCCGGACTTCCGACGCCGGGAACTCTTGCTGGCTCTGCTCGAGTTCCAACGACGGGAACGACGTTTTGGCCGAGTATTCAGCAGCCTTTCGTCGTAGTCTGCACAGGAAACACCGCCATGCTGGAGTGTGGGACGACGAATCCGGAGCCGGTCCAGACTGCCCGCAAAACTGCGACCCGATTTGATCCCCGCCGTATTTACACCGTCCTCGTGCTCGCCCCGCTGCTCTATGCCGCCATTCGGTTTTTCCCCACCTCAGCATTCACCTTCCTCATCGCGTTGGCCGGCGGCCTGGCATTGTATGAGTTGTACCGAATATGTCTTCCACAGCCATACCACCCGACAACGATCGGCATCGGAATCTTCGGCTGCACGGCACTCATCGTGTCACCCCATCAATCCAGCATAGCTCTTCCAAGCCTCTTGGCTGCGCTGGTGGCAATCCTATCGGTTCCGCTCTTTGTGCACATGCCATTGCAAGAGCGCCTCAAGGAAGGCGCAATTGCTTTGACCGGCATGCTCTATATCGGTCTGACCCTCAGTTTTCTGACACTGACAAGACTGCTCCCCGACGGCGAGTGGCTTATCCTGTTTGTGCTGTTAGTGACCTGGGCCGGCGATACCGGTGCCTACTATGTGGGCACCCTCTGCGGCCAGCATCCTTTAGCCCCGCGCGTCAGTCCGAAAAAGACGGTGGAAGGCTTGGTCGGAGGATTGATCGCTGCAACGGTCGTCGCCTACCTCGCGCGCTGGTGGTTCTTGCCGGCTCTATCCGGCCTCGACTGCCTGATCCTGGCAATGGTCATTACCGCCACCGGCTTATGGGGCGACCTCGCAGAGTCGGTGATCAAACGGAGCGTCGGCGTAAAAGATTCCGGCGGCGTGTTGCCAGGGCACGGCGGCATGCTCGATCGTCTCGATAGTCTCTTGTTCAGTGCCCCCGCCTTTTACTATTATGTGACCACGCTCAGTCAAATCGGAGCGCACGCGTGAAGGAGCTGCTATGAAAACGATCGTCATCCTCGGCTCGACCGGGTCGATCGGAACCAACACCCTGGACATCGTCGATCGGTTTCCAACCGAATTTCGTGTGGCGGGGCTGACTGCCGGCAGCAATGACGAATTGCTCGAAACACAAATACGCCGGTTTAAACCCGCCATGGTGGCGTTATCTGACCCGGCTGCTGCGGCCAGACTGCGTCAGCGCTGTCTTGGCCTATCTGTCGAAATCCTGGCAGGCCAAGAAGGACTCGTTCAGGTGGCCTCGGCATCTCAAGCCGAACTGGTGGTGTCCGCCATCGTCGGCGGTGCCGGCCTCCTTCCAACGCTTGCGGCCATCCGCAGCAAGAAACACATCGCCCTGGCCAACAAGGAGCCGATGGTCATGGCAGGCAAGTTGATGCAGGAAGAAGCGCGCCGCCACGGCGTCAGGATCTTTCCCGTCGATAGCGAGCACAGCGCGATTTTCCAATCGCTCGAAGGCCACCGCATCAAAGATGTACGCCGTCTCATCCTCACGGCCTCGGGAGGGGCGCTCTGGACCCTGGCAAAGGAGGAACTTCAGGATGTGACCCCCGAACGCGCGCTGCAGCACCCCAACTGGAAGATGGGTGCAAAAATTACGATCGACTCCGCGACCCTCATGAATAAAGGGCTCGAGGTCGTCGAGGCGCGTTGGCTGTTCGACATTCCGGAATCGCGAATCGATGTGATGATCCATCGAGAAAGCATCATCCATTCTTTGGTAGAGTATGAAGACCGTTCGATGATTGCGCAGTTGGGGCTGCCGGATATGCGGACGCCGATTTCTTATGCCATGCGCTATCCCGAGCGGCTTCCGTTGGATCTGCCTTCGCTCGATCTCACGGAGATCGGAGAGCTGACGTTCTGTAAACCCGATCACGATCGGTTCCCTTGCCTCGGACTCGGTTACGAATCGCTCCGGATCGGAGGGACCATGCCTGCGGCCATGAACGCAGCCAATGAAGTCGCGGTGGATGCGTTCCTCCAGGGCGGCATCCGCTTCACAGATATTTCTGATATTATTCGTAGTACCATGCATGCGCATGCTCCGCGTGAAGTTGAAAGCATCGAGGTGGCGCTTGAAGCAGACCGTTGGGCGAGGGAAAAGGCCGGATCTTTGGTTCACGCCTTACCGCGCTGACCGCATTACCTTGAATATTAACCGAGACATGTTACGTTGAATCTGACGTTCCATTCATTATTAACAACTGAGCACCAATCATGATGTCTGCATTGACATGGTCTCCTGATAGCATGTGGCTTCTCATGCAAAAAGCCTGGTGGTTCCTTGTCGTGCTGGGCATCCTTGTCGCCTTCCATGAACTGGGCCACTTTCTCGCCGCCCGGTGGGTCGGTGTGAGAGTGCTCAAGTTCTCGCTGGGATTCGGTCCAAAACTCTTCGGCCGCCAGGTGGGAGAAACCGAGTATCTGCTCTCTGCCATCCCGCTCGGCGGCTATGTGAAGCTCTTCGGAGAAGATGAGACCGAGGCCGTGACACCGGACGATCGCCGGCGGTCCTTCGCGCATCAAGGTCTGTGGGGAAAAGTGCTCATCGTTGCAGCCGGACCGGGATTCAATTTCATTCTGGCCTATCTCATTTTCGCCGCATGGCTGTCGACCGGATACACCCTTCCCGTCCCTTCTTTTAAAGACATCGCCCCCGTCATCGAGGCCGTCGCCGCAGATTCTCCCGCGGCAAAAGCGGGTCTGATGGTCGGCGATCAAATCAAGAAGATTAATGGACGGGATATCGCCACCCGAGTCGAACTCCTTGATGCCGCAGCAAAGGGCAAGGGCGCGCCTCTGAACCTGGAGATCTTGCGGGACGGCCGCACCGAAACCCTCACGATCACTCCGATTCCGACACCGGGCCAGACCTCGACAAGCGAAGAAGCCGGCTACTACTTGGGTATCGAGGAGGTCCCGCCGATCGTCAATGAAGTGGTGCCTGGGAAACCAGCCGCCACCGCGGGATTCAAAGAAGGCGACCGCGTCCTTTCCATCGAGGGAACTCCGATTCATACTTGGACCCAGATGACGGGATTGGTAAAGGAAAATCCCGGGAAGCCGCTTCATGTGGAGGTGCTGAGGGAAAACCACAGAGTATCGCTGACGGTGACACCAGCACGGGAAACTTCAACAGTGAACGGGCAGACGGTGGAAGTGGGAAAGATCGGCATAGCAGGCCCGGATCGCTCTTTGATGAAGTCCGCGAACCCCCTGGCTGCAGTCTATAACGGTCTGGAGGCGACGTGGAAGTGGACCGAACTCACCGTGATCGGTCTCTATAAAATGATCATCGGTGACATTTCGAGCAAGAACATCGGCGGTCCCTTGACGATCGCCAAAATCTCCGGAGAGGCCGCAGCCCAGGGACCCTCCAATGTCGTCTTTCTGATCGCTCTCTTGAGTATCAACCTCGGCGTGCTGAATCTCCTCCCCATTCCCATCCTCGACGGAGGGCACTTGCTTTTCTTCCTGATCGAAGGCATTCTTCGCAAGCCGTTGGGCGAACGGCAGCGTGAGGTCGCGCAGCAAGTCGGACTGGTGTTATTGGTGGGCGTCATGATCTTCGCCTTTTGGAACGACCTCGAACGGATCTTCTTCTCGCACTGATATCCCATGCGGACATCTCAACTCCTCCTCCCTACCCTGCGGGAAGACCCAGGGGAAGCCGAAACCGTCAGCCATCGGTTGATGCTCCGTGCGGGTCTCATCCGCAAAGTGGCTGCCGGCATCTATACTTATCTTCCCCTCGGGCTTCGCATCATTCGAAAGGTCGAGACGATCATCCGGGAAGAGATGAACCGCGCCGGCGCGCAAGAACTGCTCATGCCGATCGCTTCGCCGGCGGAACTCTGGAAAGAAACGGGGCGGTGGGACTACTACGGAAAGGAATTACTCCGCTTCAAGGATCGCCATGAGCGGGATTTTTGTCTTGGCCCCACCCACGAAGAAGTCATCACCGATCTCTTCCGCCGGGAGGTCCGCTCCTATCGCCAACTCCCGCTGAATTTCTACCAGATCCAGACGAAGTTTCGAGATGAAATCCGTCCTCGTTTCGGACTCATGCGGGGGCGTGAATTCATCATGAAGGACGCCTATAGCTTCGACGCCGATGAACCAGGCGCGAAGGTCAGCTACCAAAAGATGTACGACGCCTATACCCATATCTTTACTCGATGCGGCCTGACCTTCCGGGCCGTCGAAGCGGACACGGGCTTGATCGGCGGCGAAGTGTCGCATGAATTCATGGTTTTGGCCGACACCGGCGAGGCCACGGTCGTGTATAGCAACCAGGGCACCTATGCCGCCAACGTAGAACGGGCGGAAGTCCTCCCGCCAACAGAAGCCGATGCCTCCCCGCAACGTCCCTTGACCGCCGTTTCGACGCCGCAACGGCGAACGGTCGACGAAGTGACGAGATTTCTGAAAATTGCTCCACGCCAACTTGTGAAGACGCTTCTGTACAAGGCGGAGAAAGAAACGATTGCGGTCCTGATCCGTGGCGACCACGATGTCAATGAAGTCAAGCTGGCACGGCTCCTTGGCGTGACAGAAGTCGAGCTAGCCTCGCCGGAGGTCGTGAAAAATCTTACGGCTTCTCCGATCGGATTCGCCGGTCCGGTGGGGCTCAAGAACGTGCGAATCCTCGCCGATCACGCGGTCAAAAGCATGAGAAACTTTGTGGTAGGGGCCAATCAGGCTGACACGCATTATGTGGATGCGAATTGGAATCGCGATTTCGCGATAGATCAGTTTGCTGACCTACGTAATGCGCAAAGCGGCGACCCCTCACCGCGCGGGGAAGGCACCCTAACGCTCGCCAAGGGCATCGAAGTGGGACAAGTCTTTCTGCTCGGCACAAAGTACAGCAAGAATATGAATGCGACGATCCTCGACGATCAGGGTAAGGAGCGTTTGGCCATTATGGGATGTTACGGCATCGGGGTGGGTCGGACCGCTGCCGCGGCCATCGAGCAGAATCACGACGACAAAGGCATCATCTGGCCGTTTCCCATCGCACCGTTCCATGTCCACCTCATGCCACTCAGCCAATCCTCCGCCGTCGCTGACGCGACGACGAACCTGTACATTACCTTGCAACAGGCTGGCCTTGAAGTGTTATGGGACGATCGTGACGAACGGGCCGGCGTGAAGTTCAACGACGCCGACCTGATCGGCGCACCGTTTCAAGTGATTGTGGGCGACAAGGGTCTCGCGGAAGGACTCCTGGAGATCAAGACTCGGAAAACAGGGGAAAAGATCAAGGTCGGGCCAGCCGACATTCCCATGAAAATCCTGCAACTCGCCTCATTGATGCATTCCTCCCAGTAGCTTGATGTCTTCTATTATCTTCTCACTTTAACCGTACCTCTTGGCCTGTCTTTCGCGGCCACCCGCTGTTCGCGGTCATCGAGAAAATGCCTTTTCCTTGCCTTCCCCGCCTATTGGTCTAGACTGATTCTCGATCCTCGTGAAGCCAGCCGTTCGTGGGTGGATAACCTCTTCGGCCACAGGCAGCACCGGCGAAACACAAGTCCCTGGTTTTATTGAGAGGAGTGCAGGAATGCAGGCAAAATCCCCGACTCAGAATTTGCAGGAACTTCAGCAAAAAGTCGAGTTCGCGGAGCACGTCAAACGGATTACCAACCAGATTCACGCGGCCAACAATCTCGATCACATTCTTCTGGATCTTCATAAAGACATCTTAAGCCTCTTCGACGCCGAGGATCTCACCCTCTTTGCCTTTGACTCCGACAAGAAGGAAATTTTTTCCAAGGTCCCCCACGTCGACTCGATCGAAGAGGTCCGCATCCCGATTACGGAGCAAAGCCTGGCCGGATTCTGTGCCAAGTACCTTCGTCCGGTGAACATCGCCGATGCGTACCATCTCGCAGAGCTCCAAGGCATCCATCCTTCTTTGAACCATGACACCTCCTACGACAAACGAACCGGATTCAAGACAAAGCAAGTCCTGACCTATCCCATCGTTGCCGACAACAAGTACTTGATGGGCGTACTCCAATTGCTCAACAAGAAAAGCGGCAGCCGCTTTACCAGGAAAGACGAAGAATCCGTTGCAGAAATCGCCAAGGCCCTGGGCATCGCGCTCTTCAATCTCAAGAAAGGCACGACGAAGAAATCCGCGACCAAGTTTGATCTGCTGGTCACCAACGGCAGGATTTCGCAGAATGAACTGGACGCCGCCATCACCGAGGCCCGGAAAAGCATTTCGTCCGACCTCGAAAGCATCCTGATTGAGAAATACAAAGTCCCGAAGATGGAAATCGGAAAATCCATCGCACAGTTCCATAAATGCCCCTATATCGAGTACAGCGAGCGAACACTCGTCGACATCGAACTCCTCAGGAACCTGAACGTCGATTATCTGAAAAAGAACCACTGGATGCCGTTGAAACGGGACCGTACCGCGATCGAAATTCTCACGGACGATCCGGGCGATCTCGACCGGGTTGCCGACATCAAACGCACCTTCCCGGGGCTCAATATCCGTTTTGCCATCAGCCTCCGCCGAGACATCGCTCAATTCCTTAATTCAGCGACAGGGGGGGGCGACTCCGGAGGCCGCAAGCTGGACGAAAATGTTTCCGACATTCTTGGCGAATTGGTCACCGAGGCGGGGGCCGAGCCGACGGAAGAGTCGGGACTGGGAGGCGGACTGGATGAAAACGATAGTGCCATCGTCCGTCTTGCCAACCAAATCATCGCCGACGCCTACAGGCAAAACGCCTCCGATATTCACGTCGAGCCCTATGGGGAGAAGCGCGAAACATTGGTTCGCTTCCGGGTCGACGGTGATTGCTTCGAATACATGAAGATCCCGCAAAGCTACCGCCGCGCGATCGTCTCACGCCTCAAGATCATGGCTAGCCTCGACATCGCCGAACGTCGCAAACCCCAGGACGGGAAGATCAAGTTTAAACTCAGTGAATCGAAAGAAATTGAGTTGCGCGTCGCCACCATCCCGACCGCCGGCTATAACGAGGACGTGGTCATGCGTATTCTCGCAGCCAGCGAACCCTTGCCGCTCGACAAGATGGGGTTCTCAGATCGGAATCTCAAAGCCATCAGAGAGATCGCGGAAAAGCCCTACGGCATCATCCTTTGCGTTGGACCGACCGGTTCAGGTAAAACCACCACCCTGCACTCAGTGCTTGGATTCATTAACACACCCGATATCAAGATCTGGACGGCAGAGGATCCGGTCGAAATCACGCAGTACGGACTCCGCCAGGTTCAAGTACAGCCCAAGATCGATTTTACGTTTGCCAAGGCAATGAGAGCCTTTCTCCGTGCCGACCCCGACGTCATCATGGTCGGCGAAATGCGGGATAAAGAAACGGCGGATATCGGCATTGAAGCTTCGCTCACCGGTCACCTGGTCATGAGCACGCTCCACACCAACAGTGCGGTCGAAACCGTCACGCGGTTGCTCGATATGGGATGCGACTCCTTCAGTTTCGCGGATGCCATGCTCGGCGTCCTCGCCCAGCGTCTCGCACGCCGGGTCTGCAAGGACTGCAAGGAACAGTATGTGGGAACGAAAGAAGAATACGAAGAGATTCGTCAAGGCTACGGTTCTGAACATTGGGACAAACTCGGCATCCCTCAAGACAATACGTTTCGTCTGTCCCGCGGAAAAGGATGTGAAATCTGCAACCGGACCGGATTCAAGGGGCGCGTGGCCCTGCACGAATTATTGCTCGGAACGGACAAATTGAAGCGGTTGATTCAGACGAAAGCGAAAACGGAAGAGATGGTCAAAGCCGCGATTGAGGACGGCATGACGACCCTCATGCAGGACGGCATCCAAAAATGTCTCCAAGGTCTTACCACCTTCAAAGAAGTGAAAGCCGTGGCCATTAAGTAACCCTGCTCAGGTCCTGTCCGGCAAGTGCCGGGCGGGACCCATCTCGTCCTCTCCTGACGTCACAAGTCACACCGCTGTGGAACCTGATACAGGCGATTCAAATCCCCGAACACCTACTCCATCAATGAATGGAAGAATGCGCTAGAAGGGGAACCCTGCTGTACGCGAAAGGAATTTCTTGAGGCGAGTTTCAGCAGATTGCGGGACGGCTACAAACTCCAACCCGAATGTGTGATCTTTTCCCCAACGAACCGTGGCATCCACATTCACGGAAACCGGCAGGTCGGGCAGCCGCAGACTCATTGTCAGATGGTCCCCCGGCTTCATGGCCGACGCACTCATCACTTTCACACCTTTGATCGAAACGTCGAGCACCACGCCCAATCCTCTTCGATCGGTAGACTGCCAACGTTGTAACCCCAGACGGGAAAATGCGACGGCGAACGGCGGGGCCGCGCGCAAACGAGGATAACGACGCAACTCTGATGTCATATCGACTTGTCTCTGGGCATGCGCCATGATGACTTATCCTGATGTTTTGGCCGCGATGGCGACAAACTTTTTCAGGCGGCTGTGAGCGTCCGATGAGAGTCGTCTAAACGCAAGACCGAAAAACTGGTCCTTCTTCCATCGCACGGTTGCCACAGCAATCTCGGCTGACCGAATCTGTTTCGGAAGCCGCAGACTCAGCATGACCTCGTCTCCCGGCTTTATCAATGCTTCCGTGCTCACCCGCGCGCCCCGCTCCGACAGATCGTAGACTACGCCCAAATCGGTGGTCGGGCGTTTCAACCAGCGTCTCGGTCGAACCGGCGAAAGGGAACAGACGAATGGAGCCGCAATCCGTATCCGAGGGTGCCGGCGGAAACGATTCCTGAAGGAGGGTCGATGGCCCTCATGCTCAACAGTCGATCCTTCCATAGGAGATACTGTACACAAAAAACGACTGTTCAGAAAATGCTTTCTGAGAATCGAGCAGCAAGGAAATTCAGCTATGCTACATAGCGTTCAGTCAACGCAGGAAGTTGACCATAACGGAAGGACACACGGTCTATGCATCACGATGTACAGTGAGGGGAGAAAAGGCAGGCAGGCAGACGGCGATGTATTCCGCTCCTTGGGGGCCAGGAGAACTGTATCGGATCCACTCCCCGCGCGAGGTGATGATCGCTTCACCCGCATGCACCTCGAATACGCTTGTTTTCGTTTCTACCTTCAGCATCCCATTCAGTACCAGCGTATATTCGTCGAATTCCGGCGTTTGCCCCGGCTCGTACCATCCGGAAGGACTCTGCATTCTGGCGATGCTGACCTGTGCCGTACCGCTGTTCACCAGCCCGACAAATTCCTCAATGCGTTTTGGTTGGTTGCCCGCAGCCTGAATCACCGTAGGTTTTTCAATCTTGATCGTCATGAAGTTTCCAATCTCCTTCTTCGCATGTCCTTGCCCAGCGATTGTTCAATCCATTAATCGACAACCTTAAACGACATGGGAGCGCTGGGCTCGCTACAGGTTCCATCCTTCAGACAGGCCTGAATGGTCGCCTGCCACCTCCCTTTCCCCTGTACGCCAACAGCTTCGCACGATATCTCAGTGGCCGGTGCCTTGACTATGTATGGAGGTTTCTCCGATTTTCCGTCATGCCCAACGCTGACCTTATAATGATCAATTCTCCAATCGAGGCTCTTACCCCATGAAATCACACATGTCGACTTCACGACAGGCGTAGCCATACAGCCTGCCGCGGCTATGAAGACTATAACCCCTGCTCGGATCATTTTGATCAGGATCCGTGAACGCCTCATGAAGACCTCCTCGCCCGGAACTCAACAGGCTGCAGGATAGACTTCTCCTCAGCTATTTCCAATACCACTGACAGGCGGTCCGTGGACACATGGAAGGGAAGCCGAATGGCTCTAATGAGGCTTTTCGCACAAGGTATGGGAAGGAGCTACAATGCGTTTCCGCCTTAGCGTTTCCCCCTTACTGAGTCGACGAAGAACGAAGCTGCAGCCACCTTTACCGGGTTACGTCTTGCACCTGCTCGGCTGTCCGTTCGGCTGCCTTTTCGAGGGTCCCTTCCACTCTCCGCGCTTTGTCCATCGGGTCCTTGATCCCATCAATAGTCTGCCGAACCGCTCCCTCAACCGATCCAGCTTGGCTCGGTGGCTGAGAGCTGGCCTTTTCGGCTGGAGCCTCCCGTTGACAGGCAGAAAGGAGGCTCAGGAGCAGCATGAACATAAACCATGTGCTTGTACCTTGTTTCATCATCGATTCCTCCAAGCTGCCTAGACCAGCAAACAACGTAATAATAACGCAAATTCCGGTCTCTGCCACCTCCTTACCGTATTTGCCCTCTTTGCGAAGGCGTGCTAGAATGCATTCCCGTACGAGCCACGTTTCCATCCCTCGCGCGTTCATATTCTCCGGTCAAGCCCTTGCGCGACTGATCTCGAAGTTTCAGCTGCTCTTACGGCCCCTCATGCCATGCCTGGGAAATCCAGCCCAGAGGGGAAAGTCCGGTTCTAATATTGAGACGAGCCCTGCTCAGCGAGCCACAGTCGACCCGCTGGAGCCTGGGACACGAAAAAGGAGTGACGCATGAAGATCTCTGGGGGATGGAGAGGTGGCAAGGCAGGCAAGAAGAAGGTCCGACCATCTTACAAGCCGAAAATCCGTTGGGAGCTGCTGGGATTGACGGACCCGAGTATGGATGAAACCGCGACTCCTATCGAAACGATTCGGCGAGAAGTGTCCTCGCTTGCCAGTCGTGGATTCGGACAGGGTACTCGCTCACGATTGACCGGTACCGACAGCAAGTCTTCTGGCAGAACTCATCTGCCAGGACAAGGCAGAACAAGACGCCGTGGAGCCACCGATTAGGCGTCGGCAATAGACCGGCAAATAACCTCATCACCTTCACACCCAGGAGGACACCATCGGACGCGCAGGAAAAACAACGCTCGCGAAACGGGACCGAGAGAAATCGCTGCAAATGAACCGGAAGGAGAAGGAAGCCAAGCGTGCGCTCCGCAAGGCGGAGAAAACCCCGCGAAGCTCCACGCCCGACGGAGAAGATCCTGATTTGGCCGGCCTCCGGTGGGGACCACAAGCCCCGCTATTCTAAAGCGCCCCGATGAGGGGTGGATTACACTCTGAACTGGCTAGGACACTGAGACAAAGCAATCCGCTGGAAGCGTCCCGCGAAGCCGATCTGTCACGAGACGGCGATAGTCCGGTTTCTGCTTCAGCATCATGACCAGCCCTTCTCCATCAATGAGGACGAGCAGCGCGGTCTCGACCGTGAGCATGCGGTCCTGATCGCCGACATTGATCCGATATTGAGTCTTGCCGTCAGGATTGCGTCCCGGCCCGACCACCAGTTCCGTCAACCCGTCAACCACGCCCTCTTGCCCACCTTCACGTAGCCGGACCTTGGTCCCATCAGGGATCCTCATCCAAGGGCTTGCCTTACTCACTGCTATCACTGAATCCTGTGACATAATATTTCCTTTCCCTTACGACATGAATTAGGAGATGCACTTCACTCACACAGTCTAGTGCGCGGGCTCGCTTCCTTGCAGAGGCATCTCTCCCGCATGACGGTGCCCACCGAACCGAGATGGCCGTCCTTCAAGGGGTCGCGGACTGCGGTGCGGTCGATGCGCCACCGACGGCTGACCGATAGCCGGACGTTTACTGCCTGGCGCCAGAGGCACAGGGTGCCCCAAAAGCTGTTCGATCGCCTTAAGTTGCTGCGGCTCTTCGCCCGTGACGAAACTCGTCGCTCGCCCGGTTGCCCTCATCCTCGCCGTCCGGCCAATGCGATGGACATAATCCTCCGGGCAGATGGGTAAATCGTAATTGACGACATGGCCAATATTCGCTACGTCAATTCCCCTCGCCGCAATGTCCGTAGCGACTAGCACACGAAAGGTCCCTCGTTTGAATCCTTCCAATGCCGCTCGCCGCTGCGGCAAAGTTCTATCTCCATGGAGTACCGCCACCTTATGCCCCGCTCGCCCGAGTACTCCGGTCACCTGATCGGCCCGATGTTTTGTGCGCGTAAATACCAGTACTGTCTCCCGCTCTTCGCGCAGAAGCGACAGCAAGAGATCTCCCTTGTCGTGATGCGTCGTATAATGGATCGCTTGGGTCACCCCATCGGCTGTCGTCGCCGAAGGCGTTACCATGACCTGAACCGGATTCCGCACACTCGCCTGGACCATTCTGGTCAGATCGGCAGGCAACGTGGCAGAAAACAGCAACGTCTGTCGTTCCTCCGGCAAGGCATCGAATATTTGATTGATTTGCGGCGCAAATCCCATGTCCAGCATGCGATCGGCTTCGTCGAGCACCAGGATTTTGATGGGTGCCAGATTGACGGTGCCATTCCACATATGGTCGAGCAAGCGCCCCGGAGTTGCGACGAGAATATCCGGCCGCTGCCGAAGTCCTCGAACCTGCGCCTGCATATCGGCCCCACCGACGATGACCGTTGCAGAGATGCCAAGGCTACGACCGAGTTTGTCGATCGTCGTCAGAATCTGAATGGCCAGCTCTCTTGTCGGTGCCAGAATCAGCGCTTGCGGCTCCCCTTTCGGCAGGAGCGCCAGCCGCTCGATGATCGGAATAACAAACGCCGCAGTCTTTCCCGTGCCGGTTTGCGCACAGCCGATCACATCTCGTCCCGCCAGAGCCGGCGGAATGGCCTGCGCCTGTATCGGTGTCGGTGTTGATAATCCGGTGTGGCTGAGATCTCGCAAGAGGGGTTCAGACAAACCAAGGGCCTGAAAATTAACGTGAACAGACGTATCCACTACAACAATCCTTTCAGTGTGATCGCATACTGCCTGGATCAGAGAACTGAGGGGAGAGACAACCGGGAAGGATGCAACTCCGAACTGGACCTGGTCGCGATGCGATCGCGAAGTCCGTTGTGATTTGCACATCCCCTCACCGGACTACAAAGAGAGGATATGTACGCACACAATACAGCATGCCTTCCCCACCGTCAACCTCTTCCTTGATTTTCCCTTCATTTTCCCCTCATTTCCCGGTTCATTTAAGTAAGCGCCCTTTCTTCCCCTGCCTGCCTTGCCATCGGTGTATTCGCTATTACCGCCGAACTGTGTTAGTCTGGCGATGTTACGAACCACGGTCACTATCCTATCCCTCGCGCCTCCCTCCTCTCATTACGTGTCTGCGCGATCGATTCCATAGTTTCCGCCGTTCCTCGGAACGTTCGGCTAGAAAGATCTGTCCGCGCAAGTCCATTAGAATTTAGTCACTCGGTCGGATCGGGGCCACGACGAGTGTCCTCTTCTTTCGCCCTCATCACAGGAAGGACAATTTATGCAAAACCAACTATCTCTATCCCGTATGTTGCTCGCCGGAGGCATGATCCTCTTCGCAGTCTCCTTCACATCACCTGCTCATGCGACGGACAAGGCCTCGGCTCCATCAGCGAAACCAGTTGCAACAACCCCGGGCAATACCTTGGCGGCAGGAGCAACCGAAGATTCTCTCCAGGCCTGCCTTTCCAGAATTCCCAAGGATGCCACAATTGGGCAACGCATGATCGCAGAGCAGAGTTGTCGGCGAGACGAAGGTGACCGGAAACCCTTCCAAGCAACCGGCGGTCGGTAAAACTTTACGTGTCTCGTCGCAGCCTGGCCTCTGTCACAAGCCAGGCTGCGGTTTCGTCATCGGCTTCACCGTGTTATGTCAATGGTGCCTGCTCATAGGGGCGATAGGACGAAAAGGTCTGGACATTGTATGGCTGCACTCACGCAAATTGTTCAGTGGTTCGCACACAACC
Organism: Nitrospira sp.; assembly: GCA_033852435.1. GTDB lineage: Bacteria > Nitrospirota > Nitrospiria > Nitrospirales > Nitrospiraceae > Nitrospira_C. The sequence continues at coordinate 76,612 of JAWOMO010000012.1, forward strand.
CGCTTGCCGGGGCCACGATGCTATATGCCCTAGGAGTCTTCGGCGTTCTGACCTATGCCTATTTCGAACCACGGGACCAAACGTAAGCCACGGGTTTGACCAGTACAGGCGGAACAGGGAGCAGGAGCTATGGGGAAACGGGTCTTATATGTCGGCGGCCTCTCGGACACCATCTCTGACAGCCAGCTTCGCGACCTCTTCGGCACCTACGGACTGGTTGCGCGGGCCCATGTCGTCCGGCATAAGCACAGCGGTCGATCGGCAGGCTACGGATTCGTGGAAATGGGATCCGGCGAGCAGGCCCTCGAAGCCGTGGTCGCCCTTGAAGGAACGGAATTCAACGGCAATTGTTTGCGGCTGTATGTCACCCCCTACGCGTCCAGTGGTTCGTAACAATCTTTGTCGACATCATGAGGAGTACCCATGAGCCGCATCAACTTAGACCCGCTATTCACATTTCCTGATGGATCGCATCTGCTCATCAGCACCCAATGTTCAAGAGACGGAGACTTCTCCTGCGCCCTCTATACCGCCGTTATTGCGGCAGATGATGGCGCAGCCTTTCAAATGATCTCCAACCATCTTGAAGCGTCTACCTGTCTCAGCGCTCAGGAGCATGCCTACAACTATGCCGTTCGGCATTACCCCCGTGCGGCTGAGCTTATGAAGAAACCCCCGTACCTGATCTGGCACGGACCCCGATCGCTCATGCCTCAATAATTTTTGAATTTGGGATGAATGGGCAACTGCCCTTCTGGCGGGTCTACGGCAATTCTCTCAGCAGCTCCGTCCCCAATCGGATCGACACCCTCATATCTACAGACTAGACGGCGATTCGATCGTCCGCGGCCAATTGCATCGCAACGACATCGGCGTGAACGTTCAAAGTCCCTGTAATCAATGCGTTCCACGCGAGTAGCTTATTCTATGCTGACGTGCTAATATGTTCTTG
>JAWOMO010000049.1:0-40365 GCA_033852435.1 Nitrospira sp.
TACCTATTACTCTCTCGCGTCCCTGGCCAATGCATCATCGCCTGCGGTTACGATAAGCGGTCTTACCTCGGCCACGACTTACTATTTTGCCGTGAGTGCGTATAACGGCGTAGAAAGCGCGTGCTCGGCTGAAGTGTCGAAGACGACTTAAGCAACCTGGATAGTCTTTGGCGCCGCTTTCCTATTTCATCACATAGGCGACGGGTTCCCTTACAGGCCTCCCTCCTGCCGAAACAAGTCCCCTCTCTGCCAGGTGCTATTAGGGTGTTAGCCGAGAGGACAAATCGAGGCGCAAGGTGATGAAGAGAGACAAAGGGAAGCAAACGACCGAGAGTCAGAACCGCCAATAAAAACGGGGATTGCCGCGGCCATCATGGAATTCAGCAATCCCCTCATTTGTGATCCCAAAGCAGGCGCGCTACCGGGCTGCGCTACGCTCCGACGACTGGGTCTGAGACTGGATGGATCGTAACAGGTCTTTGGCCTGGATGAAAGCTTTCGCCCGATGACTGATGCGGTTCTTTTCATCCGCCGACAGCTCGGCCAATGTTTTTCCCAACTCAGGAAGGAAGAACACGGGATCGTAGCCAAACCCCCGTGAGCCTGTCGGCTCTTCCGCGATCAAGCCTTCAAGCCGCCCTGTCGCAATCTGTACCCCATTCCAAGGTAATGCAATGGCTGCCACCGTGATGAATCGGGCAGTCCGGCGTCCGCGTGGCACTCCGGACAGCTCGCGAAGCAACTTTTTATAGTTATCTTCGTATGTCGCCTGCTCGCCTGCATAGCGGGCGGCGTACACACCGGGACGTCCGTCGAGGGCATCTACCTCCAAGCCCGTATCGTCGGCAACCGCCGCCAATCCTGTGGCAGCGGCAATCGCTGTAGCTTTTTTCACTGCGTTTGCTTCACAGGTATTTCCGTCTTCCACCACGTCTGGCGCACCTGGAAATTCATCGAGCGTCCGGATACGAATGCCCAGGTCTCCAAGCAGCGCAGCCAACTCTTCTCCCTTGTGTCGATTGCGAGTTGCCAGGACTAATTCATGAATCATGTCTGTTGCGTTAGTCGAGAGCGCCGATCAGATCTTTTTGCAGCGCTGTCAACGTTTGAATCGCGGACCATCCCTGCGCAAGGAATCCGTCCATGTCCTGCTTGGCAAACGGAGTTTTCTCCGCCGTTCCCTGCACTTCCACAAACTGCCCCTTCCCGGTCATCACCAAGTTCATATCCACTTCCGCATTGGAGTCTTCGCTGTAGGCCAAATCGACGAGAATTTCTCCTCCGACCTTCCCCACGCTGATCGCAGCCAGGTAATCCGTCAACGGCCGTCTCTTCAGCAGACCACGCGTCTTTAAAGTGCTAAGCGCATCGGCCAGCGCAATAAAGGACCCCGTGATGGAAGCCGTACGTGTTCCCCCATCCGCCTGAATGACGTCGCAATCGATCCAAATGGACCGTTCACCCAACTGGGACATATCGGTGACCGCTCGGAGAGAGCGTCCGACCAAGCGCTGGATCTCCAGCGTTCTTCCTCCCTGCTTGCCTTTGACTGATTCACGCGGCGAGCGCTCATGGGTCGATCGAGGGAGCATGGAATATTCCGCTGTCACCCAACCGGTCCCTTTCCCCTTTAAAAATGGAGGCACCTTTTCCTCCACAGAGGCGGTACAAATCACTTTGGTATCACCCATTTCGATCAACACGGACCCTTCCGCGTGCTTGATAAAATTCCTAGTCACTTTTACGGGACGAAGCTGATCCTTCCGTCGCCCGTCCGCTCGAAGCAGCCCTACAGCACCGCTCATGAAAATTTCCTCCTGTTGAATCGCGCATTATAGTGTACCCCCCCTCCAAAGCGCAATGAAATCGCCTCTCGACCGGCACTCGAAGCAATCTCCGATGGATCACGTACGACCAATCCGGTGGTGCCGTGCGTACAAAGTCGTGGGGGCCGGTCAAAAACTGTCCGTGGAACGGTTATCGTGAACCGACGGTAGCACATCACACACGATGTGCCGCCAGCTCGCAACAAAGCCGAAATCAACCCGCAATCAAACTTTTCTCGCAGCGACACCGAAGGCGTAGCGTTCCTTTCTAAAATCTGCAAACCTGTAAAAAATCATAAATTAGTGGCACAAAAGGTGCAGACCATTCTAGAGTTCTTCAGACAATGCGTGAGCGGCAAAAACGACCCTCAGGCTCTTAACTGCAACCTAACTATAAAGATAGAATCGCAGCACCCATGACCTTGCTCCTCGATCGGCCCAGCCGACAAGCCCTTCTCGATCTCAAGCGTGTGCTAGTTATTGACGACGAAGAACCCATTCGTCGCCTGCTGGGATATATGCTTCAATCCCACGGGTACGAAACCGTCATGGCGGCCGATGCCAAAGAAGCCCGCCTTCGCCTCGAAGAGACCCCCTTCGCGCTGGTCCTCTGCGATGTCAACATGCCCGGCGAGTCCGGCATGGATCTCGTTCGCTGCATCCTGAGCGAGTATCCCCATACCGCCACGATCATGGTGACCGGTCTCGACAGCTCTGTCCTCGCAAATGCGGCGCTCGACATGGGAGCGTTCGGCTACATCATCAAGCCGTTTGAGTCGAACGAGGTGCTAATCAACGTCAGCAACGCATTGCGGCGCCGACGCCTGGAAATAGAAAACCGTCTCCATCGAGACAATCTCGAGGACGTCGTCAGAACCAGGACGATGGCACTGCAACAGGCCCTGGAATGGCTCGAACGAAGCGAAAAAGAATTGCGCCTCTCACGGGAGGAAACCATTCAGCGGCTGGCGATTGCCGCCGAGTACCGCGACAGCGCCACGGCGCAGCATATTCATCGCATGAGCCACTACTGCGAATTGCTCGCGCGTCGTTACGGTCTCTCCGCCGAACGATGCGACTTGATACGCACCGCCAGCCCCATGCACGATATCGGCAAGATCGGCACGCCGGACCACGTGCTTTTGAAACCGGGCAAGTTCACGCAAGACGAGTTCAACGTCATCGCCCAGCACGCTGAGATCGGCTATCGCATCCTGGCTGGTTCCGACGCAGAAATCTTGAACGTCGCCGCGTCAATCGCCCTCACCCATCACGAGCGCTGGGATGGCAGCGGTTATCCCCGTAAGCTGAAGGGTGAGGCGATCCCCATCGAAGGTCGGATTGCCTCAATTGCGGATGCCTTTGATGCACTCACCACCGCTCGTGTCTACAAACCTGCTTTTGAATTTGATCACGCTGTCGAGTTGATGAGCAAACATCGCGGAGAACATTTCGACCCAGAGTTACTCGACGTCTTTCTGGCTTCGCTTACCGATATCAAACGCATTCACGAAGAGTACGCCGATCGCCCGCCCCACGATCTGCCTCGACCATCCTAGCGCCCGTTTAGTTCATTTCATTGACAGTTTTCCACTCACCGATATACTTCAAACATTGAGTACAGCCGTTTTGCCCACCAGCAGGCTCTGTACCCAGACCAACGCGGTGGCATCAGAAAGGATGGCCGATCATGCCCAAGAAGACCGCGACCGTGAGGAAATCGGCGGTAACGAGAAACTGGATCGCGTACCTCTGCGAGGCGCTCGTGACCTCTGGGGCGATGCCCACTTGGGAAGCCGCCACCTACCTTACCGAGCATCTGTTCGGTGAATCACCGAACCCGAAGCTGCTCGGCACCACTAATGCGCATGAAATCACGACTCAATTCCTGCATCGCATCTATCACCCGCTGGTCGAAGCCGCTTCCCGTGACGTTAGCTTGCCTCACGGCGCTATGCAGCACGTCTTTACGGATATCAGCCTGACAGGGAAGTCGGCCGTCCTAGTTGTATATTTCCCGGGCAATGGCCAGTCGCATCAGTTGCTCATGCTCGATGCCGTCAAGGCCTGGGACCTGGTGTTTCAGGATTCGGACGCGTTCAACCGTTGGGCAGAAGACCGCTATCGATTGCTCAAATCTGCTCTGACAGCGGCGATCGGCAAGCCAGTCCGTCAACCGCTTCTGGCGGAAGTCTCCTAGCCAAACCCCCGTCTCTGATGGTGGACTAAGCCGGATCGTAGTTCAAATTCGGTGCGAGCCATCGCTCAGTCGCAGCGAGTGGCATATGCTTTCGGCGGGCGTATTCTTCAACCTGATCCTTCCCGATTTTCCCCACGGCAAAGTACTTGGCCTCAGGATGGGCGAAATAAAAACCGCTCACGGACGAGGCCGGCAGCATGGCAAAGCTTTCTGTCAGGACGATTCCAGCGTTCTCTTCTACGCGCAGCAGATCGAATAGCACCCGCTTTTCTGTATGGTCAGGACAAGCCGGATAGCCGGGCGCCGGACGAATCCCCCGATATTTCTCGCGAATGAGCTCTTCATGCGTTAGGCGCTCTGCCTTGCCATATTCCCATTCAACCCGAACCTGCTTGTGAAGGTACTCGGCAAAAGCTTCCGCTAACCGATCAGCGAGGGCCTTCGCCATAATCGAATTGTAGTCATCATGATCCTGATCGAATTGCCGACAGAGTTCATCCAGTCCGATCCCAGTGGTTACCGCAAACGCTCCGATGTGATCCTCTCGTCCTACTCCTTTCGGGGCGACATAATCGGCCAATGCCAGGTTGGGCTGGCCCTGCGGCTTTTCCGATTGCTGCCGCAGCGTATGGATGATCGTCAATGTGCTCGTGCGGGATGCATCACGATAGAGCTCAATATCATCCCCGACGCTCGCCGCTGCAAAAAACCCGTAGATGCCCTTAGCCCTCAACAGACGCTCATTGATGATGCGCTGGAGCAAGTGCTGCGCGTCATCGAATAACTCCTTGGCCCGAGCTCCGATGGTCGCATCCTCGAAGATCGAGGGATAGTGCCCCTTGAGTTCCCAGGTGTGAAAAAACGGCGACCAGTCGATGTACGGCACCAGCTGTTCAAGAGGCTGATCGCTGATTACACAGGGCCCCAGAAATGCAGGCACAGGAATATCGAGCGTTGTCCAGTCACTAACGAAGCGTTGCGCGCGAGCCTTCTCCAGCGATAAAACGGGCTTCGCCCCGCGATCGTGATGGGCCTGTCTGACACGGTTGTAATCGTCCCTGACCTGTTGCAGAAACACCGGCTTCTGCACTGTATTCATCAAGTTCCCGACCACCCCGACGGCTCGCGAGGCATCCAGCACATGGATGACCGACGGTTCGTAGGACGGTGCGATCTTTACCGCCGTGTGGGCCTTGCTTGTCGTGGCGCCGCCGATCAGCAACGGCACGCCGAAACCTTCTCGGGTCATCTCCTTCGCGACATGCACCATCTCATCCAGCGACGGCGTGATGAGACCGCTGAGGCCGACAACATCGACTTTCTGATCTTTCGCGGTCGCCAGAATTTTCTCACAGGGCACCATAACGCCCAGATCGATCACTTCGTAATTGTTACAACCCAGCACGACCCCGACGATGTTCTTTCCGATATCATGGACGTCGCCCTTCACGGTGGCCAGCAACACCTTCCCCTGGGATCGGTACCCCCCCACCCGCTTCTTTTCCTCCTCCATGAACGGCATCAGATAGGCGACGGCTTTCTTCATCACTCGCGCGCTCTTCACGACTTGAGGCAAAAACATCTTTCCCGATCCGAAGAGATCCCCGACGACGTTCATCCCGGCCATCAAGGGTCCTTCAATGACGGAGAGCGGCTTTGGGTAGTTCCTGCGGGCCTCTTCCGTGTCCTGGTCAATGTAGTCCGTGATGCCTTTGACCAGCGCGTGCGACAGGCGCTCTTCCACCGTGCCTTTCCGCCATTCATCATCTTTCGCCACGGCCTTGCCCTTCTGCTTCACGGTTTCGGCAAAGGTGACCAGGCGCTCGGTGGCGTCAGGGCGACGATTCAGCAGAACATCTTCCACTAGTTCCAGCAGGTCCTTGGGAATTTCTTCGTAGACCGCCAATTGGCCAGCATTAACAATGCCCATATCGAGACCGGCTTTGATCGCGTGATACAGAAACGCCGCGTGCATCGCCTCTCGGACGACATTGTTCCCGCGGAAGGAAAACGAAACATTACTGATGCCGCCGCTGACCTTGGCGCCCAGAAGATGCTGCTTGATCCAATGCGTGGCCTCGATGAAATCCACCGCATAGTTATTGTGCTCCTCGATCCCCGTCGCAACCGTCAACACATTCGGATCAAAGACGATATCCTGCGGTGGAAACCCCACCCGCTCTATCAGGAGTTTATAGGATCGGGCGCAGATCTCCTTCTTCCGCTCTAACGTATCCGCTTGTCCCTGCTCGTCAAACGCCATGACGACGACGGCTGCACCGTACCGGTGGATCAACGTGGCCTGCTCAAGGAATTTCTTCTCCCCTTCCTTGAGGCTGATACTATTGACGATCGCCTTCCCCTGGATATTCCTCAGGCCGGTTTCCAGCACCTCCCATCTTGAGCTATCGACCATAATGGGAACTTTGCAGATGTCCGGCTCCGAGGCGATCAATCGGAGGAACTTCTCCATCGCCGCCGTGGAATCCATCATCCCTTCATCCATGTTCACGTCGATGATCTGCGCGCCGCCCTCGACCTGCTGCCTGGCTACGGAGAGCGCGGCTTCGTAATCACCGGCCAGGATGAGTTTCGCAAAGGCAGGGGAACCGGTCACGTTGGTTCGCTCGCCGATATTCACAAAATTCGAGTCGGGCCGAATCGTCACTGCTTCAAGACCACTCAAACGTGTGTACGGCTCAACCCTCGGAATGGCTCTCGGTGGAATCCCGCGCACCATATGAGCGATCGACCTGATATGAGCCGGCGTCGTTCCACAACAGCCGCCGACGATGTTCAGCCAGCCGTTCTGGGCCCATTCGCGCAGCTGCGGAGCAAGCGAATCAGGCGTCTCAGGAAACCCCGTCGGAAGCAGCGGATTGGGCAAGCCGGCGTTGGGATGCGCACTGACGTAAATCGGCGCGATTTGCGAGAGTTCCTCGATCAACGGCCGCATTTCCTTGGGACCCAATGCGCAGTTCATCCCCACGCTCAACAAAGGCACGTGAGAAATGGAATTCCAAAAAGCCTCAACCGTTTGGCCCGTCACGCCCCGATTGCTCCCCGCTTGAATGAAGGTGACCGAAGCCATGATCGGCACTCGACGCCCGCCGTTGGCAAACACCTGCTGGATTGCGAAGAACGCCGCTTTCGCATTGAGCGTGTCGAATATCGTTTCGACAAGCAGGGCATCGACCCCTCCGTCGAGGAGTCCTCGGACCTGATCGCTGTAGGCCGCCACAAGCTCTTCGTAGGTCGTCCCCCGCGCACCAGGATTATTCACATCAGTGGAGATGGAGGACGTTTTCGTGGTCGGCCCGATCGCGCCGGCGACAAAACAGCGTCGACCAGGCTGAGCCGCCTGCACCGCAGCGACCGCACGGCACGCGCATTCCGCCCCGGCCTTGGACATTTCGTATCCCAAGGTCTCCATCTGGTAATCCGCAAGGGAGATGGCCTGAGAATTGAAGGTGTTGGTTTCGATAATGTCGGCACCGGCTTCGAGATACTGGCGATGAATATTCTCGATGATCGCCGGCTGCGTCAGATTCAGCAGGTCGTTATGCCCCTTCAGATCTTTTTTCCAATCCTTGAACCGTTCACCGCGGAAAGCCGCCTCATGCAGCTTGCGCTGCTGGATCATGGTTCCCATGGCCCCGTCGAGGATCACAATGCGTTCTCGAAGTAATGATTCCAACGCGGTCACCTGATTTATTCCTCCATAGGATCAGCACAATAATACGGCCATCATACTGATAAGTCCCACCACCGGCAACCGATCTCATCCCTGATGCCTTGACATGAAGGGGAACCGTCGATACGATGGCCCAACGGCTGGAGAATCACCTTGCTCCTGCATCGCTATTCACAGCACGTCTGCCGTTTCTGCATTCTTGCCCTGCTAGCTAACGTCTGTCTTCTTCCGGGTTCGCTTTTCGCCGCCCCCTATTTTGAAGACGGATTTCTCGGCCTCACGCAAACCGAGCTTCACGACAAGTTAGGCATGCCACAAGCCGTTCGCGACCGCAAATCGGCTTTGCGGGTCTTCACCTATTACGCGATTACCGATTGGGACAAGTATTTCAGGAAGTTGGTTTCCCCCGAAAACGGAGAGGATGTCTATACGTACAAGCGAGACGGCATCGAGGTTCGGTACTCTTTCAGCTATGCGATCGATCCCAGCGACCAAAGCGAAAATCGCCCGCTCTTTGTGCGGCTAGTGGATATCGAATTTTCCCCACCTGTCCCGATCAGCCAAGTCCCCTCACTGGTTCCGGAGTTTCGCCCATCCAAGGAACCGGCTTCTCCTTCGTTTCGTTCCAACATATGGGTGCTGCTCTTCAAAGGAGCCTCCTCACCGCAAGCACGCTTCATCGTCAAGGAATCCGGCAAGGAATCGCTTGACTGGACTCTGGCTTACCAATTGTTTTCTCTTCAGGGTCTCCCCGATCCCCTCACGACCAGATCGCTCGTCGATCGAATGGAAATCAGCACCCAGAGCATCGACCTCGTGAAGCGGCGTCAGAGGCACACACACGATCCCATCATGAACCCCTACTCGGATGAGTTCTCCCAACAGCAGAGTGTTCCCCGACCAGCCCAGGCCAAGAAAATCCCTCTGCCGAAGTATGCTGACTGAATGTAGGGAAGGGTTGCGAGCGGGAGAGCCTTACCGCGTGTCTTTCAAATGATCCAGCTGCTTGGTTTGGATTTTTGACGCCCCTCCGCGGAGTACGTCGAGCGGACCATCCTGCGACAAGTAGATGAACACGGGCGCGACAAGCCCGAGCATCACTAAACCCCAAAGAGAGAGGAACCGAAGAACCTGACTGCGGCTAAACTGCCGAATCACGAAGCAGAGTAACGCCAACGAACCTGTAATGGTCAAGGCGTGCGACTGATAGGGCGTCAACCCTGGCACATCGATCGTCGCCCCTCCGATTCGCTTGTCGGCCCCTTTGAGCAAGTCCGCGACTCCTTTCCCCGATTGGTTCAGCGAATCGGATTCTTGCTCAACAGTGATGACTCTTGCGCGATACTGCGCGGGGATGCGATCGTAGTTATCCGTGATCACATTCGTGCCTTGATCATCGCGATAGGAATACAGGGGCTTGGCAAACAGCACGCCGTCGAGGAGCAACAAAATGATCCCGGACAGCAAGAAGCCGGCGACACAATTCGACCACCGAAGCCTGAAACTCTGCGTAAGCGAAACCCTCATAACAATAAGTATAGCGCATGATTCGGATCTTATTGATTCATCAGGATAAATCGGTCTCCGAAGCTTGACGGCCTCTAGGAGAGGTTGTTACGATGCGTGAAGGAATTCCATGGAACAACTAACGACTGCCCCTGCAAATCCTGCCGCCTCAGCTGAGGAACCGGTTTCGTTCATTCGCCTGCGGCCGGTCCGTCTAGCGATCTACGCCGGTTTGATCCTCTTCCTCCTCTTGATGGTCATCTGGCCATTGGTCACGCAATTGCGAGACCCGAATTTTCAAAAGCACATTGCGGAACACCGGGTCATGGTCGGCATGTCGAAAGAGCAGGTCCTGCAGGCCTGGGGAGGACCACAAACGATCAACACCACATTTACCAAAGACGGCATTCGGCAGGAAGAATGGATCTTTGAAGACTGGGAAAGCACTTCAGTGGTGAAACACCGCTATCTGTACTTTGAAGAAGGCACGCTCATCGGAGGATGGTTTCAAGGCTCAGGGGAGCGCCTCCCGACACAAGCTCCATCAAATCCGCACAGCCCCAAACCCGAACGCTAACGCGAATCCTCGGCTTCTTCTGAGACCTCGCGCACATCAAGCCGCAATCGCTGCAGGAGCAGTTCCGCACGGGAATAATCGTGCTCGTCAACCATGACGTGCGAATTCATTCCGGGAACCCCGGGATAGAGACTGCCCATGTGCGCATGCCGAATCACGTACTCGATTCCGCTTCCTTCGAGCAGACTCTGCAGCACGACGAGCTCGCCCAGATTGTACGGCTCTGCCAGATGCACGAAACTCACGAGCTAGAGTCCCCCTCTTTCAACGACGCGGAGCACAGCAAATCTGAACCGATTCATTGCTTTTTTATCTGAAGACTCATACACTCTAACAGGTCATGGCGTCTCGGTGATTTGGACACGCCGCTGTTTGCCAGGCCCTCCGGAAATTGTCAGTACGCGTTTCCATTCCCGAACCTGGTAGACCGCCCACGCCGGTGATTGTCCCTTATAATAGGCATCGGGATCTTCTCCGCTCGCGTTCAGATAGATCGGCTCGGTAAATCCTTCGTCCAACACGTAATCGAGCAGACACTCCGTGACGAAGCCCGAACCGCGAAGGGCAACATCGGCCAGCAATGAAAGTATGTCCTCGGGATTCTGCACCGTCACTTGTTTCATGAACCGCCTCCGCGCTCGGATTGTAACGAGGCCCAGATCAGGAAGGCAACCAGCATGATGCGACCGCTCACCAAAAGCCGCTTTCAGGAAGAAATTCTTCGCATCATGGATCAAAAGCACCATTGGGCCTGGCCGGCGTTCGCCGACGGAACGGTCACGATCGAGCAATTGAAACGACATTTTCAGCAGGAGTACGGCGTGTACGTGCGGGATTTTCCGGTGCTCCTGGCACGCATTCACGGGCACAATCCTCCCCCGACGGTCCGCCGCATGCTCGCAGAGAATATTTACGAAGAAGATACCGGCGGACTTTCGCTGGGCAAATCCCATCCCGAGCTGTTTCTGACCATGATGGCCGGCTTAGGCCTGCCGCCGCGCACATTTGACCGCATCGCGCTCTTACCTGCTGCCCGCCGCTACCGGACCTGGCTCGACCGCGCGTCATCTCATCGCGACTGGGTCATCGGTGCCGCAGCTCTGACTGTGTTCGTCGAAGGCAGCATCAAAGATCGCAAAGAATTGGCCGAGCCATCGAAACCGAAGACCGCCGAAGAGCTTGAAGCCATCGTTCAACAGCACCCCTTGGTTCTCCACTATCATCTCTCGCCCGATGCAATGGATCTGATCCGCGCCCATCAAATGGTCGAGGCCGGGCACCGCCATGATGCCTATGATATGGTCGTGAATTATGCGACAACCCTTGCGCAACAGCGGGCCGTGTTGCGCTGTCTGAAGAAGTGCCTCTCCCTGTGGCATGCCTACCGCGACAACGTGGCTCGCGTATGCGGTCTCAAAAAACCTTTACATTAGCCTTGCTTGCCGGAACGCTTATTCTCCTACTGCTCTCAGTCATCTTTTTGCGGCCAGCCATAGGCTCCTCTCTGCCTGACGGTATGGCGCTGATTCCGGGCGGCGAATTTCTCATGGGTTCCCCAGCCGGCACCGACGGCCTCCCGGATGAACAGCCTCAACGAAAGGTATACCTCGGCAGTTTTTTCATCGACCGTTACGAAGTGACAAATGAGGCCTATGCGTCCTTCGTCTCAGCAACCAAACATCGCGTGCCAGAAAATGCCAAGCAGGCTTCAACCCTCTGGAACTCACAAGGTCCGATGGCAGGAATCGATCGGCATCCAGTCGTCAATGTGAGTTGGACCGATGCAGATACCTATTGCCGTTGGGCCGGCAAGCGCCTTCCAACAGAAGCCGAGTGGGAAAAAGCGGCGCGGGGCACGGACGGCCGGCGCTATCCATGGGGAAATGAATGGGACATTCATCTCGCCAACAGCGCCAGCTTCTGGGCCGGAGAAACGATTGAATTCGCCAGCGGCAACGATTGGGATGCCTTCTGGGTCCGAGGCAACGGGGCCCGTCTCGCGAAGGAGAAAGGGCTCAATGGTGAAGTCCTCACGATGCCGGTAGGAAGCTTTCCTGCAACGGTGAATTCCTATGGTCTCTATGACATGGCTGGCAACGTCGCTGAATGGGTACAGGACTGGTACGATCCGAATTACTATAGGTCTGCTCCACTGACGAATCCCATCGGTCCAGAGCGTGGGGCGATTAAATCAATGCGGGGGGGATCATGGCTCAAGCCTGCCATCAGCCTTCGGGCCAGCGATCGTGATTGGGGCACGATGGACAGCAGGCCCAGCGGGACGGGATTTCGCTGTGCTCAAGATGCCTACTAAAGCACAACACACCTTACGCGGAGACACGACCCTTCGAACTTTTTTGATCTTCTGTTTATGGGTTTATAACGAGGTCGACTCGCTCGACGCGCACGAACGGCATGATGAGGCCGAGTCCTTCCTCATCATGTGAAAAGTCATACATGAGGGATTCGTCGGGAATCAGTTGTCCGGTCATCACGACGTCGACTTCAACCGTTTTGCCGGCGGCTACCTCTTTCTGCAACCGATCACGTTGCATCGTGTCCACCATTGCCACCAGATTGCTCGGAGCTTCCTCGGGCTTGAATCGAACCATGCCCCACTTCGTCTTGATAAATCTCGGACCAAGCGCGACAGGAAAACCGCCGAGTTCAGACTTGTACGGCGACAATTCCCCTGCCCACACAAACGCCAGGCGCCACGACAATGCCGGGCGTCCCTCTCGCTTCGAATCACGTTCCCTATTGAGCGAAAACACTCTGTCGTCATGCCCAGGGTCATGATGCCCATGGCCATAGAGCGTTTGCCAATCCGGCGGATCGCCGTCCAATTCGGCAAGGAACTGCTCGATGGCCGAAGATTCCACCATTATGTGGGTGTCTGCCGGGAGAATCCTGTGGAGAGCACCGATGGGGAGTTCCCGCAACACACGTTGTCCCCCAATTTCCTCGGTCCCTCCGTCGATTCCCGTCAATAAGCAGAGAATCGATACCGCGGCGGGGACAACGGTGCGCATACGAACTCGCTAGTCTATGACGTTGGTCATCGCGTGATCGAAACCAGCCTGCAAGTCCGTGGCGCCCTGATGGTCTTTGGGTAAGAGGCCTCTCTCCACAAGCAGCGCCACTCGTGGGGCGGGATCAATCCGTCGAAGCGCCTGTTTATTCAAGCCGGCTGTTTGAATCACCTTCTGGTAGGTCATCAACCAGGATTCGACGATCGCCCGTAACCCGGCATCAGCGGGTTTCATCCGCCCCAACCTCACTTGATCAAGGAGCTTGATGAGCGGATCGGACTGCGAAATGGTCGCGATCGCTCGTTGCAGCGCGAGCTCGACAGCATCCATGGTTAGTTCATCGAGCAGGCCCCGGGCCCACGGGGATCGCCGCAACTACCGCAGGCGCCTCCGCTACCAGACGGTGCCCAGCCTCCCGTCGCACCGACACCGAATGCGGAGAACTGCTTTTCCAGCCTGGTGGCATGACACTGTGGACAAGCGGCCTGGGCTGAGCCTTGGATCAAAAGCTCGAACCGGTGATTGCATTCCTGGCACACATATTCGAAGATAGGCATAAATTCTACTCCTTGTTGGAGATTCTATTATAGAAGCGCAGGAGCGCACTTCGCAACGCGTGAGGATAATGATGTATCAGGAAGAAAAAACGTTCACTCTCCGATTCAGTCTGGAAGCCTCGTTTCCAGAAGAGTACGAAGGAGACGAAGACCGTCTCGCCTGGGTGAGTGAGTGGGAAACCCAGATGAAACCCCAGGTACTCAAACAGATCTTTGAATCGCTTCGGCAATTTCCAACATGGACATCGCACGTCCGCAATCGCGGGGTCTCGCCAACAGATGAAATCGAAATCGTGGTGGCACGAGATTACTCAAAACCTGCTCCGTTTACGCTCTCGTCATGACTAACCCCATCGGCCTCTATCTTCACATCCCGTTCTGCCGGCAACGCTGCGATTTTTGCGCTTTCTACCTGGAACTCTATCGGGAAGGTGCAGCCGAATCATTTCTCCATGCGATGAGAACGGAAATCCGACTGCAAGCTGAACAAGAGGGCATCAAGGGACGCCCCTTTCAATCGGTTTACTTCGGCGGAGGAACACCCACCGCGCTCAGAGCAAGCCAACTCCTGGAGATTCTCGCCGACATACGCCGACACCTGCTCCTGACTCCCAATTGCGAGATCACCGTCGAGGCCCACCCCAGCACAGTGACTCAATCGGACCTCTCTATATTATATGAGGCAGGCGTGAACCGCATCAGCTTTGGCGCAGAGTCGATGCAGGACGGCGAGCTGGTTCGTATCGGACGACCTGCCCTCGCTCGTGAAACCATGGCGGCTGTCCACTGGGCTCGAGATGCAGGATTCTCCAACATCAATCTGGATTTAATGTATGGCCTTCCAGATCAAACGAATCAGAGCTGGACCAGCACACTCGGTCAGTGTCTCGAACTGGCCCCGGCACATCTCTCCTGTTACGCGTTGACGGTAGAGGAAGGCACGAGGCTCGCCCATGACATTCGGCATGGTCGACGCCAAGGGCCGGACGAATCGATCCAGATTGCGATGGAACAAACGACCCGGACCGTACTCAACGAAGCAGGATACCAGCAATACGAAATCTCCAACTACGCCAAGCCTGATTTCGCATGCCGACATAATCTGTTGTATTGGACTCAGGGAGAATATCTTGGACTCGGACCGAGCGCACAATCGTTCGTGCACGGCGTTCGGTTTGGGAATGTCGCGAATCTGGCCGCCTATCAAGCGGCATTGGCTGAAGAAACTCTCCCGGTCCGGGAACAGACTGAACTAACGGAGGGGGAACAACTTCGCGATGCGGTGATCTTCGGACTTCGGCTCATCCAAGGTATCCCGACACAACAACTGCGCGCCCATGCATTAAACTACGGGCACGCAGCGACGTTGGAGGCCCTTAGGGAACAACAACTGATCGAAGAAGAAGGTGAGCGCAGCCGCCTCTCCGCCCAAGGCCGCCTGCACGCCGATACGGTCGCTGATAAACTGTACTAGGCTGAGTGCCTGATCATCAGGAAATGAAGGGCGCCGTCCGCCAGAATGCCGGCCCAGGCCAGCCCATTCAACCAGCGTAGGGAGGAAGTGTTCCCATTCCAGTGATGAAGCAACGCGCCGAACAAGCAGAGTTGGGTGAGGATCGAAAAGGGGCGATGCAGGTTGGCCGAAACCAAGCCTCGCTCGCTGGCGACAGCTGAGGCGGCTGCCATCACATAGCAAGCAAACGCCCCGATTTGCAGCCACCGCGCACGAAGGTCTTTTTCCCCTCGCACGACCAATACCAGCGCCCACGTCAAACAGACAATGACGACGAGCAGCAGCAGGGGGAATAGGGGCCACCAGACTTTGGCATCCAGCATGGGGGCGAACTCTAACAAGCCTTTCTTAGGAGGTCAACGAGAGGATGGGCCTCCATTGACTTTTTCTATCGCCAGGGTGGAGACTAAAACATCATTTGGGAGGCCCCATGCCCGTCAATATGGATCCAGCCAAAAAGCGTCGGACGCGACAGGACGCAGCCCCCGCTCAGACTGATGCGGCAGGCAACCCGCAACCAAAGAATCAGTTTGGAGAGGAAACGGAAGAAGACCGGATCAAGGCTCTGGCCGATGCGGAGAAGAAAAATCTCTGGGAGGCTACCGAAGTCATTGACATGGACACCTTCTAGAGCGCTCCCGGTAGTGCTAGGCAATCAGCCATCACCATAAAAACAGCAGCGGCTGATTCCTGAAGGCTGGGAGTTTTTATGCTGGCAAGAAATAAAACGCGATCGCCAGCATCGTATACACGCCCACCAGCATAACCCCTTCCATCCAGTGTGACTCGCCATCCATGGCGACAAAGCCGACAATCAGCACCGAGATCGTCACAGCTGCAACTTCGAAGGGGGTAAAAATAAGATCCAACGGAGCGCCGAACAGATAGCTAGTAAACACCAAGACCGGTGCCACAAGCAGCGCGATCTGCAAACTCGACCCCACGGCGATCCCGAGAGCCAAATCCATTTTGTTCTTCATCGCCATCATGACCGCAGTCGAATGTTCCGCGGCGTTGCCGACGAGTGCGACGAGGATCACTCCGACAAAAAGCTGCGTCAACCCCAGCGTCTTGGCGGCATGTTCCAACGCCCCCACGAGCATCTCGCTCATCACCGCAACCAGCAACGTCACCACAGTGAGCACGATGATCGACTGCGAACGACTCCAGGGTTTCTCTCCCAGATCCCTCGCATCGTGGGCCGGTTCGGCAAACACATGCTTGTGAGTTCGCAAGCTAAACATGAGACTCAAAACATAAATGGCGAATAACACAATGGAAATTTCAAGGCTTAACTCCCGTTCGACGGCGGGTCCACGATCTGCGGCCGTGAAGTGAAAGAGCGCGGGTATAATGAGACCGACGGCCGCCAAGAGCAGAAGGCTCGCCCCCATGCCTGCGGCAGTTTGATTGAATTGTTGCCTTTCATACTTGAGACCGCCTGCGAGCATTGCGGCCCCAAGAACGAGCAAGATATTGCCCAATATTGAACCGGTAAGAGAGGCTTTCACCACATCGTGCAAGCCCTCGCGCAGGGCGACCAATGCGATGATCAACTCAGCCGCATTGCCGAGCGAGGCATTGAGGAGACCTCCCACCCCTGCTCCGACGTGCGCGGTCAGATGTTCTGTGGCGCGCCCCAGCAAACCGGCAAGCGGCACGATGGCCATCGCAGCCGAGAGAAAGATCGCGAGGTGATCGGCCTTTGCGATCTCCAGAGCGATCGTGATCGGAACGAAGATCAGCAGTACATCGAGCCAGGATGAAAACATTTTTTTCACGGGACGAACGTTAGCATGACCCGGAATCTTTGTCGATGAAACCGGCATCACCGCCACAGGTACTCTTCTACCCGTTTCATCTTTGCCACGAAGACACGTTGGCCAAGCTCTTGTCGCGCTTCGCCACCGTGCATTTCCGCGACTTCATGGCGCTACAATTTACCCCCATGGTCGGGATGACAGCCTTCGCCGACCGTATGGGCGACAGTTTCCCCGAACTTCTTGCTGCCGGACGCCTGGTCCAAGGCTACGACGTAAGCGGCCCGCTCTCGATCGAGGTCTGCGAGGCGATCGACCGTGACTTGCAGGATCCAACCTGGCGAGAGATCTTCCACAGATCCTTCACGACGGATCGTCGATTTCAGCACGGCCTCTTCGAAGTCCGCCATCCACTCTCTGAATCGAACAGCCGGCAGGAACATTTCTCCTTCAGCGTAGATCGGGTCAAACAACTCTGTATGAACCAGAAGCCTGATGAGTCGGAACTCGAATACGCCCTCGCACTCGTCAAAACATCGGCTTCCTTGGTCTATACCTATCGGCTCGCACTGGCTCATGGACTTCAGATCGGCACGGATTCTGCGGCCCACTTTGCATTGTTCGAACGAACCAGTGCCCGAGAGCACATTGCACTGGCGAACCATCTCATCATGAGAAAAGGATATTAATCAGTCGGCGAAACTCTGCTAGAATCCCGCGCTATGGTCGACTCTCCCACCCCCGTTGCGATCCCTTTAGCGACTGAGACCCCGTCAACCGGAACCGGAGATGACCTTGAAGCGCGCGTTGTTGTCTATAATTGCGATTGTCACACGTACCAACAGGTCATTGCGCTCTTTTGCCAATGTATTCCCGGCATGACGCCATCCAGGGCCTTCGAGCTGGCCTGGAAGATTGATCATCAGGGAGAGGCAATCGTCTTTGAGGGAACCTGGAAACAGGCGGAGGAGATAGCCAGTAAGCTTGCGGGAGGCGGGCTTCGCGTGGCAGTACAGTAGCGACGTGATTACTTTTTGTGCGCTGTTTTCTTGGTTCGCGAGGCGGTAGGTTTGGATTTCTTGACAGTTTTCGAAGCCGGCGCATGTACTTTCTTTTGACTCAGCTTCGAGCTCGGCCCCGGCTTGGAAGGCGTGCCCCTCCCTGCTTTCCCCGGCCTGTCTTTGGCCACGGACGCTTGCAGTTTGTGCGTACCGGCGGTTCGATTGAGTTTATTGACCATCTCGCTGTTATACACTCTGACTTGATACAGCTCGAACAGTTTCGCCACCGCCTTCTGATCGCCTTTTTTCGCGGCGTTCAGGAGCCGTCGCCGCTGGTTCATTTCTTCTTCTTCAGTGTGGGAAGCCGCCCGTCGTTCCATGCCGATCCTCTCTCCCTTGTCGTTGCAAGAACCCCTTGCCGAAACTCCACCGGAAAAAATCGTTGAACTATATCAGAAACAGCCGCACATTGAAAATATCGATTGCACCGGAGCAACTTTTTTGACCGGCATTGAGTGCCAGTCGATGGGACAGGTATAATTCCACATTCACACTTCAGCGCTAAAGGAGATCCGATCATGGCCATGCAGAAACAGGAACAACCAGCTGTCGCCGATGACCCTCGAGCCCGGGAGTTGCTTCGGAAGGCGTTTGACAATACTGCTCGCTGGCAAAAGAATTTTAAAGGCTTTACCGCCGACCTGACTGTCAACTTGAACGGCGAAGAAACCAAGGGCCCCGTCATGGTGAAAGGCCCACGCGAGGTCTCAGTCCAGCTTGGAAACGCCGATGTCCAGAAATGGGCGCAGGAACAACTCGGCATGATCGCCGTCCATCGAGGCCCGCGCAGTTTCGAGGAATCGGATGGCAAATATTCCCTCACGATGGAGGAAGATGGGCACCCCTTCGGCACCAAGCTCATCATCCACGGATCGAATTCATTCTACCGAATCAAAGATAACCGGATCACCCAGATTAACCGGAAAATGGCACATCCTGGCATGGCTCCCTTCGCCTTTACGATCAATGTCGAAGAAAGTGCCGTGACCCAGGATCAGAAGAATCTTACGACCAAGTACACTGTCTATTACTATTCGCCCACCGATGGGAAACTGAACAACGTGGAGAGCTTTACCGATACTCACGTGCGGGTGGGATCATCGGATCTACCGGCAACCCGCCGCATCATTTCCTATGAGAACGGCGAAGTCGTTGTGAAAAATCTTACATTCACAAATCACCACCTGCTCTAAATGGATCTCCGGAAGAACTTTCCTCGAAGCATGCGCGTCAAGCTTGCCGGCTATGTGCACTTGGCGCGCATGATCGACAAGTGCCGCGCTGTACTCGCCGGCACCGAAGGCGAGTACATCTACCCCTGCCCAATGGATGAACGCCTCATGGAATACGCCGGTATTACCGCCGAGCAATTCACGGCAACCGTGAGAGCCAACCCCACCGATGAAGGCGTGACAACATGGTTTCAGCAGGCTGCAAAGCCGCATAGCCCTGCCGAGTTGGAAGCATGGAACCAGAAACTGCTGCTGCGTGGGCCGAGTTCTCCGGAGAGCCTGGAACGATTCAAGAAATACCGCGACGCCGTTGACCCTACACGAACCGATCTCATGGCCTGGTCGGATTTGCAAGATCTCGAAGAAGGCCGAACCGTACCGAGACGGTCTTAAGACGACCTGGTATTCTCCACCTGGCCCGATCGAGGACGGGGCCGGCCGGTCGAACTAGTCGTTCCACCGGAAGATACTTACGACATTCGAAAAATCATCCGACCACACCCCGACCCATTTGACCTTTTTCAATGGGGTCCATCGGGCATCCGTGGCGAGCGGACCTAACGCCTCACGGCGCCGTCCCATCACAACCAGATCGGCTCCGGACTTAAACGGGACACCTCTCGCAAAGTCGAATTGCTTGAGCGCCACCAAACCGAGCGCTTCCTCCAAGTTCCCCAGCACCGGCTCAAGCGCCAAATATCGATTTGAGATGTGAACGACCAAGAGCCCATCGGGAGCCAGCTTCCGCAGATACATCTCCATGGCTTCTCGGGTAAGGAGATGAACAGGAATCGCATCAGAGGTAAAGGCATCCAGAATGACCATGTCATACGAGCCGTTTTCCGCTGCCTCCATTTTCAGGCGGGCATCACCGACCACGACACGCAAATCGACTCCTCGCGCCTTCGTATCGCTGTAGTACGTAAAGAGCGTGGGGTCTTGAGCGATCTTCACCACGGCGGGATCGATTTCGTAATACGTTAACGATTGCCCCTCCTCGCAGTAATTCGCCAACGCGGCGATGCCCAAGCCGGTCACAGCAATTCTTTTCTTGGCATTCGGTCCGCTGAATGCCGCAAAGACTTGTCCGTAGGGACCGGTCGGATGGAAATAGCTCACCGATTCACGCCGGGCTTCCGGCTCCATCCGCTGCATTCCGTGATTGATCGTGCCGTGCAATAACTTGCGCACGTTCTTTTCCTTGGAATATTCCACTTTCAACACGCCGAAGAACGTGCGCGTTTGGTAAATTATCGGGTTTCCAAACCAGGCGCTGACAACGTTCGCCACCACCAGCACAATAGCCAGACTCAGTCCTAGGCGGAATGGTCGTCCCACACAGAGGTAGCACAGGACCAGCGGAACGCCTGTAAAGATACATTCCCAGAGAAATGTCGTTTCCTCCTGCGACTGAAGGAACCAGACAGACAGGCCTGTCACGATTGCGGCTGCAAGCACCCAGACCCAATCTCGTATCTGCCCATTTTCTGTAGCCAACCGGTACGGCGACCATCGCGCCGTTCGAAGCGAATCGCTGCGCTCCAGGGGCGGCAGGATAAAGCAGGCCAGCACCATGGCGATCTCATACTCGTAGATATCCGTAAAAACCACCGGGGCGATCAACGCATTGAAAAGACCGCCGAGGGCACCCCCGACGGACATGAGGAGATAAAACACCGTGAGTCGATCCGTCGGCGGCCTAGTTCTCGCCAGTTCGCCATGACACACCATGGCCACCACGCCCAATCCCGCGAGAGGGAGGAAGAGTTCGGACCAATAGGGCAATACTGGTCCGACAGGCATGATGTCAAAGGTCATCAGCAACAGGACCACCGGGAGGGAAATAATCATGATCCGGTGATTGGCCGCCGGCCATTTCGCAAACACGATGATGAAACTGAGGAGATACAGCGCTAACGGAACGACCCATAGCAAAGGAATCGCCGCCACGTTGAGCGTGATATGGGTCGTCGCTCCGAGAAGCAGGCTGGAAGGGATAAAGGCCAGAAAGATCCATCGCACGAGCGTGCTCATCGGCAAAGGGGTGAGAGGAGCCCTCGCCTTCGAGTCCTGATCAGTCGCCGTTTGCGTTCCCCTGGTCGTTTGGGCCTGCCAGACAAACCACGCACAGCTGCCGATGAGGACGACCAGTGCGCCGTATCCGAAACTCCAGAGCGTCGTCTGCGCCAGTCGTTGTGAGCCTCTCAGTGGAAGCCACGGTTCGATCAACAACGGATATCCAAGCAGCGCCAGCATGCTTCCGGCGTTGCTCGCGGCATACAGAAAATACGGATCTCCTGCCGATGCATGATCCGTCCAGGAAAACCATTTCTGCAACAGAGGCGCCGTAGTGGAAAGCACGAAGAACGGGAGCCCAATCGCGACCGTCAGGAGCAGGAGCACCCAGAACACAGGATTCGACTCATCGGGAGGAGTCCAGCCTGTCGGAAGACCGATCGGCAACAGCAGCAGCGGCAACGCCAGCAAGGCAAGATGAACAGGGAGTTGACGGCGAGGGGCCACGCGAGCGTTGAGGAGATGGACGTAGCCGTACCCGGCCAGCAATGTCGCCTGATAGAACAGCATGCAGGTATTCCATACCGCCGGAGTCCCGCCTAGCATCGGTAGAATCATCTTCGCCATCATGGGCTGCACGAGAAACAACAAGAACGCGCTCAGAAAGATCGTCACCGACCACACTATCGCCATGCATTCCTCCGCTTAATGCTCACAACATCGCTCAGATTAGGGATCGGCAGAAAATCGATTGAACTAGATACAGGCTTGCAGACAGGAATTTGACCCGTGCCCGTGAACAGAAAACCTGTGGCTCCAACCTACTTGGCCTTTGACGATGGTTGTTTATCAAGATCGTGACTGGCAGAAGAGAACTCAGTTAGGTCAAAGAAACGCCGTCTTATCGTACGTATCCCGCCTTATAGGTGGACGACCACTCCGCTCTACCGAAACCCTTCGCCGCTCGTCCCTCCACCAAACCCGCCCCAGTTTCCGCCGAATCCTCCTTGCCCCGTTCCCCAATACTCACCCTTCTGAATTCGGCGGTAGGGATGCCGCAAATCCGGCCGGCTGATCCACCAAAAGAAAAACAAGGCTCCGAGGCTGGTACACAGCGTGATCCAGAACCCGACGCCTTTGAAGTGGGTCTTTGACAATGAGCCGACACGAACCTCCTGCGAGCGGGAGGCCAGTACCACGACCGTGCGATAGAGTCCTTCGCCGAAATGGCCGAGGTTGATGAAGGGATGAAGATATTCGCCACCGACCTGATTCATCACCGCCGGCGTAATCACCGGCAGCATCTGACGGCCTAGCGTGATCGCCGCTTGCCGTTCCTGAACGGCCACGAGTATGAGCACGCCGTGTTCCTGTTGTGTCGACCCAATGCCCCATTTTTCATAGATCGCGGTTGCGAATTCATTGGCCGACCCGAAGGGCTTGATAGTCGGCACGGTCACGACAACCATTTCGACTCCGGTCTTTCGTTCGAGATCCTGGCAGACGGACCGGATCCTTTCCTTCCAATCACCGTCGAGCACTTGAGCATAGTCAGACACATACCCGCGCGGATCCGGTAGCTGAATTTTAGGCCGATCATAGGGAACAGCCTCCGCATATCCACCGAACAACACCAGCATGAGGAGGGCAAGCCAGATCTTCATCGGCCACCGTCCGGCGCGAGAACCGTCACCCTGTTCGCGAGCGCCGTGAGGGCTTGCAGATAGCGCTCGAACAGGCGCGGGATTTCTTTTGGCCCAGGGGTAATTTGTCCTCGCTTGAGCAAGAGCGCATCGTGGAAACCCTGCAGATCCAGCTTGAGCAGTTCCGCCACGTCATTGATCACCGCATCGGATTGATACGTCACGGCGCGCCCCTGTATGCGCTGCACCCCCCGCAGTAGCGGCAACAGAGCGGTCACAGAGAGCGGCAAGAGGATGAGCGCCGCTTCATCGGTCGCGTTCCCCTCCACATAGCGCTGCCGAAGACGAAGTAACGCTGCGACCACACCCTGCCGCACCTCTGCCGCCAACCTCTGTGTGTCGACACGAAATCCAACGAATGGATCACGCCCACCCAACACACGATGTTGTTCCTGGATCTCGAGATATTCCAACGGGAAGACGGAGGCCGCCGAGCGCAGCTCCTCTTCTGTCAGGAACAGCGGTGCAACGATTTGCTCCTTGCTCCACCGTCTGTGGATGGCGCTATATCCTTTCAACAAGGCTTGATCATACGAAGATACCAAGAGCAACAGATTCAGGTTCGACCGGCCCTGCAAGAATTCTCCGCGTACCGCACTGCCATAGAGCAATACGCCTTCCAATTGCTCGCCGAAGAGACCTTTCACGTCCTTCACATAGGCATGGAGGAGGTTCTGCGTTTCCTCCGGTAATCCCTCGATCACACGTTCAGTCGTGCTCATGGTTCCTCATGATGACATCGGATGGGTCGCTCTCTCGTTCGCTCGCAGATCCGGCAGCAGTCCTGCGGCAATCACACGATCAATCAGATTGAACGGCGCAGACGTTCTCAACCCCGCGGTCGTCGACAGCACTTGATAGCGAAGACGCGGGTTTCGATCTAAGGTTTGAAACACGCGATCGCGCAGGTACGCGACCACAGGATTCCCGGTGTTCCAGTAAAACACTTGCTGATCAGCCAACCGTTGTAACATCGTCACATGCGGACGCCGGGCCATCTCGTAGGGTTTCAGGCGAGCAGCGGAACAATCATTGTCCGCCAGACAAGCCGGCAGAAGATCCGCCAGCGTCATGGCGTCGACCATCGCCTGCATGCGTCCTTGAGACGCGTGAGGGTTCATGGCATGGGCCGCGTCACCGATCAGCACCGCTCCGTCAGCTACCCAAGTGGGCGTCCTTACGCGACCGGTCGGCATGTAAGCCGTCTGACTCCAACCGGTAAGATTCTGAAACAGCTTCGCAAACTGCGGTGCGATGTTCGACCAGGCTAGCTGCAACGAGGCAATGCCGCGCTTCTTCACTGCATCATAAGATCCGCTGGGAATCATGTAGAACAGATAGACCTTGTTGCCGGTCGCGGGAAATAACCCAAGAATTTGCCGATGACCGACATAATAGAAAGAATCCGAAACCGGCTCCTGCGATTCCACTATGGCAATGAGATAGCCTTCCGGATAGAAATGCACGTCGGCAGGGATCTTTAAGGCTTCACGCACTTTTGAAAAGGCTCCGTCGGCGCCCACCACCAATTTGGCTCGAATCGTTCGGGTACCCTCTGAGCCTTGCGTCGTCACTCCCACGACTCGGCCCCCTTCTCGAAGCAACCCAACGAAAGACGTTCCATATCGAAGACTGGCGCTGGGTTGCTGCTGGACAGCCTCGACAATGGCGTGATGCGCTACGTTCGGCAACGTCACAATCGCCCGATTGTACGGTGCGGGCAGATCGCCATAATCGATTGAGCACAGGCGTTTCCCACCGGCTCGGCAGAAATGGAAGTTCCGCACCGAGCGGGTCGCCTCGGCCGGCAAGGACTGCAAGACGCCCAAGCGATCCAACACAGATTGTCCGTTTGGTTGGAGGATTTCTCCCCGCAATCCCTGCGGAGGCCCCTGCGCATGATCCAGCACGATCGTGTTGACGCCCTTCTGCGCCAAGGCCAGGGCGAGCACCGCTCCGCCGCCACCGGCGCCGACGACGACCACATCTGTCTGTTCAAGTCGTTCAGTCATGGCGGTCAGTCATCGGTCCAGACGCGATACCGCTCATGGTCATTCCACATGGCGAGGAACTTCTCGCGGGCCTTCATGGTGATCGCATGGTCCGTGATGACGTCCATCCGCTCATCGTTGTATCGATTGCCGCTCGTCGTGTGGTTCATGGAGCCGGACGTGTTCACTTCGTCATCGATGACCACTTGCTTCAGATGCATCAGCCCATCGTGTTGATTGACACGGACGGGAATGCCGGCCAGACGAAGCGTGTGCAGCGCCGTGCGTTGCTTCACCTCTTGGGCACGCTCCTGGTCAGTAATGAAGCGAACGTCCAGGCCGCGCTTCTTCGCCGCGACCAGAGCCTCGACGGCTCGTGGAGACGTCAATCCGTAGACCGACACAAAGATATAGCGTTTGGCATGCTCATAGAGGCTGACGACTCGATGGAGCGGCGCATCTTCAGGTGAGTAGTAGACCTCGACCCCGGCACCCCAGCCTTTTGGTTCCTCCGCCAGCAAGAGCGAACAGAGCAGCCCACAGAATAGAAACCAGCTCCGGCGAGAAAATCTGGGGGGAGAGACATCACGATGGCTCATTCGAGTTCGAACAACATCTTGAAGTGCTCGTCGGTCGAATCCCAGGCCTGCGGCGCATTTGTGGAAAGCCAATTGCGCAAAAACTCCTTCTGACCCGGCGTGAGCAACTGCTTAATCTGGTGCGTACGTCCTTGTAACGGCTGAAGAAAGCCCACCCGCTTCTGAAAATCCAAGGTTGCAGTGCGGACATACATGTTGGTAAAGGCAGACGGCTTCTCGTCTTCTCCCTCACCTTGAATCCAAACGGATAAAAACTTCTCTAACTTTAATCCGGCGCTATCCATTGCCGGGTCAGTCTCGTGAAACAGTTCGTTTTCGGATTCTTTGAGCGGTGTCGCATCGGATGCCCGAAACATGAAGTTGCGTTTCCACATGATGAACAAGGCCCTCCAAAAGAAGGCATAGTGGGGGCGATGGAGGACCAATGTCAAGCAACGGACCGGCGCCAGCCGTTGCCTTGACAAGCCGGAAGGCAGTTTGTTACTCTGTCCAAATTCTTTAATCCCTGGGCCAAGTTAGGAGTCTTCATGCAGGTCAAAATTAACGGCAAGGCTGAAGAGTTTCCGGGGGGCACCGTTCTGGATCTCCTCAAGACCAAGAAGATCGAACCACAGATGGTGGCAGTCGAGGTCAACGATGCCATGGTGGATCGCGAGCACCTTGGGACGACCCACCTCAATGATGGCGACCGCCTTGAATTTCTGTTCTACATGGGTGGCGGTCGATGACCATGATCTTGCATAAAGAGATTACCGAACTGATCGGTCGGACTCCCCTTGTTCGCCTCAACCGGCTTTCCAAACCAGGAAGCGCGACGATCTACGGGAAGGTCGAATTTTTCAATCCCGGCGGGAGCGTGAAAGACCGTATCTGCCTCAATATGATCAACGAGGCCGAGCGGCAGGGCAAGCTGAAGCCGGGTGGCACCATTGTTGAGCCGACCAGTGGCAACACCGGCATCGGACTCGCGTTAATTGCGGCCGTCAGGGGCTACAAGCTGATCTTGGTTATGCCGGAAAGCATGAGTATGGAACGGGCCAGCCTCCTTTCATCCTATGGAGCCCAGCTTGTTCTGACGCCGGCTTGGGAAGGCATGAAGGGATCGATACGAGAGGCGGAAAGCCTGTTAGCGCAAAATCCGTCGTACTTCATGCCGGACCAGTTTTCGAACCCGGCAAATCCGGCCATGCACCGGATGACAACGGCGCCGGAAATACTCGACGCGCTGGATGGAAAGATCGATGCCTTCGTCGCAGCAGTCGGGACCGGTGGCACTGTCACCGGCTGTGGCGAGGTCTTCAAGGAACGGAATCCCAATGTGAAGGTCGTAGCAGTCGAACCGGCCGGTTCACCGGTGCTATCAGGAGGCGACCCTGGCCCACACAAGATTCAAGGTATCGGCGCAGGTTTTATTCCCAAGGTTCTGAACAGAAAGATTATTGATAAGATCCTGACCGTCACCGACGACGAAGCCTATCAGACTGCAAAGCAGCTCTCGAAGCAAGAAGGACTTCTGGTCGGCATCTCGGCGGGGGCGAATGTCTTCGCCGCACAGAAGATCGCCGAAGAACTCGGCCCCGGCAAGAACGTCGTAACGATCCTGTGTGACACCGGTGAGCGGTATATCAGTATCGAGAAATACTTTAATATCTGACAACCATGGAATTTACCGAAGAACAAATCTCCCGCTACAGCCGGCACATTCTGTTGCCGGAGGTCGGAGGGAAGGGACAGAAGAAAATCGCCAAGGCGAAGATTCTTCTGGTCGGCGCCGGCGGCCTGGGATCTCCAGCAGCGCTGTATCTGGCGGCCGCCGGGGTCGGACGCATCGGTTTGATCGACAGCGACGTCGTCGACCTTACGAACCTGCAACGCCAGATTCTGCACCATACCCCCGACATCGGGCGCCCCAAAGTGTTGTCGGGAAAAGAAAAAATCCAGGCCCTCAATCCCGACGTGGCCGTCTCTATGTATGAAGAGCGGCTCACGGCAGGCAATGCGATCAAAATCATCAACGACTACGATGTGGTCATCGACGGAGTCGATAACTTCACCGCTAAGTTCTTGATCAACGACGCCTGCTTCTTTGCGGACAAACCATTGGTGCATGGCGGCATCCTTCGTTTCGACGGGCGCGTCACGACCATTATCCCGAGAAAGTCCGCCTGCTACCGTTGCGTTTTCAAGACACCGCCGCCGCCAGGGCTGGTGGCCTCCTGCCAGGAGGCTGGAGTCATCGGGGTCCTTGCGGGTATTATCGGGACGATTCAAGCAACGGAAGCGCTTAAACTCGTGCTGGGCATCGGCCGCCCATTAACCGATCGTCTCCTGGACTTCGATGCACGTAAAACGCAGTTCAGAGAAATCAAAGTCAAGCGCAACCCCAATTGTGCGCTCTGCGGTGAGCATCCAACGATCACCGAGCTGTTCGACGATGGCGATCCGTTTGCAGGTTGTGCCGTACGACCGTAATCATTGACGTCACGAAGGTGGTGTGACTATGGCCAAAATGAAAGCGCTAGTGTGCCGCGAATGCGGAAAAGAATATCCAACGAAGGCCATTCACGTCTGCGAGATGTGCTTCGGTCCGCTCGAGGTGAAGTACAACTACGACGAGATCAAGCGCTCGATCTCCAGGAAGAAAATCGGGGAAGGTCCACAGAGCATATGGCGCTATGCCGATTTGCTCCCCGTCGAAGGCCCCAATTTCCTTGGTCCGCATGCGGGGATGACGCCGCTCGTGCGTGCAAAGAATCTGGGCGCGTACTTGGGTCTCGACGAGCTGTACATTAAGAACGATACCGTCAATCACCCAACCCTTTCGTTCAAGGATCGCGTCGTGGCTGTCGCGATTACCCGCGCCCGCGAGCTCGGCTTTGAGACCGTGGCTTGCGCATCGACCGGCAATCTGGCCAACTCCGTCGCAGCCCATGCGGCCTCGGCTGGCATGCGCTGCTATGTCTTCATCCCGGGCGATCTGGAGGCTGCGAAAGTATTGGGTAACTTAATCTATAAGCCGAACGTCGTGGAAATCGAAGGACACTACGACGACGTAAACCGGCTCTGCAGCGAGATCGCCGGCGAGCATGGCTGGGCGTTTGTGAACATCAACATCCGTCCCTATTACGCCGAAGGGTCGAAGACGTTGGCCTTTGAAACGGTTGAACAACTCGGCTGGCGCACTCCGGATCAAGCCGTCATCCCCATGGCATCGGGTTCCTTGCTGACGAAAATCTGGAAGGGCCTGCACGAAATGAAGGCCGTAGGGCTGATCGATGAGGTCCGGACCAAGATCAACGGGGCGCAGGCCGAAGGCTGCTCGCCAATCTCGACGGCATTCAAGGCAGGCCGCGATTTCTTCAAGCCGGTGAAACCCAAGACTATCGCAAAGTCGTTGGCCATCGGCAATCCCGCTGATGGCTACTATGCCCTGAAGGCCACTGCGGAGAGTAAAGGCTCGATGGACATGGTGACCGATGACGAGGTGGTGGAAGGC
Source organism: Nitrospira sp. (assembly GCA_033852435.1). Lineage (GTDB taxonomy): Bacteria > Nitrospirota > Nitrospiria > Nitrospirales > Nitrospiraceae > Nitrospira_C. Next base: position 28,764 of record JAWOMO010000049.1, read on the forward strand.
ATCAAGCTCCTGGCGCAGACGGAGGGGATCTTCGCCGAAACGGCCGGCGGAGTCACGATCGGTGTGCTTCAAAAGCTCGTGAAGAACGGGACGATCAAGAAAGGCGACCTCACTGTCGCCTATATCACCGGTAACGGGCTGAAGACGCAGGAAGCCGTGATCGACGCCGTCGGCAGACCGGTTCGCATTCAGCCGAGCCTGGTCGCCTTCGAGAAAACATTTAAAATGGGAAAGAATGGTGGTGGTGACTCATGATTAAAGTTCGCATTCCAACTCCGCTCCGTCCGCTCACGAAGGGACAGGGGGAAGTCGAAGCCCAGGCGAGCGACATCGCCAACATGATCGAAACGTTGAACCAGAACCATCCCGGATTGAAAGACCGTCTCTGCGATGAAACCGGCGAGTTGCGGCGATTCGTAAACATCTACGTGAATGAAGAAGACATTCGCTTTCTCAAGGGCAAAGAGACCTCGCTGAAGGACGGCGATGAAGTCTCGATCGTGCCCGCGATTGCGGGGGGCTGATCATGGCCCACTTACGGTTTCACGTCCGCTTCCCTGAAGACAAGGTGAAGGAGCCGATCATCTATCAGATCGGCCGCGAATACAACATCGTCACGAATGTCCGCCGCGCCGACGTCCGTGAAACCACCGGGTGGGTGGACGTTGAAATTTCCGGTGAGACCGCAGAAATCGAACGGGCCATTGAAGGCCTCCGAAAAAAAGGTTGCGTGGTCGACCCGATTGAACTGAACGTGGTGGAATAAATGGAGCTGACCGAGCAACAAATCCAGCGCTACAGCCGCCACATTATCTTGCAAGACGTCGGCGGCAAAGGGCAGCTCAAGCTGAGCAAAGCGAAAGTGTTGCTCATCGGAGCCGGTGGACTTGGCTCGCCTGCCGCCTTGTATCTTGCTGCAGCGGGTGTCGGGACGATCGGCCTGGTCGATGGTGACGTTGTCGACCTCTCAAACTTGCAACGGCAAATACTTCATTCGACCGCGACCGTAGGCCAGCCCAAAGTCGAATCAGGCCGAAAGACGCTGACCGCCATCAACCCCGAGATTACCGTCAACGCCTATCATCATTTGGTCGATGCCGAGAACATCCTCCCCCTGATTAGAAACTACGACGTCGTGCTCGATGGGTCCGATAATTTCACGACCCGTTTTCTCGTCAACGATGCCTGTTTCTTCGCCAAAAAGACGCTCGTCTCAGCCAGCATGTTTCGCTTCGAGGGACAACTCACCACGATCAAGCCCCATGCGGGTTACCCCTGCTATCGATGCCTTTACCCGGAACCTCCTCCTGCGGGACTCGTGCCCAACTGCCAGGAGGCCGGTGTCCTCGGTGTCTTAGCGGGAACGATGGGGATCCTCCAGGCCTCTGAAGCCATCAAGGAAATACTGGGAATCGGTGAAACGATCGCGGATAAGCTGCTGATCTACGACGCACTCGACATGAAGTTTCGGAAGGTCGGCCGCCCGAAGGACCCAGCCTGCCGGCTCTGTGGACCAAATCCGACCATAAAGGATTTGAACAGCGATTACACCGTCAGCTGCACAATCTAGCCGTGTCGGATCTGATCATTCCCCAACAGATTCTTGACGAGCTTGTGGCCCATGCACGGGAACTCGATCCGTATGAATGCTGCGGGTTCTTGGCAGGTAAGGACCACACCGTCAGCAACATCTATCGCATCAAGAACATCGTCAGTCTCGAGGGAGCGGCACAAGTCGCTTCATTCGACGATGCAAAGGTCCAGCATCTGTCCCGCCTGTCCGCCGAAGAGCGAGCAGAAATTGCCTTCATCATGGACGCCCAGGAAATGTTTCAGGCCGTCAAAGATATGCGGAAACTGGGCCTCACGCTACAAGTGGTGTATCACTCTCATCCGCATGATCCGGCACGCCCCTCGGTAACCGACATCAAGATTGCCAATGAATGGGAAGAGAACTGGAGCCGTCTCAACCTCACGCTGCCGATCTATCTGCTGATCTCATTGATGGACAAATCAAATCCGGACATCCGCGGCTATTGGATCAAAGGCGGCACCGTTGCCCCGGCGCAAGTCACGACTCCCTAGTCCGTCCAAACGATCGTCGACCCCGAGAATTTCCAGTTTCCTTCTCTACGATTGAGTGCGATAATGTGCCCATTATCGACTCTATTAGAAGGAGTGATCGTTATGCCATTTTCGCGTACGCTTCTTCTCTCCGTCTTCTTCACCCTGCTCCTGGCAAACTCCTCCTCTGCCGAGGACAAGAGCTTTTACAGCCCAGTCATTAATATCGACAAGGACGCACACCGCATTCTGATTTCCACTCTTGGTTCGGTTTTCTGGATTGAGGTACCGGAGGCTGCCCAGCCGCATATGGAGAAACTGCCACTTTCAGGACTGGTCGATTTTGTCGTGGAGATGAGAGGAAGCGGCCAAGCCCCCCTCCTGAAAACCTGGAAGGTAAAATCCGGGGAGTCGACCTGCATGTATTTCGACGGGAAAGTCTGCAAGTAGAGGGGCGCCGAGATCTGATCTGCCCAATTACTCCGAGCTACCCAGCATATCGTCGATCAGAGGGCGATTAATATCCGTACAGCCCGGGCAAATGGTATCAAACAGGGCTTCATGATCCGCCACATAGTTCTTATGATCGACCAGCTTTTCAAGAAATACCTGGTCATAACACGAGTCGCAGAGCATCATTAGTCCCCGCATCACTGACACCGTCTTGCGGCCGCTGCTGCCTGCCATGCCGCTATACCGATCCTTTTTGCATTGCCACAAAGAAATCGTCGGCCTCGAGATCGATCCCGCATCTGGCACATTCGTGCGGCTGGTCGGCCGGTGGAATCTGTAGCTCCGTACGGTCGACCTGCCCGCGACAGACGTGGTAGAAACGCCCGCGGGCATGTTCATTATCCAGTGGATCATTTTCGTAGATCAAGACCATGTGCCTCAGCCCCTAAGTTTGGAATTGCGCCTCATACAGTCCTGCGTACACCCCGCCCCGAGCGATCAGCATATCATGGGGCCCATCTTCCACCACGCGCCCCTGCTCGAGCACAATGATTCGATCCATCCCATGAACGGTGGAGAGACGATGGGCAATAACGATCGTCGTTCGCCCTCTTGTCAACTCGTCCAGGGCCTCTCGTATTTTGACCTCGGTTTCCGTGTCGATGTTCGATGTCGCTTCGTCGAACATGACGATCGGGGGATCCTTGAGCAGCACACGCGCGATCGACACGCGTTGGCGCTGACCGACCGACAGCTTCACGCCCCGCTCGCCAATCCATGTATCGTATCCTTCTGGAAGCGTCACAATAAATTCATGGGCTCGGGCAGCCTTTGCCGCGGCCTCGACCTCAGCCTGGCTGGCGGAAAGATTTCCGTACAGGATATTCTCTCGCACCGTGCCGTTGAACAGGAACGGTTCCTGCTGAACCAACCCGATTTGGCTCCTGAGAAACGCCAGCGGCATCTGACGAATATCGTACCCGTCAATGGTAATCGCGCCCTCCGTCACATCGTAGAAACGAGTCATGAGTTTGAGCGTCGTGCTCTTTCCTGCCCCGCTGGGGCCAACGAGCGCCACGCGTTCCCCCGCTTTCACGAACAGGGACACGTTCCGCAAGATCGGCGCGTCGCCACGATAATGAAATCTCACGCGATGAAATTCGATCTCCCCCTTGAGCCGAGGAACAGGAGGCCGGACCCCGGGCTGATCTTTGACATCCGGCACAATGTCGAGAACTTCAAACACCCGCTCACTAGCAGCCAGAGCATGCTGGAGCATGTGGTTGACGGAATGGATCTGGTTGATCGGCACGTAGAAGAGGCCGAGATAGGAAACAAACATGACCAATTCACCGACGGAGAGATGCTGCTGCAGCACTTCCTGGGTCCCGTGCCACAAAACGAGCGCGGCACCGAGACTTCCGATGAGCATCATCCCCGGTGAATAGTAGGACCAGAGATACATCGCTTTCAGCGTATCGCGGCGGCATTGATCGCTTTTCCGGCCGAATCGATCCTCTTCATAAGGCTGACGGTTGAACCCCATCGTCTCTCGGATGCCGGCCAGGGAATCCTGCAGGAGCGCATTGAGTTCGGCGGACCCCTTCCGTATTTTTCGATAATGCCCGTGAATCCTCCCGGTAAACGCCACCGCCCCCACCACAAGGATGGGAATCGGGACCAGGGCTAACAGCGCGAGCTTCCAATTCAGCCAAAACAGAACGGTCATAATGCCGACCAGCGTCAACCCGGCCGTAATGATCTCCTCCAGGCCGTCGACAAAGATGCGCTGCATATGTTCGGTGTCATTCAGGACGCGCGACATGACTTCTCCGGTCGGGCGATTCTCAAAGAAACTGATCGAGAGTCGCTGGAGCGCGCCGAACACCTGCACGTGCAAGTCGTGGACGATCTGCTGCTCCAGGCTGTTGTTCAGCTTGATGCGCGTCGACGCGCACACGTTGCGCAGGACGTAGGCACCGCAGAGCCCCAGAAATACAACCGCGAGCAGTTGGGTCTTGCCGGCCTGAATTACGTCATCGATCACAATCTTGATGAGCCAGGGCGGCACAAGCTCAAACGCCGTCGTCAGGCCTGCGAACACGAAGGTGCCGACGACCATCGCACGGTGCGGACGGAGATATTGCAGGACGCGAAGTAGTGTTTTCACGATGATTGACTGAACCGGTAAGCTAAATGACGGGGGTCGGCTCTTTCCGCCAATACTTGTCGAATTCGGTTAACTGGGTCAGGGTGGACAGGTCCGCCATGCGGTCCAAGAACAGTTTTCCGATTAGATGATCCATTTCGTGCTGAATACACACGGCGTAGAGGCCGTCTGCCTCGATATCGACAGGTTTGCTGTCGCGATCGAGCGCCTGCACGCGAACCACCGATGGCCTCGTCACTTTCCCTCTCAGACCATCGACGCTCAGGCAGCCTTCCCAATTTTCGGCCTGTTGCGGCCCATAATAGACGATCTTGGGATTGATCAGGACGGTGGTCGGGAAACCACCCTCTCCCTCGCATCCCATCACAACCAACTGAATCGGTCGGGAGACCTGCGGCGCCGCCAAGCCGATCCCCGGTTCATCCAACATCGTTTCGAACATGTCGTCGATAAAGCGCTGAAATTCCCTTGTGGGAATGTCGCGCGGATCGACCGCGCTCGCGATTTTGCGCAGCACAGGATTGCCGAGCTTTGCGATAGGAAGCACAGCCATAAACGTTTGCTAGCCTAACATAACGGTTGATGAATGGTTGGCCGATCGGCTTAGACCTATAACACGGGGCATTTTTGACCCGCAAGGGATCGGCTTAACCTTGGCGCCCTTGTAAGCGCCGTTTGGGTTCCGGGATCTGAAACGTGTCTTTCTCCACGTTCCACCATTCTGTCCATTCGGCCATCCATTCCTGTCTATCTTGCTTGGTAGAGGCATCCCAGTCATGAAATTCCGTCTCGTGGAGCGTCAGAATCCATAGTGACTGCACCGCGGACAGGGCCACAAACCGCTCGTCATCGGCGATCATGTCGATCAGAATCGGAATCACGGCCTTCTCCCGGACATACCGCGCCTCGAAGGCGGCGGTCTTTCGAATCGAGGGGTTGGGATCTTTCGACATCACTTGGATTGCCTCGGGGGATTTGGAGGGATCAAGCCGGATGGCGACCCGAAGCGCATGTTCCCGCACACGTGGAATCTCGTTGGGCTCCTTGGCCGTCGTAATGAGGGCTGGAACTGCCGACACCGCATGCAACATCGAGATCGTCTCAATCGCATTATACCGAATTCTCGGCCCTGGCATGTTAAGCGCCTTCACGAGGACGGGAACGCTCGGCTCACCAAGATGAACAAATTCCCCCATCGCCCAAAATTCCTGCTTGCCTTCCAATAACGGAAGCAGCGCTTCAGCCCGCTGCAGTTCTTCCGGGCTTAATGGTTTGGTATTCGGCGGAACGGATACCGCCGGCGTATCCTGTCCTTTCGGCGGCATTTCATAGGGCATCTGAACCGGAAATACCCACCCTCTCCCCACGGAATCGGCACGTACCGACCCTGCGCCCGCTGTCACAACCGCCACGACTGCCACAACCATCCATCCATATCCGTAACGCACCTTGATCCTCTTTCGTTAGTGTTTGTCTGCCCGCCGGTGCACCATTTCATATAACACTGGCAAAACCACAAGAATCAAGAAGGCCGCCGTCAGCATCCCGCCAACCACCACCCGGGCCAACGGCTTCTGCGCCTGGGATCCGATCCCCGTGGCCAAAGCGGCCGGCAACAACCCAATGGCCGCGCCGAGCGTGGCCATGAGAATCGGCCGCATCTGCACATCTGCCGCTTGGACAACGGCTTCACGAAGGTCCAGACCCGTCTGTCGAAAATCCTCGATCCGCGAGATGAGTAAGACACCGCCAAGAATGGCCACCCCCAACGTTGAAATCACTCCGACCGCCGCAGAGATACTGAAATTCGTATGTGTCGCAACCAGCGCGACGATCCCTCCGATCAATGCAAATGGCACAGCCGAGAGAACCAGCAAAGCGTTCTTCAACGAGTCGAAGGTGGTGTAGAGGAGCAAGAGAATCAGGATGAGGCTCACGGGAACGATCTTCGCCAACCGCTTCTGCTCATCCTTCAGCTGGTCATATTGGCCAGCCCACTCCATGCGGTACCGTTCAGGAAGTTTCACCTTCTTGGCAAGGATCGCCTGCGCCTCCTCGACGGTGCTCTGGAGGTCTCGGTCACGGACGCTGAATTTGATCGGGATATATCGTTCGTTATTTTCACGATAGATGATAAACGCCCCCGTCTGCGTCGTGATCGTCGCCAGTTGCTTGAGTGGGATGCGCGCTCCGTCCGGTGTGCTGACAAGAATGTTACTGATCGATTCGACATCCTGCCGATACTCAGGAAGGAACCGCACGACGAGGTCGAAAAGCCGTTCCCCTTCGTACACCTGCGTCACCGCCTGCCCGCCGACCGCAGCCTGCACCACGGCATTCACGTCCGATACTTGAAGTCCATAGCGTGCACTTGCTTCCCGATCCACTTTGATCAATAGATTCGGCTGCCCTACTAGCCGGAAGATTCCCAGATCCTTCACCCCACGAATCTGGCTCATCTCCTTCTCAATATCAACGGCCACAGCCTCCATGATCTTTAGGTCTGATCCGAACACCTTGATGGAGTTCTCCCCTTTGACGCCCGACATGGCTTCTTCGACATTGTCTTGGATGACTTGGGAGAAATTGAAAATGATGCCTGGAATCTTCCGCAACTTCCCTTCGATTTCTTCAATGAGCGCATCCTTCGTCAACCCCTTGCGCCATTCTGCCTGCGGTTTCAAATTCGCCAGAAACTCCCCGTTAAAGAAGCTGGTGGGATCAGTGCCATCATCCGGTCGCCCAAGCTGCGACACGATCGTGGTCACTTCCGGTGATTCTCGAAACATCGCACGGATGTCGCTCGTAAGACGTGCCGCCTGGTCGAATGAAATATCGACCGGCATGGTTGCGCGGACCCAGAGATTTCCCTCTTCCAAGGCCGGCATGAACTCGCCCCCCATGAACTGCAACGCAACGAGTGCCACCACGAGCAATATGCAGGCGAACATCACGACACTCTTTCGGTGATTAAGCGCCCATTCCAATGTCCCGTGATACAGACAACGCAGCGGCCTTACCACTGCTGTATCCTCCTCCTTTATATCCCCTTTGAGGAGGAATGAGCAGAGGACCGGGGCCAAGGTGAACGCCATCAACAAGGCGCCGAGCAAGGCAAACCCATAGGTGATAGACATGGGAGCAAATATTTTCCCAGGCACTCCCGTCATGGTAAACAAAGGGACAAACGCCACGACGATAATCGCGGTTGAATAAAAAATGGGCTGACCGACTTGCCGAGCCGCCCGCACGATCTGCTGATGAACCGTCAAGCCTGGTGTCTTCCCTTGTGCAAGGTTGAAGAAGATGCTTTCCACGATGATCAGCGTCGCATCGACGATGATGCCAAAATCGATCGAGCCCAGTGAAATCAGATTAGCCGATTGACCGATTACCACCATCATCGTGAAGGTAAACAGAAGCGACAGCGGGATCGTCAGGGCGACAATGCCAGCCGCACGAAAGTTGCCGAGAAACACATAGAGCAAGACAAACACCAGCACCATCCCGCTGATGAGAATGTCCGTCACAGTTTCAACCGTCGTTTTGATCAGCGCGGTCCGATCATAAAATGTCCTGACTTTGACTCCTGCCGGCAACTTCCACGTGTTGAGCTCTTCAACTTTCGCACGCACCTTGTCCAGAACCGAAAGCGCCTTATACCCCCGTTGCAGCAAGACGACGCCTTCCACGACATCGTCCCGGTCATCGATCCCGACTTTGCCGAGACGCACACGATTGCCGACCTTCACCTGGCCGAGGGTTTTCACGAAAATTGGGGTCCCCTCTTTTTGCGCCACCATCACGTTTTCAATGTCCTGAATACTGTTGATGAGACCCAAACCGCGTATATTATAGTTCTGCGCGCCGAGCGCGAGGTAGTTGCCGCCAACATTCGCATTGCTGTTCTGCAGCGCCGTCATGACCTGCGAGAGGCTGACTCCATAACTGATCAATTTCCCAGGATCGATGTCGACGTGATATTCCTTGGTGGTCCCTCCAAATCCTGTCACGTCAATGACCCCCGGAATGCGACGGAACGAGCGGCGGACCTGCCAATCCTGAATGGTCTTGAGATCCGTCAAACTGATACCAGGATCACCGCCCAACTCGTAGCGATAGATCTCCGCGATCGCCCACCACGGAGAAAGCTCCGGCTGGATATCAGGCGGTAATTCCACGGTCGCGATGCGGTTGATCACTTCCTGGCGATCTCGAAAAATATCCGTCCCAAAATCAAAGTAGACTTTGATATCGCTCAGGCCGAAGATCGACAGAGACCGAATGTCCGTCAGGCCAGGCATTCCGGTCAGCGCGACTTCAATAGGAACCGTGACCTGACGTTCCATTTCCTCCGACGACCACCCAGGATTTTGAGTAATCAGTTCGACCATCGGAGGAGAAGGATCAGGGTAGGCAATAATGTCGAGGAGATGAAACGCGTACAGTCCGCCGAATAACAATGCAAACCCGAGCGCACAAACCATAATCCGCTGGACAAGGGATATCTCAACGAGCCGTGCGATCATCGAATTATTTTACCCAGGGGTTACCGAGGAAGGGAGCACACCAGATCAGCCACCTTTGACTTCTTGACCCTTAATCAGCACCGCGCCTTTGATCACGATTCGTTGGCCGGGGACCAATCCCTCGAGAATGCGCATCTGATCAGATGAAAAATTCGTGGCCTTGACCTCGCGCTTCACGTAGTGATTGCCATCTTCAACGAGGTAGACGAACTGCTTGCCATCAACTTCCAACACCGCTTCCTTCGGCACTGCAAGAATTCGCGTAGCATCGCCGATTTGGATGTGCAGCCGCGCGAACATTTCGGGCTTCAGTCTGTGGTCTTGATTATTGACCCAGGCACGCAACTTTATGGTGCGGCTGGCCGGATCCACCACGTCGCCGATGGACGCTACCGTCGCGGGAAAATCGACATCCGGATAAGCTTCGACCTTGACTATGGCGAACTGTCCCTCCTTCACTAACGCCAGATCACGCTCATATACGTCTGCGACCACCTGCAGCATATCGAGATCGGCCACTGTAAAGAGTACTTGGTTGGCATCTCCGCCGACAGACTGGCCTGGCGTGACTGAACGTTCGACAACAATGCCGGTAAGGGGACTCTTCATTTCAAATCGCGACGTGATTTTTTGTTTATCCAGAGGCTTGCTCAATTCTTCGGCCGGAATGCGCAAAGAGAGCAGTCTCTCTTTCGCGCGCCGATACTCCGCCCGGGCCTTTACCAACTCGTTCTCGGCCTGCTTCAAGTCTTTGAGCGGCATCGCCTTGTTTTCGTAGAGGTCTTTGGCCAACTCGTGCGCCCTCGTGGCATATTGAAGATCGGAATCCTCCTTGACGTACTCGGAGTACGCTTGGGCGATATCGGGACTATCAACCACCATCAGCACATCTCCGGCCTTGACGCGATCTCCCAAGTGAACCCGCACTTCTACCACACGCCCCTGCAACGGCGAGGAAATCTTGGAGTACCGATCTTCACCATAGGCAACTTTTCCGGCCAAGCTCAGATCTTGTTGCGACCCACTGTAATCAACCAGCCCCGTTTCGACGCGGGAACCCGTATCGGTGGCGATCACCGCACGTTTCGCAGGAGGCGTCGCCGCATCTGAATTCGTCGGCTGATCTCCCTTCCCACATCCTACAGAAGCAATCAGCAGGATCATGAACCAGGCTGAGAGGGTCCCTCGCATCATGAGGCGATCTCCTGTCCTACTGCGGATTCGAGCTGAAGCAGATTGCGCTGGTAGTTGAAAAGGGCCTCGATATAGTTTTGCTGAATCGTCCGCGAGGTACGCGCCGCATCAAGGAGATCGATAATGGTCGCCCCTCCTCGTTCATAGGCCCGTTCGACAATCGTGAAGGTCGCACGGGCATCTTCCAAGACCCCCCCTACGTAGGCTTCCACAAGCCGCCGGCTTTGCAGCAAGTTCCGATAGGCAACTTCGACTTCATTCTCAACTAGATTGAGGGTTTTATTCAAGTCGGCTTCGGCCGTCTGCACGGCAACCTCGGCCTGGCGAATCCCGCCCTGATTTCGATTGAATAACGGCAATGGCAGCCCCAAGTTGAGTGCCCACTGTTGCGGATTGTCAGGCCCTTGCCTTCCCTGAATGGCATAGCCGCCCCCGATCGTCAGATCTGGTACCCGATAGGCATTTGCGAGTTTAAGATCGGACTCTCGTTGCGAGTGGGTAAATCGACGCGCCTTGATATCGGGACGAAGATCAAGCGCGACAGTACGCAGCTTGCTGATGTCCGGATCAATGCGTCGGAAATCGAGGTCCGTCGTCAACTCCAGCATAGTTTTCGGCGACAGCCGCAAGAGTTGTCGCAGATCGCCTCGAGCCGTTTCAGCTTCTTGCAACGACTGAATGACCTGCGACTGAAAATCGACCATCTGCAATCTGATGCGAATGAGATCGACCTCCGCAATATACCCCTTCTTAAACCGTATCGTATTGATATCGAGGATTCTGGCAAAGCGATCACGATTTTCTTCTGCCAGTGTCAGACGCCGTTGGGCCAGCTGAACCCGGTAATACGTGTCCTTAACGGTAAACCCTAGTTGGCGCACCGCATCTTCAAACGCTGCTTCCGACGATTGGGTGCCATAGGCTGAACTCTCAATTCGGTAGCCGCGTTTTCCAGCCAATTCGAATAACTGCTGGACCTGACCGAACAGCGACGCACTATTCGAGGCCGTCCGCCCTTGAGTAAATGAGCTGAGAGTTCCGATCGTGGCTACAGGATTCGGAAAGAGAGCAGCGGTGATTTGCTGCCCCTTGCTGTATTCAATCCCGAATTTTGCAATGAGCACATCGAGATTCTGCTTGATAAATAGGCCGAGTGCATCGTTGAGACTGAGTCGAAGGGCTTTGGCTGCCG
>JAWOMO010000161.1:0-10656 GCA_033852435.1 Nitrospira sp.
AGCCACAGACCCGCATGAACTCATCCAAGATCCGCTGCTTCTGCGCTCGACCGCTGTGTCGGTAGCGGACATAGATCGACTCCAGATACTCTCGCTTCGATTGCTGCGCCATCCGTCTCCTCTCCATAGGCCCTCCATGGCGCCGCATGATGCGGCCCGGAGGGTAAGAAAACTAGATGTCGCAACGAAGCCTACTTCGGTAAGATTATACGCGGCTCAATTCGACACGTTGACAGCTCGGCCAGGGAGTCGTAGCCTAGATTCCTCCAATCCAGCGAAGCGGGAGGAACTCCCATGAAATTCCTCAAGCCTGACAAAGATTTCTGGTCCGACAGTCTCGATCGGCGGCAGCTCTTGAAAGCCCTCGGTGTCGCTGGAGCTGTTTTGGCTCTCGGAGGCCGCCAAGCGCTTGCAGAGATGGTGGCGCCGGTGTCACCGGCGGGGAGTGCTGCGGCCGGAGCGATTCCCACACGGCCCTTGGGCAAAACGGGCATCCATGTGTCCGCGCTCTGTTTCGGCGGTGCCCATTGGGGCCGTAGCGATGACGACGCCGAGGCCATTCGCATCCTGCACGAAGCGATCGACGCAGGGATCACCTTTCTCGACAACGCCTGGGAATACAACGGCGGCCGATCCGAGGAACTCATGGGCAAAGCTCTCCAAGGCCGTCGGCAGCAGGTCGTCCTCATGACCAAACTCTGCTCGCACGGGAGAGACAAGAACGTCGCGCTGCAACAGCTCGACGATTCCCTCCGCCGCTTGAAAACCGACTACCTCGACCTCTGGCAAATTCATGAAGTCATCTATGAAGACGATCCCGACCGGCATTTCGTACCTGGCGGTGCCGCAGATGCCCTGCTCGAAGCCAAACGGCAGGGGAAGGTTCGGTTTATCGGCTTCACCGGCCATAAACATCCGAGAATTCATCTCAAGATGCTGGCGCACGACTTTCCCTTCGACACCTGCCAGATGCCGTTGAACGTCTTTGACGGGACCTACAGCAGTTTCGAACAGGAGGTGTTACCAGTTCTGCATCAGCGAGGAATTGCGCCGCTCGGAATGAAAAGTCTCAGCGGAAACGGCGAAGCCGTCAAACAAGGCATCGTCACTGTCGAGGAAGCCCTTCGCTATGTCTTGAGTTTGCCGATTGCGTCGCTCGTCAGCGGTATCGATTCACGCAAGGTCCTGCAACAGAATCTGGACATTGTGCGCCGATTCACGCCGATGACGGTTGCCGAGATGGAAACGCTGCGCGCACGTGTGGCCCGCTATGCGAAAGATGGGCGGTTCGAGCGCTTCAAGTCGACCAGGGATTACGACGGCCGCGTTGGACGGGAACAACAGGGGTTGTCGTAACCATCATCAGGTTGCAGGAGCGGGCAACCCCTACCACGTTGCTCCAACTGCAACTTGTGACGATGCTGATCCCGGATGTTAGCCCAGCAGAGCCGCGGCCAGTTGGGGTAGCCAGGGAAGCAGCGCCACGCCGAGACAGATCGACAGCGCCACGATCGAGGCGACGAGATCTTCATCCAGGCCGGTTTCCGTCGCAAAGATCACAGCCGTCACTGCAGACGGCATCCCCGCGATCAGAATCACGATCGCCCGCGCCATTCCCGTCAGGTCCAGCAGCCAGGCGGCCATCCATCCCAGCAAGAGGCCACCGGCCATCCGCACTGCCACGCCCAGGCAGGTCAGCTGCCATGTCTGCCGCAGCGCATCAAGACTGATCGAAAGGCCAAGCACGAGGCTTGCGAGTGGCGTCGTCGTGAGGTGCACCGGTGTCAGTGCATCATGGAGCCATGAGGGCAGACGCAGGCCCGCCGCCTTCAACGCCAGGGTGATCGTTAAGGCCCAGAGCGGCGGTGCGGAGAGCAGGCGAGCCAGCGATGAGCGTGCCGACGGCGAAGCCGTGCCGTGCCACACCGCGAGGGCATAGAGGACTGTGAGCGTCAACGTGGTTTGCCCGAGGTCGAAGAGAATCGCTTGCGCGAGTCCTTCCTCGCCGAACGTGGCCAGCGTGACGGGATAGGCGAAATAGACCGAATTGATGCAAGCGATGGATAGCAGCAAGCCGCCCTGGATTGGACGAGAGAGATGCAGGAGGCGGACGAGCGGCCAGGAGAGCAGTATCAGTGGGAGCGTCACGAGACAAGCGGCCAGCGGCAGTTTCCAAGCTGTCGGCGCAAAGGTCACGCGGTCCAGTGACACAAGAATCGTGGCCGGCAGACTGACGGAAAATACGAAGCTACCCAGCCGTTCCGCGTGCCTCTTAGTGAGCACCGCATAGAAACGAAGCGAGGCGCCGAGAAGGAAGAGAAAGAGGAAGACTTGGAGGGAAGGGGGCATGGGAGGGAGAGTAGCAGAAATCTCTGAGCGGGTCCTGTCGTTGCCTCACCCCATTCGTCCTCGCTCCACCCATCCCCCAGTGGGACCCTTCCGCTGCGGGCGCTGGGTGAAAACCGCGTCTCGGCGCGGTAAGGGTTGGGCGGGTGAGAAGGGCACCGGGGGCAACGCCACCCGCAGGAAGATTATTTCAAGCTTAGGGGAGGGGACATAAGAGCAAGCTTGGAAGGAGCATCGGATTGTGTGCTCGCGCAACGTGACCGAATCTGCTCAGCAAGTGCGGGGCCCGAGCTTTGACACAAGCCGCGCACGAAGCCCTCCATCCTCTCCGCCCGGCGAGAGAAGAAAGAGAAGCGGACTAGGAAGCAGCCCCATCAGGGTCGGACCTGGAAGGTCTTCGGCTCCTTCTTGTGGTCCGAGAGGTAAATCATGTAGCGACCTCCGGTGCTGCATGTCACCATGATTTCTCCTCTCCTGCTCAAGCGATCGATTTCGAGAAACACCTGATTCCAGGTGAACTCGGGCAGACTTTCGGCCAATGTATCCAAATCACACCCGTGCGCGCCCTTGATCGTTCCGAGAATGCGATCGGTGACCGGTGTTTGTGGATCCATGATCTGACCCTCCCTGTGAGATTCGAACGCCCACTGCAATCTTCCTCAGGCCCCTTCCGGTTACGGATCGGTTCCCGATCCTGGATAGACGATGCCGAACTGCTCATCCGGTATGAGGCGTTGAGACAGGTCGGCCAGCTCCTCGGCTGCGTCGTCGCCCAACCCATAGGCGCGACTGATCAGCATGCTGAGAAACCGGCCCATTTCCCGTCTGGCGCGCCATCGATCCCCAAGAGTGACCGCGCCGCGGATGCGGTCGAGTTCATCGGCATAGGGGGCGAAATCGTACGTCGGATATTTCTTCGTAAAGTACGTCTTGAGCCGGTTCTCGAGATCATCCACCCACTCGACCTGCGGAGCGAGACGCTCAGTCGGTGTAGCGGCAACGAGCAGGATGGAGGGAGTCACTGCGCCGTGAATGTGTGCAGGTATGAGAAGGAAGAAGACAGCTGACAGGAGAATCAGCGCCAAGAGGGGAATGAGTGTGCGGCGGCTGAAAACTTCCATGAGGACCCTCGTTCCAAAGGATCCGCATCCAAATGGTGATGCCTGACGTTAGTGTGTCCGGCGCGGGAGTGAAGGGGGCTGCAGCGGAGTCCGTCATGCAGGATGACAGATCGGAGCACGCAAAAAAGGCGGCAGCCACCGCCACTGGAACGTCAGACCAACATGGTACGCCGGTGGAGATTCTTGGTCAACCGTCTCTCGATGAGCCAAGGGAGCCAGTTCCCAGGGATCGATCGGCGCCATGGAGTAACGAGCGGGATTGGAAAAAGCATCCGATGCGCGCGCCGCACGCATCTCCCTCATGATGTACTCATCGGAGCATATCGTGCTTGAGTCAGCTTCATGTCGTCTGCATAATGACCGGCATGGATAGAGCGGAGCTCCTGTCGTTATATCGTCAGATGTTGCTGATCCGCCGGTTCGAAGAGAAATCGGCGGAGATGTACGCCCTCGCGAAGATCGCCGGATTTCTCCACCTCTATATCGGCGAAGAGGCGATCGCGGTCGGCGCTGTGGCGGCCCTTCGACCGGATGATTATGCCATCAGTGCCTACCGCGACCATGGTCACTGTCTCGCGCGAGGGTCCGATCCAGGCAAGGTGATGGCCGAGCTATTCGGGAAAGCCACTGGCCTCTGCAAAGGCAAAGGCGGATCGATGCATCTGATGGATCTTTCTCACCGGTTTATGGGCGGCTATGCCATCGTCGGAGGCCACATTCCGCTCGCCACCGGCTTGGCCTTCGCGATCAAGTATCAGTCGCTGGACCTGGTTACGGCCTGCTTTTTCGGGGAGGGGGCCGTGCCGAGTGGGCAAGCGCATGAGGCGTTCAATCTGGCGGCCCTCTGGAAACTTCCTGTGATCTTCGTCTGCGAGAACAATCGCTATGGCATGGGCACGCCCGTTGAACGGGCCATCGCGCTCTATGCGGACGTGGCGGAGACAGCCCGCTCCTATGGGATCACGGCGGAGCGTGTCGACGGGATGGACGTGCTCGCGGTGCGTTCATCGATGGACAAGGCGGTGAAGCAGGTGCGCGCAGGGCGCGGACCCTGGTTCATCGAGGCGATGACCTACCGATATATGGGCCACTCGATGGCCGACCCCGCGCACGGACATTACCGGACGAAAGAGGAAGTGGAGGAGTATCGCAAGCGTGACCCGCTGCTTGTGTTGAAGGAAACGATAGCGAATCAGAACCTGGGTACCGAAGCCGATTTCAAACAGCTCGAGCGGGAAGTGGGTGAGGTTGTGGCGGCCGCCGTTAAATTCGCGGACGAGAGTCCGTTCCCGAGCCCGGCGGATTTATACGACGACGTGCTGCAGGAGTAAGACGATTCATGTTGTTGTCCTATCGGGAATCCCTCAACCAGGCTATGCGGGAGGAAATGCGCCGGGACCAGCGCATCTTTTTGATCGGCGAAGAAGTCGCCTACTATCAGGGCGCGTTTAAAGTCAGCAAAGGATTCGTCGAGGAATTCGGTCCCCAGCGGGTGATTGATACGCCGATCACCGAAGCGGGCTTCACGGGCCTGGCCATCGGTGCCGCCATGGCAGGACTTCATCCGATCGTCGAGCTCATGACGATGAACTTCGGCATTCTCGCACTCGATCAGATCGTCAACAACGCAGCCAAAATCCGGTACATGTCAGGCGGACAACTCTCTGTGCCGCTCGTCATCCGTGGCCCCGGGAGCGCCGCCCACCAGTTGGGGGCGCAGCACTCGCAAAGTCTCGAAGCGTGGTTTTGCCATGTGCCGGGCTTGAAAGTGATCGCGCCAGCTACACCGCACGACGCGAAGGGCCTGCTCAAGAGCGCGATTAGAGATCCAAACCCCGTCATCTTCATCGAAGCGCAGTTGTTGTACAGCACCAAGGGCGAAGTCCAAGAGGGCGAGTACACGATCCCCATCGGCGTAGCCGAAGTGAAACGGACCGGGCGAGATGTGACCCTCGTCGCCTATTCGAAGATGCTCCTTCTCGCATTGGAGGCCGCCGACCAACTGAGTCGAGAGGGTATCGAGGCCGAAGTGATCGATCCGCGCACGCTCAAACCATTGGATCTCACGACGATCGCCTCATCAGTCAAGAAGACGGGGCGTCTCCTGATCGTGGAGGAAGGCTGGCGCTTCTGCGGGTTGGGGGCGCAGATTGCCGAGAGCATCTACTCGGCTGCATTCGATCATCTGGATGCTCCGATCATGCGCGTCGCGGGAGAAGAAGTGCCGATGCCTTATTGTCGGCTGCTGGAGGATGCCGCCATCCCGGACCTGCGGCGCGTGATGGAGGCCGTCAAATCGCTACTGTGATGAGAGGAGAATCATGGCGAGTCGCGTGGTGATGCCCAAGCTGACGGACACGATGGAAGAGGGAGTGCTCGTTGCGTGGAAGAAACGCGAGGGGGATCACGTGCAGTCCGGGGAAGCCCTCGCTGAAATTGAAACCGACAAAGCGATCATGGATCTGGAGGCCTTTGCCTCCGGCACTCTTCGCAAGATCCTCGTGCATGATGGAGAAACGGTCCAGTCCGGAACGTTGCTGGGCGTGATCGCCGAGGCCGATGAAGATATTACCTCGGCCTTGTCCGACACAGTCACAGCCGCCCCGTCGAGCGGCGGGGGAGCCAAGCCCATCGCCGCAGCGTCTGCCGTCACTCCATCCCCGTCGCCTACGCGCACAGAGGGAGCTCGCCTTATCGCGTCTCCTCGGGCGAAAGCTCTAGCCGCCGAACGAGGGATCGATCTCTCCACCATTACCGGCAGCGGTCCTGGCGGGCGAATCGTCGAAGAAGACGTGACGAAGATGCCAGCTCCCGTGACGGCGGCCCTGCCAGCCGGAACCGATCAGCCCCTAACCCAAATGCGCAAGGCCATTGCCAGGGCCACGACCCAGAGCAAAGCGCCGGTGCCGCACTTTTATCTGACGAGGGAAATCGATATGGAGGCGGCGGAGCAGTTCCGCGACCAATTCAAGCAACGCCGCCAGCCCCATCCCTCATTCACCGATCTGCTGATCAAAGCGTCGGCCATAGCGCTGACGAGGCACTCCGCGATCAACGTGTCTTATGTCGGCGAGGCGATCAGACACTATGCGCATATCGATATCGGTGTGGCCGTCGGCATGGACGAAGGGCTGATCACGCCTGTCATCCGCGATTGCGGCGCAAAGACGCTGGAAGCCATCTCAACGGAATCACGAGCGCTCATCGAACGGGCCAAACAGAAGCGGTTGCAACCCAACGAATACACCGGTGCCACGTTCTCCATTTCCAACCTCGGCATGTATGGGGTCGACAACTTCATTGCTGTGCTCATCCCGCCACAGGCCGCTTCGCTGGCCGTTGGCGCCATCCGGGAGGTGCCCGTCGTTGCAGCGGGTAGTGTGAAGATTGGCCGACGAATGCAGGTGACGTTATCCTGCGATCACCGGGCCATCGATGGCGTGATGGGCGCAGAGTTTTTGAAAGAGTTGACGCGCATCCTCGAACACCCGCAGGAACTGGTCATCCCAGTGAGGACATCCTAAGGTCCAGTTAGGAAGGGCGCGGATGAAACGCCTGCACGCTCCGATGCCTCAGCTCGACCGCACTAATCTTCACATCTGCTCGGCTGCGGAACTTGTTCCATCCTGTGCGACACGGGATGGAACGTCGAACAGTCCTCGTCGTCGCGGAATGCGACCGCCGCTGCTAGGCAAGTGCGGGTCCCGAGTTTCGGCACAAGTCGCGCGCAGGACTTTCCATCCTCGCCACTTGGGGAGGACAAACGAGTGAGCTCTGAGGGATCATTCTAGTTGGATGATGCGTGCAGCAAAGGATGGCGATCATCAGAAGAGAAAGGGGGGCAAGCCATGGCATGGGGACCTGATGCGAATACAGAAGATGAACTGGAAAAGTTGGCGGCTGTGCGAGCGTATCTCCACGAACAGTTCCCGGGTGCCTCGATTCGTGATTCGTACGATGCCGGCAGGATCGCGGAGGTGTTTCGGATCGAAACCGACGGCGTCGGCGGGCTGCGTGATGCGGTCGTCTCAACCGAATTTCTCGACGAGTATCCGCCTGAAAAAATGGGAAAGGCGTTGACCGGCTTGCGGGTCGCGGAACACCTCCGCTCAGCGAAGGGCAAGGAGGTGGTGGTCACAAGTTGGGGGGTAGAGGAAAAAGAGGATTGAGGAAGCTTCGCACCTGCTCAGCTTCGGTACTTGATCCCTCCGTCGAGACTAGCGCGTCCCGGTTTTGGCTTGCAGACTTTGAATGTACGTCGCAATCGGATGGTCAGGAGGCTGCTGGTTCCCTAGCGTAGCCCAGAAAGACGTCACGGAAAACCGCTCTGCTTGAGGCTCGGCATAGTACACGTAGTTGGAACCGTCTTTCAGAACGACCTCTGGGCCGAAATGTTTGAACGGCCCTTCGTCCAGCAGCGCAAAGACATCGAGCGGAGGCAGCAGCGGCACCGGGTCCCTGTCATTCACAAAACGCAACAGCGGTAGCGAACGGTACTTTGCAACTCCCTGGCGATTCGTGACTTTTGGTTGGCCGAACGTCATGGCTTGTCCTAACGTCATGCCGTCTTCCTTCAACAGCATCAGCACGATCACGGCCGCGGCTCCTCCCAGGCTGTGCCCGGTCATACGCGTCTCATAGCCGGGCTTGAGCAGCGGCTTCGCAAACCGATAGACCTGCAGGGCGGTATCGGCAAACCCTTTGTGCAGCGGCACTTGCAGACGAGGATCTACCACCTTGTTATAATCCACGTCGCGCTTCATGTTCTCCAGATTCGACGTTCCCCGCACGACCAACCACTGGAGTTTCTTCGCGTCATCAGTCTCCACATAGGCTTTCACACCTGTCGCCGTCTCTGGCATGATCGAGACGGTCGTGCTGGCCGGTGCCTTCTCCCGGATCGCCGCATCGGTCTCATACACCAACGCCGCCCGCTGGGCATATTGGAGCGCTTGAGCAAAGTCGATCGGAGTCGGTGGTGTCGTCGGGCTTGGTTTGGTCACTTTGGCGCAAGCGGTGACGCCGGCCGCTGTGGCAACCAATAGAATCAAGGTGGAAACAGCAGGGAAGGGTATTCGTGTCATGAATGGCATGGTCTAGCCTCTTGATTCAGGTCGACGAGAACGCTATGAGCGTTGTACCGGCCTGAGAGGATCAAGTCAATCTCCCGGTCCTCACCGCTGTGCCCATCTTTTCCTGTGCGCAAGGCGAGTCGGCCTGTTAGGATGCGCCCGCGCAGGTAAATCGTCGAACCCGCATGATCGCATGACACTCCCACAGCCATCAGCCGGACCGCAAAAAGCCGCGGTCTTCTTCATTCTCATCACGGTGATGCTCGACGTCCTGTCGTTCGGGATCATCATTCCCGTCTTGCCGAAGCTCGTCGAAAACTTCATGTCCGGCGACACGGCGCAGGCAGCGGCGATCTATGGCTTCATGGGCATGGCTTGGGCCTTGATGCAGCTGGTTTGTTCGCCGATCCAGGGCGCACTCTCCGACCGCTTCGGGCGAAGGCCGGTGGTGTTGCTCTCCAACTTCGGCCTCGGCCTCGACTACATCCTCATGGCATTGGCGCCGGACATCACCTGGCTCTTCGCGGGGCGGGTCATTTCGGGCATCGCGTCGTCGAGCTTCAGCACGGCCGGCGCCTACATCGCCGACATCACCCCGCCGGAGAGACGGGCTGCCGGTTTTGGCTTGATCGGCGCAGCGTTCGGCTTAGGGTTTGTGCTCGGTCCGGCGGTGGGCGGACTGTTAGGGGCGAGCGATCCGCGTCTGCCGTTCTGGGGCGCTGCCGCGACGAGTCTTGTGAACGCCTGCTACGGCTTCTTCGTGCTGCCGGAATCACTCCCACGCGACAAACGGATGAGCTTTTCCTGGAAGCGGGCGAACCCCATCGGTTCGCTCGTGCTGTTGCGGTCGCATCATGAACTGTTCAGCCTCGCCGCCGTGGCGTTTCTCGGCTATCTCGCCCATGCGGTCTTACCCAGCACCGCCGTGCTCTATGTCGGCTATCGCTACGGGTGGGGCTCGACGGCCGTTGGCTTCATGCTCGCGGCTGCCGGCATCAACGCCATAATCGTGCAGGGACTGTTGATGAAACCGCTCACCGCGAGGTTCGGGGAACGAAATACCTTGCTCGCGGGATTGTGCTGCGGAGCGATCGGGTTTTGCGTCTACGGCTTCGCCACCGACGGATGGATCTATTGTGCCGGTATTCCCATCATGGCCTTCTGGGGCCTCGCCGGTCCATCGGCGCAGGGACTCATGACCAACCGCGTGAGTGCCTCGGAACAGGGCCAACTCCAAGGAGCCATCGCGGGTTTGTCCGGCATCGCCAGTCTGATCGGGCCCGGTCTCTTCACGCAAACCTTTGCGCTGTTCATCGGGCCTCGCTCCGGCTGGCATCTCCCGGGCGCGCCGTTTCTCCTTGCGTCACTCTTATTACTGCTGGGAATGGCGTTATCCTGGCGAGCGACGAGGGGAGGGCGTGAGGAGTTGGGATGAAATGCTCCGCGGGCTTCTGCGAGGAATTGAGTCTGCACGCCAGGCGTGATCGCGATCGTGGTCAGCGAGGGTTGACGAGCCTGGGCTGTTTGCCGCCTGCTGCCAGTTGGGCGAACTGCTGTTTCATCGCATTCACCCGGATGAGATAGGCGCGCACGTCGTGGTCGCCGCACCGCTGGTGGGGGTTCAGCCTGAAGCGGCGCGCGGCATAGGCCTGGCCGGCCCCGGCACCGCAAAGATGAATGACCGCGGCCAGATCCTGTTTGTTCTGGAGCGTCACAGAACCGATCCGTCTCTGTCCGACCGCACTCGCGACTTGGCGATCGAGCAGCGCCGAGGTCAATTCGATAGCATGGCCTGGCAGGACGCGTTGGTAGAGGTTGTTGAACCAGCAGGATTGCATGTCGTGCCATGGGCCGTCCTCGACCACCACATGGTCGTGGATGCAGTACCGTTTCGCCTCCTGAAACGTCCCGTCGGTAATCTGGTACATACCGACCGCACTCGACGCCGGTCGGTACCAGTCCAAAGGATTCCACGACGACTGCCATCTCCAGTAGGTCCGCGCCACCGGATTTCCCGCGCCCTCGACCTGCGCCAGTGCAGCCAATAAGTCAGGCGTGATGACCGCCGTCGCATGTTCGCGGAAGAGCGATCCATACTCTTTCCACGTTTCGGCCGG
>JAWOMO010000156.1:0-6032 GCA_033852435.1 Nitrospira sp.
GATGAAAGGGATGAGTGAAGAGATGAAGGGAATGGGTGGTGAGATGAAGGGAATGATGGGCAAGTAAGACGCCGCCACGCCAGGGTTTCCTCTTTTCACGATGGCCTGTGCTTCGGGGTCACCTGAGCACAGGCCATCGTGTTTCTAGATGGAGGGGACGCTTGCTATATAAGCAATCTCGGGAATGGGACCCACGTGGTGGTGATAGCTTTAAAAGTGTGGAGAGCGGCGGGAAATCTTGTTCATTCTCGTTGCCACGAGAAGGTGTCCACGGAATATTGGAAAAATGATAAGGGAGTCTTATTGCCAGACTATGACTTGCGAAGAAGAAGAGTGGGACAGTATGCTTTTACTAAAGAGGGTACCTGAATTGTTATCTGAAAGACGCAAGGGTTTCCGACCATGAAACAGGCTTTGAGGGGTTTCGTGCTCGGTGGTGTCCAAACACATTATGGAGCGGCAGGGCGGATGCATCGAGGTGGAGTCACAATTAGGCCGAGGGGCCATCTTCTATATTCACACCACCGATCATTGGGCCGTAGCAACATGAACCATGATCCAGGATACGAGTCCGCTGACCCAGGTCTCACATATGGCCCTCACACACAAGGAGGAACGCCGTATGCCTACATCCAAGACTGTCAGGCCCGTAGAAATTCTGCTCGTAGAAGACAATGCGGGAGATGTCCGTCTGACGAGGGAAGCCCTCAGAGAGGCCAAGGTACTCAATAAGCTCACAGTCGTCAAGGACGGCATCGAAGCCTTGTCGTTGCTACGTCGGCAAGCCCCATATGCCCATGCGGCGCGTCCCGATCTCATTCTGCTCGATTTGAACCTACCGAAAAAAGATGGTCGTGAGGTGTTGGCGGAGATCAAAGCCGACGACGATCTGAAACGCATTCCGGTGGTCATTCTGACGACCTCGAAGGACGAACAAGACGTGGCCAAGACCTACAACCATTACGCCAACTGTTACATCACCAAGCCGGTGGATTTTGAGCAGTTCATCACCGTGGTGAAATCTATCGATGATTTCTGGCTGGGGATCGTCACCCTGCCATATCACGGGAAGCATCATGCGGCGTGAGTGAGACACCTGCGAACGCGATGGGGGTGAAGACCACTCCGGCAATATCCGGTGGGTATAGAAAGCGCTTTGGAGAGGTAGCGGTAAGGTCACTGATTGTCGTCCCGGTTCTCGGATCCATCCCAAGAACGACGCCAGATTCATGCCGTACGCCGTGTACTAAGGGATCGCATAGGCGCTCACCTAGTCTGTCACCCGTCATGTGGCCCGTCCTCTTGTCGTTCCGATTAGGACAACGAGGGACCAGACACAATGACGCCACAATCGTGGTTCCGGCGATAGTCTGATCTGGCATTCCCCGCTATAACTCCTACCCGTGCGGTTCCTCATGCGCTGACTTTTGACATGTCTCTTCACAGTGAACAGTCCAGTAAAACTATTCAAACAGAGGCCCAACGGGTCGCACATCGGAAGGGAGGCTCCCATGCTGAGAACGGCGACCATCCAATCCGCCATTCGATCGGAGCTGATGCGGCAAGGCCCGTGCTCTCTCGATGCGCTGCTCGACCGGCTGCCTCAGTTTACATGGAATGAGATCTTCACCGTCGTGGACCAACTCAGTCGAGAGGGCCAGCTTGTGCTTCGTCGTCCCGCCCGGTTCCATTATGAAGTGTCGATCAGTTCGACCACATCGAACGCTGAGCCAGTGCCTGCCAGCCTTCCCACTGGACGGCCTCTGTCGACCGTTCGCGTCGATCTCCCAGGTGTGTTTTGAGAGCTAGACACCAGCGAGCCTGTAGCTGACCTCTGAACATGGTGGACCGACCGAGAAGCCGCGTGCTACAGCAGAAGAGCGGGAGTCCATCTCCGGACTAAGGGAGGGGCTCATGGACACTGTAACCATTCAGGCGATCAGCCACACGACCTCAACCACAGTCACCCCCTGCAGTCAGACCCGGATGATCGAAGACGTGTTGACAAAGAACAAGAAGAGGACCGGCAAGATCCGGTGTCTCGAGTGTGAGAGTACCTTCGGCGATTCCTGCCAAGCGCAGAAATGACGTCTTCGAGTGAGAGATATCTCCTTAGAGGTCTCGACCCTCTTACAGTGGAAGCAAGGCGGGATTGAATGGCGATACCGGGCCATGAAGTGAACGCGCAACAGACCGTCGCGGTAGACAGAACCCGATGGCCTACGGCCGCACTTCCCATCGTGTTGCTCCTCTGCCTTGCGATCGCAGTGGGAATGGGTCTGTATGCGTTGGGTGCGTTGAGAGCCGTGATGGTCCATGAGAGAGGCGTAGATCTGGCCAGAACCGCCGCCAGGGTCGCGGACACACTGGATCGGGTCCTGTTTGAGCGGTTTGGGGATATCCAAATCTTTGCGAATGACAGAATCCTCTTAGATGGCACCCCGGACGAGAAGACAAAGCGGTTACGGCAATACCAGAAACTCTATTGGTACTACTCCTGGCTGGCGGTCACTGATGCAACCGGTCGCACTGTTGCCGCGACCGACTCATCTGAAGCAGGGGAGACTGGCAAGGCGAACGAGCGTTCGGCAGAGGGTAATTCGGGTCCCACTCATCGAGACTGGTGGTTTTATCTGGTGAGGCAGACAGGGGAGGTACAGCTGATGGGGGCCCACCTTGTCAAGGGAATCACGGCGGTAGGATTCGCGGCTCCTATTTATGGGCCACAGGGAGATTTTCGTGGAGTGGTGACGAGCCGAGTCCCGCTGGACAATCTGCGAGCCATCATTGAGGAAGAAAAGCTGCAGCAGAGGGAAGAGATCTACGACTGGTTGATCCTGGACCGTCGAGGAGTGGTCGTTGCTGAGAAGGAGCACTCGGAGAGTCTCAGCCACACCCTGATGAAGCTGCCTTCTGCAGGAAGAGCAGCCGAGGATCGTGACAAGCCAGGTTTTGTGGAAGAACTGCACGAGCGCCGGCAGGTTCCTGTGGTGACTGGGTATGCCAGAACAAGAGGGTACAGCAACTTTCCGGGATTCGACTGGACCGTGTTGGTGCGATTGGACCGTGACCAAGCGTATGGGCCGATCAACCGGCTGATCTGGACGGTTGGCCTCATCGGGTTCCTCGTCATTGCTCCACTGAGCGGTTATGGGATCTGGGCGTCGTGGACAGTGGCACGGGAGCAGCGCGACTTGATGCAGGCCCGGCAGGCCCTGGAGCGGTCCGTGACGGAATTGGCTCGCTCCAACACTGATCTGCAACAGTTTGCCTATGTGGCGTCGCACGACTTGCAGGAGCCGTTAAGGATGATTGCCAGTTACACTCAGCTCTTAGCGAGGCGCTACAAGGGCAAACTTGATCCTGAGGCGGATGACTTCATCGGCTATGCGGTGGATGGGGCCAACCGCATGCAGAGACTGATCCAGGACCTGCTGGCCTATGCACGTGTCGACACCCAGGCTCAGGTCTTTGCCCCCACCTCCCTCGAGGCGGTAGTGGGCCATGCGCTGGATAATGTGCGTGCGGCGGTGGAAGAGAGCCGGGCGGTAGTAACCCACGATCCGCTTCCGACGGTGATGGCCGATGAACGACAGCTCCTGCAGCTGTTTCAAAACCTCTTGAGCAATGCTCTCAAGTTTCGGGGGGATCAGCCGCCACGCGTACACGTGTCAGCCGAGCGACACGACCACGAGTGGCGGTTCGCCGTCCGCGACAACGGCATCGGCATCGATCCGCAATACGCCGACAAAATCTTCGTCATCTTTCAGCGCCTGCACAACATTGGGGAATATCCCGGCACCGGGATCGGCCTGGCGATCTGCAAGAAGATTGTCGAACGCCATGGTGGACGCATTTGGCTGGAGTCACAGCCTGGCCAAGGTGCGACATTTTACTTCACGCTTCCTGCGTAGCATAGGCCGTCGAGCGTCCGCGATCATGGGGCATTCGTGAAGAGCCATCGTGTTTTCGATGGAATGACAAGCCGCTCTGTCATGTATCACCAGGCTCCCTTGTGCTGCAGAATACAAGGGTGACCATCCCTTAACCTGTATAGGCCAACCGCACCTTCTAAGCTGCTTCCTTACCCAGTCGGGGTTCAACAGAAGTGAAGCGCGAGGAGTCATCGGCATCAAGCTCAGATCTCGTTGATCCGTTTGTGGCAGCGTCCGACAGGAGGATTGTTTCCTCCGGCAGCATGTGCGCCTCGACGTGCAGCACCTGCGAAAGCAGGCGGATCTGGCCCCAATCGATCGACCAAGAATAAGCGGTCACGTGGTTGCTACCATCTCCATCGTAAATCTTCCCAGTCAAGGCTCTCTCTTTGTTCATGTTCCCACTGTTTCATAAGTGTTGGATCCATAATCTTCCACACGGAAATTGCACTTCCAAGTGACTTTTGACCCGGAAGAAAAGAAAAACTCATAGGAATGTGGCCTACCGCTTTATAGCCCCTTCTAAAGAGATATTTTTGAGAATGTGTATACGCCATGGTCGCGTCGGCTCTAAAGATTCTAATGCCGTTCTTCAACGCGTTTCGTTCAAATTCATTCTGAAGTTCATCGCCGATCCTCAGTTGCCTGAAGTCGGGGTGGACACATATCCAGCCTTCATGAGAACCGTGAAGCGGTTCATAATAGAGCGCCAGCTCACCGACGACTTGGTCGTTCATCTTTGCAAGAAGCAGCCGAAACCAATCATATTGTTGATAGATCTTCGCAATTTCGACCAATTTCCTTGTGCCATCCTCACCGATTAACGTGGATAACGACTTTGTATAGACGCCTTCACTGCCGTGGTCGAAATGTGTTGTCCATTCAAATGTAATTGCAGACATAGCATGCCCTCCCAGTTTGTCATCATGGTCTGAAGTGTGGGCATCATCATTTGTCTCTTTTCGTTGGTGGTAGATTCCTGGTTTGCTCGAAATCGACCGTTCATCTGGTAGATGTCTTGTGAACAGACTTGTGCAGACAGGATGCCACATAAGTAGGAGAAGACGTGCATGAACAAATCATCATAGGTACGTGGGCTTAGAGAAAGAGTATTCCCTTCAGGAATGAGAACAGACCATGTGACTGGGGCATTGCGCGACAAGCGAAACGGCGTGGCTGTCGCCTCCTACCTCAGTAATTCACGCGGACCTGTAGCGACCGGAATACCCAAAGCAGCGACAGAACCTGATGAGGGTGTGGTGCGGATGATTTATAACCTGTTTCGACTTGCTCAGTCGTTTCCATTGTCGGTAGTTGCTACCGCGTCCCGACAGTGTTCAGACTACCAGCGATCGCGCTTGCCGCGCTGTGGCCACGCCTCAGTCCCGATCCTTTTACCGTCTTTGACTCGCCGCCATTCGGCGGCTGGCCTGGTCTATCAATCGTGGCGATGGTGGGATTGGTCCTCTACTGGATAGCGATAGGCCCTATGCGGAACAAGCGATGAATCGCCGGCGAGCGAATCGTTCGGTTACTCAAAAAGACCTCCAAGGTTAGATAGCGGGTTAGATAGCGCCAAGCCGGTCACCACCATTTCCCCATCTATTGGTCACTAGACCAAATGCCAAGCTGCGAAGTTCATCTAGGAAGGGGAAGCTAAGCAGGACTGGTACGGCAAGAGCGCGTGCTAAATGTGTTCGTAAAATTGTCCAGTAGACGAGAGCCATAGAAATCAGTAGAGTCCCTGGAGCACTCCTAAGCCTCGGTGTTCACATAAGAAGAGGGGTAGCAGTTATGTCACAACCCATTTCCAAGAATGCTCTTATAGCCGAGGCTGGAGGGCGTACGACATCGATTCCAAAAATGGATAAGAAAGAGAAACCCCGCACACCGAATGCTGAATATGCCGAGGCTAAAGAACACACACTGAACAAGCGGGGAATTGTGGAGGGTGCCATCGGGCCCTTCACATCCTACTGTGCGGGGTATGGCAATCCAGGATCAAGCGGGTTGGGATATGTAAGCGTTGTGACGCTCCATACTGGCAAGATTAGCCGGGAAGAAAACAAGAATCTAAGGGTTGAAGGACAGGATGAA